>JBEBXE010000180.1:0-6576 GCA_040391705.1 Aerobium aerolatum
AATGCGCCCATCTCAGGCCGGCGCGAAAACGTGAATGGCTTCACGTGGCAGGCGGGCATGCAGCGTCTGTCCTGCGGCAATGGCTTTTGCCTGCTCGGCCTGGAACTCGACGTCGCCGAGCCTGAAAGCCAGAACGTGCCGGGCCCCCTGATAGACACTGTCGAGCAGCTCGACCGCGTGGATTTCGGCAGGGTCACTTTCCGGGTTGGTTTCCCCGAGTACGATCTCTTCCGGGCGGATCGCTGCCTTGACCAGTTCCCCAACTTCCACGCCGTCTATGGCGGGTGCAAGAATCTCGATGCCGCCGGCAAGGCCAAGCGTCAGTGTGCGTTCCTGCCTGCGCAGAACACGAGCTTCGAAAATGTTGTTCGAGCCAACGAAATCCGCGACGAACGGCGATGCCGGCTGCTGGTAAATTTGTTCGGGGGTTCCAACCTGGACGATGTGGCCCGCTTCCATCACCACGATACGATCGCTGAGCGCGAGCGCCTCGGTCTGGTCGTGCGTGACGTAGACTGTGGTCACGCCCGTGCGTCGTTGCAGGTCACGCAACCAGTCCCTTGCCTTGTCACGCAGCTTGGCGTCGAGGTTGGACAGTGGTTCGTCCAGCAGCATCAGGCGAGGACCGTAGACGAGGGTGCGCGCGAGCGCGACGCGTTGCTGCTGTCCGCCCGACAACTCACCGGGATAGCGACCCGCGTAGCGGTCCATGTCCACAAGGTCGAGTGCGTGCGCGATCTTCTCACGCGCGACAGCGCCGGTGATCCGGCGGATGTCGAGGGTGAAGGCGAGGTTCTGCTGCACCGTCATATGCGGCCACAGCGCATAGGACTGAAACATCATGCCGAGATCACGGAACCGCGGCTCCACGAAGATGCCCGCGTCCTCGTCGTAGAGCACACGCCCGCCGACGGTGATCCGTCCAGCGCTCGGCCGGTCGAGGCCGGCAAGCGCATTGAGCGTCGTCGACTTGCCACAACCGGACGGGCCCAGCAGGGTGATGAACTCGCCTTCGGCAACCGAAAGCGACAAATCGTGCAGGATCTTCAGCGCGCCGATCGTGCGGCTCATGTTTTCGATAACGATGTCAGCCATTTAACTTGACTCCGAACAGGCGGGTGAAAACGAGCAGAAGCAGGCTCGTCAGCACGATCTGGATCACGGCCAGCGAGGCGACGATACCGGTGTAGCCCGGCACCCAGGCGTTGAGCATCGCCATGGAAATCACCTCATTGCCGGGGCGATAAAGGAAGATCGCCGCCGCATATTCCTTGAAGAAAAGGATCATCAGCAGCGCAAAGCAGGACAGGAACGCCGGCTTGAGGATGGGGGCAACGATGCGACGCATGATGGTCATCCATGACGCACCGGCAACGCTGGCGGCGCGGTCGAAGTCCTTCGTGACCTGCAACATCGCCGGCGCCACGATGCCGTAGCCGGCCGGCAGATGGCGGATGACGTAGGCAAAAGCCAGAACCCAGAGCGTGCCGCCGAAAACGGAAAGGCCCGGGATGAAAATCACCGCATAAAAGACGCCGAGGCTGACGATCAGGCCGGGCACCGCGCGGGGCAACTGCACGGTGAGGTCGAGCAGACGGGCGAGGCGATAGCTCGAACGCTGCGCGACGAAGGTGATCATTCCGATGATGACTGTGCCGACGAATGCGCCGCCGATGGCGATCAGAACGGTGTTCCAGATCGCGCGCTGGTAGCTCGGATTGAACAGCACATCCTGATAGTTTTTCAGCGTGAGCACATCGAGCGGGTTGATGTAAGGGGACAACACCATGACGAAGGAGCGCAGGAACAACCCGAACACCAAAGCCACGATCCCCAGCAGAACATAGGAAAGCGTCGCCCCGAACACCCACCACTTCCATGCGCCGAGGTCCATCACCTGCATGCGGCTTCCTTTCGGACCGATGCTGAGGAAGCGATGGCTGCGGCGCAGCACGAAGGTCTGCGCAGCAACCAGCAATGCGACGAGTACAAGAAGCACCAGCGCAGCCGCGGCTACGAGGCCGTAGTCCGGCCGTCCGTCCTCGAAGCCCTTGTCATAGATGAAGGTCGTCAAAAGCTGGATGCCGGACGGGCCGCCGAGCAGAAGCGGGATCGCAAACATTTCCAGCGCTGCGACGATGTTCATCGCAAGCGAGAAGATCAGCGCCGGCCGCATCATCGGCAGTGTAATGCGGCGCATGATCCGAACGGGCGATGCACCGGCGACCTGCGCCGCCTGTTCCAGCCGTGGATCCTGCTGCCTTGCCGACGACAGGCAGTAGAGGATCGTCATCGGCGCCATCGACAGGCCGGAGATGAGCGACAGGCCGGTGAGCGAGTAGATGTTCCAGGGTTCGCTGATGCCGGTTATACGTGTCACCAGCGTGGTGATGTAGCCCGTCGGTCCATATGTCAGGATCGCGCCGAAGCCGATGACAAGCGGCGACACGAAAATCGGCCACAGCAGGATGCTTGTCAGCAGTCCGCGTGCCGGGATGTTGGTCCGAGCCACCACGATCGCCAGCCCGATCCCGAACACCATCGAGAAGATGATCGATATCGCGCAGAACAAAAGCGTGTTGCCGGCGAGTTCCGATATTTCAGGCAAGCCGAAGAGAGTGCGGAAGTTGCCGAGGGTCAGGGAGCCCTGCCATGCGTAGAGAGGCATGGGGCTGAACGCCTGAAGCAGCAGCGGCACCAGGGGCACCATGACCAGCGCGACGCATGAAAGCATCACGGCGTGCTGGATGAAAGGCTCTGCCAGGCTCCTCCCCGGGCGTGCGCCCGGGGATATAGGCCCGACGGAGAGGGTGGCGGTTGGCGCTGGCACTGAACCGTGTCTCTCTTGCATGTCGCGTCGTTACTTCTTGGCGAAGAACGCGGCCGACCACTTCTGGGAAAAGGCTTCGCGGTTCGTCATCAGTTCCGGGTCGTACTCGACGATGAAGATGTTCTCCTCGCCGACCTGCTCGCGGATCGCGGTCAGGCTGTAATAGGGCACGTCATCGTTGGAAATGTCGTCGCGATAGGGGGTGAGGCCGTTCTCTGCGAGCGCGATCTGGCCATCACGTGACAGCAGGAGATTCATCATCAGCTTGGCCGAGGCCGGGCTCGAGGCTGCCTTGGTCAGCGCCAGTCCGCGCATGGAAAGCATCGTGCCGTCTTCGGGAAAAGCCCAGCCGACAATCGACGACATTTCCGGTGCGCTCAGGCGCGGGATGTTGACCCCGGAGAGGAACATTCCAAGCGCGTACTCGCCGGATATGACCTTGTCGCGGATGGTGCCCGCACTGCGCTCCGGCCGCGAAGCAGCGCCGATGGCTTCCATCTGCGACCAGCCTTCCGGATGATTCTGATCCCAGGTCCAGAAGAGTGACAGGCCGAACGGATTGGCAGCGGCATCATATGTCGACACCTTGCCTTTGTAGTCGGGAGCGAGTGCCGCGATGTCGGCGACGGATTTGGGCCATTTGTCTTCCGTGACGACAAACTTGTTGTAGGCAATGATGATCGGGTCGACAGATGCGGTATAGAGACCCGGCAGCGGCCTGCTCCAGTCTGGCAGGGACGAGGCCTCCGGCGAAACATAGTCAACAATCTCACCCTTTTCGGCAAACTCCAGCCAGCGGTCGACACCTGCGGTCAGGATAAGATCTGCCGTGCGGGTCGAGGTCGAGCTTTCCGCGTAATATTTCTCCCAGAGGTCGCCGCCCATATTGGTGGTTTCGACCTTGATCCACGGGTACTGTGCGTTGAATTTTTCCAGCGCAGCCGTCCAGAATTCGGGCTCGAGGTTCGAGTAAATCAGAAGGCCGGCTTCGGCCTTGCTCGTCTCCACCAGCTCTGCCTGCTCATCGGCGAAGGCATTTGTGCCAGCAACCAGCAGAGCAGCGGCTGCAACCCATCCAGTAAAACGTCCCATTGTGTTCTCCTCTAATTTTCTTGTGTCGATCCGCCCATTTCGGATCGCTTTTTCCAACCCCGGTGTCAGTCGGCCAGCGGGGAAACCTGGCTTTCAAGCAATGCACGGGAGCGCTCGATGTGCCGGCGCATCAGCAACGCTGCGAGTTCTCCGTCCCGCTGGCGCAACGCATCCAGAACCGCAGAATGCTCGGCATGCGCGATGCGGGTGCGGTCGGCGAGGTCCGGCCATACACGCCGGTAGTAACCGCGTGCGCGGCGCCACAGATCAGTTGCAAGCAGGCTCTGAAGCTCCGAATTGTCGGCTATCTCTGCCAGCCGGGCATGAAAGTCCCGGATCGGAAGTGGCCGGCTTTGCTCGCCGTGCTCAATGAGAGGAAGCAGCGACCGCTCGGCCTCGAGCATCGTTTCAAGTTCCTCGATCTGCGTGTCGGTGATCCTTGCCGCTGCGCGACGGCAGACGATTGCCTCCAGCGCGGCGCGAATTTCGTAGAGCTCGGAAACCATACGGGCGGTCAAAGGAACAACACGCACACCGGCGTAGGGCAGCCGCTCAATGAGCCGCCGCTCTTCAAGCAGCCGCATCGCTTCACGCAGCGGGGCACGGCTTACACCAAACCGTGTTGCGAGTTCCGCCTCCCGCAACCGCTCACCCTCAGCGAATTCGCCTGAGATGACCGCGTCGGAGATGATCTGAACGATCTGGTCCGAAAGGGGGGCTGAATTATCCACATCTCACCTTTGTCGACAAAACTGCGAGCTATCTAAAGAAATGCGGTAAAATCTTTAGACGTCAAGCCTGTTTTGCGAGTATTGCGAAAATTTAGTCGACAATCTCGATTATCTGTGGTGAGTTGCCCCCACAATGAAGCAGCGGAGCTTGCCTTGACTGAGAGTGTGAAATTTGTGTGCTCGTCCGGCGCTGTCGGAAGTGGCATCCACCTGCCGGCCTTCCGTGCCGCTATGGAGCGGCAACCGGATTTTGTCGCGTCCGATGCTGGTACGATTGATGCAGGCCCATACCACCTCGGCGTCGGCAAGGGCGCCTACGCCACCGAGGCCATGCGGCACGATCTTGAGATATTGCTGACAGAAGTGCCCAAGGGCACACCTGTTCTCGTCGGGTCCGCAGACACGGCAGGCGGCGACCCTCATGTCGATCGTACGCTCGACATCATCAAGGACATCGTCTCGCAGCACGGGTTGAAGCGCCGCATCGCGGTGATCCGTTCAGAACTTGATCCGGCGATGCTCCAGAACGCCTATGATGACGGACGCGTGGTCGCTCTCGACCATGCGCCTGCGCTGGACCGCGACGGCATCGGCCGTTCCACGCGCATCGTCGGCATGATGGGGGTCGAGCCGCTGCAGGAAGCGTTACAGGAGGATGTCGACTTCATTTTGGCCGGCAGATGCAGCGATTCAGCCCTCTTCGCCGCTCTGCCCATCATGCGCGGCATCCCTGAGGGACTTGCCTGGCATGCCGGCAAGATCGTCGAATGCGGCACGCTGACCTGCGAGACCTACGGCAAGGGCGCCATGTTCGGCGAGTTGTTTGCCGACCACGGTATCATCACCCCGCTGGGCGAGGGGCTGCGTTGCACGCCTCAAAGCGTAGCCTCGCACAGCCTGTATGAAAACGGCGATCCGTATCTGCATCGCGAATCATCGGGAACGCTCGACATCACCGACGCGCAGTTCGAGCAGTACGACCCGGTCAGCGTTCGCATTTCCGGCGCTCGCTACATTCCGGCGGACAGGCCGAGCATAAAACTGGAAGGCGTCGAATTCGCCGGCTATCAGTCGATGCTTATGGGCGGCATCAGGGATCCGTTCATCATTCGCCAGTTCGACAAATGGTTGGCGGAAGTGAAAGATGAGGTGCGCCAGCGCGCCGCGCGCCTTTTGGGCGATGTGCTGTCGCCGAAAGACTGGAGAATTGACACGCACGCCTATGGGCACAACGCCGTGATGGGGGCTCGCGAGCCTTCCCACGCGCATCCGCCGCACGAAATCGGTCTCGCCTTCTGTCTTTCGGCACCGACCCAGGAGCTTGCAAACAAGCTTGCAGAACTGAGCCGGCAGCCCCTGCTGCATCACCCGATTCCCGAATGGTCGGGCTCGATCACGGGCTTCGCCTGCCTGTTCAATCAAGCCCACGTAGAACGGGGACCGTATTGGAGGTTCTCGATGCACCATGTCCTGCTTCCCACGCCGGACGAAACCGTTTTCCGCAGAGAAATCCTCACTCTCGGTTGATCGATAAAGGCAGCCCACCATGAAACTGAGCGATTGCACCGCGCTGATCCGCAGCAAGAACGCCGGCCCCTTCTCCCTCACCTACGACATCATGTTCTCCGATGAGGCTACTTATCAGCATGTGAAACGTTCCGGCGTTATCACCTCCGAGGCCATGGCCGAGAAGATCGGTTGTGATGTCAACGATATGAAGTTCTTCGTCTGTGACAACGCGCTCGCGTTCAAGTTCACGATTCCGAGGTTGCTTCCGGCCGGTGACCCTGCCGATGCCGACCTTCACGGCGGCCAGCAATTCGCGCCGCTGATGGATATCGAGGTTCCGGAATTGTCAAAGTAGTGTGTGATCGATCCACACCATGCATGTGTCATGCGGCCGGCTGCTGTTCCGTGGGCTGG
>JBEBXE010000181.1:0-6562 GCA_040391705.1 Aerobium aerolatum
GGCGCTGCTCGGCATCTTCCACGACGCCGACGTGCGCGAGGCGGTCGCCGACCGCATCATCGACGTCACCGGCTTCGCGCCGCAACGCGCGGCGGCCTAAAGCGTGTCGCGATTAAACGGACTCATGCGACCCGCTTTAGGTTTTTGTTTCCACGCATGTCGTTGCCCCGAAACCGGTTCCCACTTCCGGGCGACATGCTCCTGACCGCGACTGTCACAAAAGCTTGGCAAAACCGTAATCGGGGCGTCGCGAAAACGCTTTAGGGGTCGCGGCGTCAGGTCGGGCAGACGTCCGGCCACCAGCAAGTTTCTCTCTCGAAGTGTTTGGAGCCTTTCATGTTCGCTCGCCTGCTCAACACCACCGCCGCCATGGCGATCGCCATCACCGCCATTGCCAGCCCCGCGCTTGCCCAGGATTGGAAGTCGGAACTGCCGGCATTCCGCATCGGCCTGCTCGGCGGCGAAAACGAAGCCGACCGTCTGCGCAAGAACGAATGCATGGTCACGCAGCTGAGCGAAAAGCTCGGCGTGAAGGTCGAACTGTTCCCGGCTTCCGACTATGCCGGCGTGATGCAGGGCCTGCTGGCCGGCCAGCTCGACGCCGCCTCGCTGGGCGCCTCCGGCTATGCCGGCATCTATCTGCAGGACGCCGAAGCGGTCGAACCGATGTTCGTGGCGCTCGAAAATGACGGTTCCGACGGCTACTACGCGATGATGTATGCCCGCACCGATTCCGGCATCGAGAACCTCGACCAGATGAAGGGCAAGTCGCTGGCATTCGCCGACCCGAACTCGACCTCGGGCTACCTCGTGCCGAAGGCCGAGCTGGAAATGCAGGAAATCAACATCGAGGAATATTTCTCGACCACCGGCTTCGGCGGCGGGCATGAGCAGGCGGTCGTGGCTGTTCTCAACGGCCAGTACGATGCCGGCGTGACCTGGACGTCGGGCGTTGGTGAAGAAAAGGACGGCTACTCGCGCGGCGCGCTGCGCTCGATGGTCGACAAGAAGCTGCTCGAGATGAGCGACCTGCGCATCATCTGGAAATCGAACCTGATCCCGAACGGCCCGTGGGTGATCCGCAAGGCCGTGCCGGACGCGCCGAAGCAGATGGTCATCGACTGGCTCGCCAACCTGCATGACGCCGATTACGACTGCTATGTCGACGTCTCGCAGGGTGACGGCAAGGGCTTCAAGCGCGTCGACCACGACTTCTTCAAGAACATCGTCGCCATGCGCGAGCGCGAACTGCAGGGCTCGCGCTAACAGGCTGGCTCATCGCGACCGCCGCTCCGGATAGGGCGGCGGTCGTGTCATCTCATGCTGACCGGATGGAGCCCGCTTCCATGCTGACGATCCAACATCTCACCAAAAGCTTCGCCACGCGCAACGCCGTTTCGGACATCTCGCTGACGATCCCGGACGGCCAGATGGTCGGCATCATCGGCCGCTCGGGAGCCGGCAAGTCGACGCTGCTGCGCATGATCAACCGGCTGGCCGAACCGACCGGCGGCAGCATCAGCTTCGACGGCCGCGACGTGACCAAGCTGAAGGGCCAGGCGCTGTACGAATGGCGCGCCACCTGCGCCATGGTGTTCCAGCAGTTCAATCTGGTTGGCCGCCTCGACGTCATCACCAACGTCCTGACCGGCAGGCTCTATCACCACGGTCTGCTGCCTTCGATGCTGCAGATGTTTTCGGCAGCTGAGCGCGCCTTTGCGATCCGCGCGCTCGACCGGCTCGGCATGGCGCACACCGCGTTGCAGCAGGCCGACACGCTGTCGGGCGGGCAGATGCAGCGGGTGGCGATTGCGCGCGCGCTGGTGCAGGAGCCGCGGCTGATGCTCGCCGACGAGCCGATCGCCTCGCTCGATCCGCTCAACGCCAAGGTGGTGATGGACGCGCTGCGCACCATCAACCGCGAGGACGGCATCACCGTCGTCTGCAATCTGCATACGCTCGACACCGCGCGCGCCTATTGCGACCGCATCATCGGGCTCAAGGACGGGGTGCTGGTGTTCGACGATGTGCCGGCCAAGCTGACGCAGGCGACGGCGCGCGAGATTTATGGCGCGGAGGCTGACGACGCGTTTGCCGAGGGCATGACCTCGACCTCGCTGGGCGGTACGCCGGCCAAGCAGCGCCTGACCGAAGACGATCTGGCGCAAGACGCACGACGCGGCATGGCGGTGAACTGAGCCATGGCCAATACGGTTTTTACCAGGGACGGGGCGGACGATCCGGTCACGATCTTCGAAGCGCGCCGCGCCGAGCTGATCCGCTCGAAGCGGGCGATGAACCTGCTGTTCCTCGTGCTGTTTGCCGGCGCTATCGCCGCCTCGATCTATATCTCGCGCTTCTATCCGGAGCGCCTGGCGTCCGGCCTGCCGCGCATCTTCGAATATTTCGGCACCATCATGCCGAACCTGGAACTCGACAAGCTGCTGCTGCCGCGCGGCGACAATGGCCGCGCCGTGCCGGGGTCGATCCTCTACTGGTACTCCGACTTCTGGCTCTATATGCGGCTGATCGGCGAGACCATCCTGATGGCGCTGACGGCGACGATCATCGGCGCGGGCGTGGCGTTCCTGCTGTGCTTTCCGGCGTCGCGCAACCTTGCCCCCAACACGCCGATCTACTGGGCGTCGCGCCGCTTCATGGAACTGTGCCGGGGCGTGCCGGAAATTCTCTACGCGCTGATCCTGGTGTTTGCCGTCGGCATCGGCCCGCTGGCCGGCGTGCTGGCGATTGCGATCCACACCGCCGGTGCGCTCGGCAAGCTGTTTTCCGAGGTCAACGAGAACGCCTCGATGCGCCCCGTGGAAGGCATTCGCGGCGTCGGCGGCAACTGGTTTGAGGAAATGCGCTACGGCATCGTGCCGCAAGTGCTGCCCAATTTCGCTTCCTACACACTCTTGCGTTTCGAGATCAATGTGCGCGCCTCCTCGATCGTCGGCTTCGTCGGCGCGGGCGGCATCGGCCAGGAACTCAACCGCGTCATCAGCCTCTACTCCGACGATCGCGTCGTCGCGGTGCTGCTGCTGGTCGTGGTGGTGGTGACGCTGATCGACCTGTTCTCCGAACGCCTGCGTATGCACTTCATCGGCAAGGAGAATTTCCGATGAGCACCCTGCCTCTTTCCGCCGTCGACGCCGGCTTTATCGCGGCGGCGCGCCGCGAGCATCCGGCGGTGTTTCCGGGCCTGTCGTCGCGCCTGCCGGTGTGGGTGCTGTGGGCGGTGGTGATCGCCTATCTCGCAGGCTCGCTGTGGTATTTCGAGATCTGGAAACTCGCCTCGGCGTCAGAGCGCGCCTGGCGGCTGATCTCGGCGATGTTCTCCTGGCAGGACATGGCCAACTGGCAATATCAGCAGATCTATGTCGGCATCGCCCAGACGCTGGCGATGGCGTTTCTCGGCACCGTGCTGGCGTCGATGGCGGCGCTGGTGATCGGCTTCCTGGCGGCGCGCAACACCATGCCGATTGGGCCGATCCGTCATCTGGTGCGCCGGTTTCTCGACGTGCTGCGCGGCGTCGACCAGCTGATCTGGGGGCTCGTGTTCGTGCGCGCCGTTGGCCTCGGACCGCTCGCCGGCGTGCTGGCGATCTTCATCTCCGATACCGGAACGCTGGCGAAACTCTATTCGGAAGCGATCGAGAATATCGACCGCAAGCAGGTCGAGGGCGTGCGCGCCACCGGGGCCGGGCCGATCAAGGTGGTGCGCTACGGCTACCTGCCGCAGGTGCTGCCGGTGTTCATCTCGCAGTCGCTGTATTTCTTCGAATCCTCGACCCGCAGCGCCACCATTCTCGGCCTCGTCGGTGCCGGTGGCGTCGGCATGATCATCATCGAGCGCTTCCGCGCCAATCTGTTCGATCAGGTCAGTTTCGTGGTGCTCAACGTGCTCGTCTGCATCTTCGCCATCGACTGGCTGTCGAGGAAGATCCGCGAGCGTTTCATCGGCGAACGGCCTCACTGAGCATCGGAGCATCCGACGCGCTCTCAAAAGGTCGATCGTCCTGTGTGCGTCCGAATGGGACGCACGGCGATCTGACGGGCGGAGTCGTCAATCTGTCATGCGACTCGCTTAGGAGAAGGCGCGTTGCAGGGCGAAAACAGGCAGGAGGCGGCCATGCGCTACGCAGTCTATTACACCCCGTCGCAGGACGATGCTTTGACGCGGGCCGCGACCGCGTGGCTGGGCCGCTGCGCCTTTACCGGCGACGTGCTGCCACCGCGCGCCACGGCAACGATGGCGGCCGCCGAGATCGCCTATCACACGGCGGCGGCGCGCCGTTACGGCTTCCACGCCACGATGATGGCGCCGTTCACGCTGGCCGACACCGAGAGCGAATGCGCGCTGGTGGAAACGCTCGAGACGGTGTGCCAGACCGTGCAGCCGGTCAGCGTGCCCAAGCTGGTGTTGCGCCGGCTCGACGGCTTCTTCGCCCTGATGCCGGAGGTGCAGGGGCCGGACCTTGCGGCGCTGGCCGGCGATGTCGTGATGGCGTTCGACCGCTTTCGCGCCCCACTCGGCGACAGCGAACGCAAGCGCCGTGCCGCGTCCGACCTGACGCCGTCGCAACTGCGCAACCTGATGCGCTGGGGCTATCCCTACATCTTCGAAGATTTCCGCTTTCACATGACGCTGAGCGGGCGTGTCGACCATGCCGACGCGCCGCGCGTCCAGCGCGCGATCGAAGACCATTTCGGCCCGCTGCTGGACGCCCCGCGCGTCCTCGGATCGCTGGCGCTGTTTCTCGAGCCCGAGCCGGGCGCGCCCTTCATCGTTCGTTCCTTCCATGAGTTCGGTTGCGTAACCGAAAGAAAGTTTGCCTGACCATGTCCGCCCAAACCAGTTTCCGTAACGCCCGCATCGTGCTTGCCGACGAGATCGTCGACGGCTCGCTGTCGGTGGCTGGCGGCGTCATCGCCGCGATCGAACCCGGTGCAGGTTCCGTCGGTGAAGATCTTGACGGCGACTATCTGATCCCCGGTCTGGTGGAGCTGCACACCGACCATCTCGAAGGCCATTTCGCGCCGCGTCCGGGCGTGCGCTGGAACGCGGTCGCTGCCGTGCAGGCGCATGACGCGCAGATCGCGGCGTCGGGCATCACCACGGTGTTCGACTGCCTGCGGCTTGGCTCCGACGAGAACGAAGGTTTCATGCGCGGCGAGATGCGGCTGCTGGCCGATGCGATCCAGCAGGCGGGCGACGAGGGCCGGCTGCGCTCGGAACACTTCCTGCATCTGCGCTGCGAGGTTTCGGCCCCCGACGTGCTCGAAGGGTTCGAGGACTTTCGCGATGAGAAGCGTGTGCGCCTTGCCTCGCTGATGGACCATGCGCCGGGGCAGCGCCAGTTCCAGACGATGGAGCAGTACGCGCTCTACTACAAGACGAAACGCGGCATGAGCGACGAGGCGTTTGCGCGCTATGTCGAGACGCGCCAGGCGCAGTCGCAACGCTATTCCGCGCCGCACCGCAAGGCGATTGCCGACCATTGCCGCGGCGGCAGCATCACGCTCGCCAGCCATGACGACGCGACGCTCGACCATGTCGGCGAGGCGGTCGACGACGGCGTCCGGCTGGCCGAATTCCCGACCTCGGTGGAGGCGGCGCGGGCCTCGCACGAGGCGGGCCTGAGCGTGCTGATGGGCGCGCCCAACATCGTGCGCGGCGGTTCGCATTCCGGCAATATCGCGGCGCGTGACCTCGCCGAAGCCGGACTGCTCGACGTGCTGTCGTCCGACTACGTGCCGTCGAGCCTGCTGTTCGGCGCGTTCAAGCTGGCCGAGGACGTCGAGGGGATGACCCTGCCGGACGCGCTGAAGTTTGTGACGGAACGTCCCGCCCGCACTGTCGGGCTCGACGATCGCGGCAGCATCGCGCCGGGCAAGCGCGCCGACCTGGTGCGGGTGCGCTGGAACGGTGGCGTGCCGGTGGTGCGCGCCGTCTGGCGCGAGGGCGTGCGCGTCGCATGACCAGTGCGCTGATCGGGCCGGGTGCGTTCGTCGCCGTCGTCGGGCCAAGCGGGGCCGGCAAGGATTCGCTGCTCGCCTATGTGAAGCAGCGGCTTGGCGGCGACGCCGACATCCACTTCGCGCGCCGGGTGATTACGCGGGTCTGCGACCCGGCGAGCGAAACGCATGACACGCTCGACGTGGCGGGTTTTGAAGCGGCGGAAGCGGCGGGTGCGTTCGCGCTGAGCTGGCGGTCGCACGGGCTGGCCTATGGCATTCCCGTGCGCGTTGACGACATCGTGCGGGGCGGCGGTGTGGTGATCGCCAATGTCTCGCGCGGCGTGATTCCACAGGTGCGCGCCCGCTACGGCGTGACCGTGCCGGTGCTGGTGACGGTGTCGCCGGATGCGCTGGCCGCGCGGTTGTTTGCCCGCGGTCGCGAAACGCAAGCCGATATCGCCGCCCGCCTTGCCCGCAATGAAGCCTATGCCGGATTCGACCATGGTGGCCATGTGATCGACAACAGCGGTACGCTGACGCAAGGCGGCGAACAGATGTTGCGGGTCATCCGCGCGGCGCGGGCCGCCTGCGCTTGACGATT
>JBEBXE010000182.1:0-6562 GCA_040391705.1 Aerobium aerolatum
GAAGAGGGGCTCGGTGGTGCGCTCGCTATGCTTGAGGATGGTCTTTTCGAGCGCTTTCCTTGCGATGAAATATACGCTTTGCACAATTCCGAACGGCGTTTGGGTGAAATCGCCATCTACGATGGTGCGGTTGCTGCCGCAGCTGATCGCTTCAGAATTCTCATCCGGGGTCGCGGCGGCCATGCGGCCACGCCGCACCTCGCCGTCAATCCGATTCCCATCGCGGCACGGTTGCTGTTGGACATTGAGACCCTTCCAGGCACGCTGACCGACACGTCGTTGCCGGCTGTCATCACCGTTGGCAGCTTCAGAGCCGGAGAGGCGTTCAATGTAATACCGGAAGTAGTTGAACTGGTCGGCACAGTACGCTGTTTCGATCCCCGCGTCCGCGAGCAGCTTGAAGCGGCAATCATCCGATTGGCCCATGGTCATGCCGCCTTGCGCGGGGCGACCGCGGAAATTGAATATGAAAGCCCGTTCGCACCGACGATCAATACGCCTGCTCAGGCGCAAGTCATGGCGACCGTGGCTGCGGGAGTGGTTGGCGAATCAAACATCGTCCGCAATCCTGCTCCGGATATGGGCTCGGAAGATTTTTCATTCATGCTTGAGAGGAAGCCGGGCTGCTACTTCATGCTCGGTCAGGCAGACGCGGAACACCAGGCTGCCGGACACGATACCTATTATGATTTCAACGATGCGATCCTGCCGATAGGCGCCAGCCTTTGGGTTCGATTGGTCGAACATCGACTGACCGGCGCCGTCGAAAAGGCTGCCTAAAGGCCGCTCATGCGCAAGCATACCCGCTTCGACTGGTGAGACAGTTGAGGTGCTGGATGACTGTCGACTGAACACAGACTTCAACTGAAGAACTCTGCCGACCCGTTGACGGGTAGGGCTGATAAGAGGGGGTAAAATCAGGAATGGCACACCAGTCGAATGAAGACGAGATTCTAGCCATCGCGCAAAAATACTTCGACGCTCTTTACGAGGGCGATGCCAGTTCGTTTCAAGAGATGTTCCATCCATTGGCGAGGCTGTTCTGCTTCACCGATGGAACCACCCCGGTGATATTGAGCGTCGATGAATACCTAGAAATTGTCCGCGCCAGAATATCCCCTGCGTCGAAGAGCGATCCTCGTCGTGACGAGGTCATATCATTGGAAATCCCGACGCCAACGACAGCGCATCTGCGCGTGCGGGAGATACTCTTCCAGAAGAGTTTCACGGACGAACTGACGCTCGCCAAAACTGGCGACGGGTGGCGGATTGTTTCAAAGGTTTGGCACTTCACCCTCGAGTAAATCGGGCTGACCAACGGGTTTCACAATGACAATTCAAAGCTCAAATGCACCGGTAACGAGTGCAGACGTTTTCGACGCCTTTATTCAGCGCTCCTGGCGCTCAAACGCCGAGCGGCAGAGAGCCAAAGGTGCTGAATTCGTCATCGGCAAGAGAGAGGGCGTCTATCTCTGGGATACGGAAGGCGAGCGCAGGCTGATCGACTGCGGCACGGGCGGCGGCGTCCATTCGCTCGGCCACCGCCATCCTGACGTCTTGAAGGCTCTTCACCAAGCGCTTGATGAGGGGCGAGATACGGGGCTGTGGTCCGTGCCCAACCTTGAGTATCTCAACCTTCAGGACCAGTTAGCCTCTCTTGCCCCGAAAGCATCTCTGACAAACAGTGTTGTGACCCTTTGTTCGACGCTGTCGGTCGACCTTGCGACAATGTTCGCATTTCGAATGACGCTCCGCCAAAAGATGCTGTCCTACAGGCACGGTTATCATGGACACACCGGGTTCGCTGCAATTGTGACCGGCTCGCGAGAAGAGGGGATCATCGACCACTATAACCTACCGTCCCAGCATTGCGTGTTTCTCGAGCAATTTGGCGACCTGGAAGAGCTGGATCGTCTGCTGACCTCTGAAATCGCAGGGTTCATCATTGAGCCGATGAACTATGAGACGTTTCAGGCCGCCCCGAAGGAGTTCTTCGCTGAGGCCTCTCGCATGTGTAACGAGCGCGGCATTCTCTTCATCATCGATGAAACCCGAACCGGCTTGGGTCGTACCGGCACTCTTTGGGCGAGCGAGCTCTACGACATAGATCCTGATATGATGATCACCGGCAAGGGGTTGTCGGGAGGACTATACCCTGTCAGCGCCGTGCTGATGCGCGAAGCAATTTATGAGCATTGCATGAATGGGCATAATTTCGCTTACATATCCAGCCTCGGCGGCAATGAAATCAGTTGCTTGGTGGCAGCGAAAGTGTTGGAGCTCGCATCAAGCAGGGACATACTGGATAACGTGCAGTCGATCAGCCGAGTTCTGCAGAGCGAGCTTGAACAAGTGTGCCAGCGTCATCCCGATCTTCTCAAAGGCGTGTCTTGCTTTGGACTCGCGGTTTCCGTGGAAGTTGACAGCACGAATACAGGCAAGGCGCTGTACCGTGAAATATTCGCCGAGGGTGTCCTTTGCCACAGCGTTTCTGAAATCGACCCACCAAGCCTGAAGCTCTTCCCACCGCTTGTTCTCTCAGAAGGAGTCGTGCGTGAAATTGCATCGGCCCTGGACCGGGCCGCATTGTCAGTTCGACGCGCAGCAACGTCTTCCGGTCAGTAGTTCATGAACGGGCGCGGTTTGCGTCGCCGGGCTTAAAACAGCTCGGCGACGGTGGGGAGGCAGGCGGCGGATGGGTTGTGGGTTCCCAGCGCTCTCACAGGTCCACAAAGAACGCGAGACGACGTTTCTTTCCGGCCAAGGTTTCGATCCGCGCTCCTTGTTCTCAAAGGCTGTTCACGAAAATGCGTAGTGGACATAGGCGCTATGTCGAGACTCAGGGCTGATCACTTGGCATTTCCCGGATCATGGCGATCAGCTGCTTGTCAGTCATGTTGAGATCTTGGTACTAAGGGTTGATTGTACAGGCGATTGGCCAACCCGACCAAGCATCGGTGGCAACCATGCTGTTGAACTGCCGAGACGAGGCCGCACTTTGAAGTCTGAACAAGCAGAAGGTCGGCAGCATGTGATGGAGCGGCCGGACGCGTCGCGCTCGCCCGCGCAGGACGATCCCAACGTTGTTGCGCCGTTGGCGCAATTTGGCGGGCAGGTGCCGCCAGCGCCTGCCTGGTTCGTCGAGGTGATGGCGACCGAGCCTCGTCGCTCCTTCGTCGACGCGCAAGGCGCCGCCATTGAAACATTGCAGTGGGGCGACCCGACAAAACCCGGCCTGCTGCTTCTTCACGGCATGAGTGCCCACGCCGACTGGTGGGATTTCGTCGCGCCCATGTTGACGGACCGCTATCATGTGGTGGCCATGTCATGGTCCGGGATGGGACGGTCGGGATGGCGCGAGAGCTATGGAACTGCGGTTCATGTCGACGAGGCGCTTGCCGTGATGGAGGCGACGGGCTTGTTCGCAAAATCGCGAAAGCCCATCATCGCCGCGCATTCGTTCGGGGGACGCCAGCTTCTCGGACTGATGGCGCGCGCGGGCGAGCGGCTGCAAGCCGGCGTCGTCATCGATGCGCCGCTTTTCCCGCCGCACAAAAGCGGGAGCGGTCGGCCGCGCTCGGATACCCATGTCCATCGCATCTACCCGACGCAGGTTGCCGCACTCGCTCGTTTCCGGTTCGCGCCTGCCCAGCGTTGCGACAATCTTTTCATTGCCGACCATCTGGCGCGGCATTCATTGACCAGGCTTGAACAGGATGGGGTCGAAGGCTGGAGCTGGCGGTTCGATCCAGCCCACCGGCGGGTGCGTCTTCAGCCCGCGACGCCTGAGATCTTCGACGGCATCGCCTGTCCCTACGCAATTATCACCGCGGATCGATCATACCTCTATGACGCCGAGAATATCAGTTATCTGAAGGGCCTACTTCCTCCAGGCACGCCGTGGCGCGTGGTGCAAGATGCCGCCCATCATCTGATGGTCGATCAGCCACAGGCCTTCGTGGCGACGCTGCGGGACCTGTTGGATTCGTGGACCTAAGGCTGAGCGAGCAGAAACACGGTGCTGAGGGAGCGCTATTCGACGGCGGGCTCACGTTCGACCTGACTGACGATGGTGGAGCAGGATGATGTTTCCTCTCTGATCATGATCACGGCGCTTCCAAGCTGGAGTTGGCCGAGGGCGGCTGATCGCATTCGACCTTTGCGCCATTCAGATCGCTGGCCAGCTGCCACAGCTTCACGGTCACCTCGATGAGGTGCGCAATGTCGGTTGCGGGATCAGGTTGCGATAGCCACCAGAAGTTTTACCACTTCGTGTCCTCCCGCATCGCCTCGCAGTGGCGGCATCGAACGGCGCTAATCTCACTGGCCGGTCAGTGACCTCAACCAGAGTGCCATCGCTACGACGACAATCGGAAAATGCGACGTGTCCTCTGCTTTGATGCCTTGCGTTATGAAAGAAATTCCATAGGATATTTACGTATCAAAAAGAAATGTGCTGAATTTCTTCTAATTATGAAAGATATTTGGATTGCGAGAGCATTTGGATCAAGCAGACAGACGGTTGGTGAAGCTGCTGTCGCAGGACGCGCAGCATAGCATCAGCCATCTCGCGGAGAAGATGGCGATGTCGGTGCCTACGGTACGCTCGCGCCTTCGCAACCTCCTTGACCGCAATCTCCTCAGGATCGTGGGCCTGCTGAACCTGACCGAGCGTCCCGAACTGATCTCGGCCATCGTCGGCATCAATGCGCAGGGGCGCGGGCAGGCGCGCGAGCTTGCCGAGCGCATTGCGCAACTGCCTTTCGTGAATTCGGCTTCCGTGGTCACCGGTCGCTTCGATATTATCGTTGACGTCACCGTCGCCGGCGACGTCGCCGACCTCTACCGCGTCACCAGCGAACTGATCCCCGGCGCAGGCGAGCCGGGTGAAGTCGTTCGCAGCGAAACGTTCGTCGTCATGGCGTCGTGCAACAAATGGGTTAACCTGCCCGAAGGCTGCTGGTCCGAGGGGCCCCAGGCTCCAGTGCGCAAGGAAACGGCATGAAAGTCGCGGTGCTCGGTGGTCTCGGATTGCAAGGGCGTGCGGCGATTGCCGATCTCGTTGCCAGCGGCGTCGATGAGGTGGTGTGTGTCGATACTGCTTCGGACGGCGCGATCAGGCTTGCGGGCCTCACCGATTTGAATCGCATCCGTTTTGTCGTTCCTGAAGGTCCGATCGGCTCAGTGCTGGTCAATGTGATGAACGGCGTTGATGCCATCATTGATCTGTTGCCACAGCCGCTGATGCGCGACGCGGTAATTGCCGCGATCAAGACGCGCACGCCGCTGGTGACAACCAACTACGCCAAGTCGATTGCCGATCTCGCACCGGCGGCTGAAAAGGCCGGTGTGCCGATCATGACCGAGTGCGGGCTCGATCCGGGTATCGATCTCGTTTTGTATGCGCATGCCGCGCATCAGTTCGACGCCATCACGGCCATCGATTCCTATTGCGGCGGCATTCCCGAACCGAAGGCACGCGTCGAGCCGCTTTCCTACAAGGTGAGTTGGAATTTCGACATGGTTCTGGCCAGCCAGAACCGCGACAGTGTGCTCATGGAGGATGGTAAGCTGGTCGTGGTTCCGGGTGCCAGCCAGCATGACAATCCATTCATCCATCAGATCGAGGTTGATGGGCTTGGTGCACTAGAGGCGATCCCGAATGGCGATGCGCCTCACTACGCCGCGATGCTCGGTGCGGCGAAGGGCTTGCAACGCACTGGCCGCTATTCGTTGCGCTGGCCGGGTTGGTCGGCGTTCTGGGCGCCGCTGAAACAGCTCGGCTTCTTGTCCGATCAGCCAGTTCCGGGTTTGGCAGCGCCGATCAGTCCGCGCGAGTTTCTCGGTCGCCTGCTTGGCCCGCAACTACAATATGCTGAGGACGAGAAGGATTTATGCATCATGCGCAATGTCTTTCGCGGCACGCAGGGCGGGCGCGGCAAGACGGTGACATCCAATCTCGTCATCGAACGCGATCTGAAATCCGGCCTATTCGGCATGAGCCTTGGCGTCGGCTATCCGGCAAGCATCGTCGCGCAAATGCTGGCAAAGGGCGAAATCTCTGCTGCGGGGCTACTCAACCCCTTGACGCATGTCCCCGATACCCTGTTCCTAGGTGAACTCTCCAAACGCGGGATCAAAGTATTTGAAACGATCGCGTGGGACGCCTGAGGAGCAAGAGAGAGTTTTGATAGCGGCTTGATCTGCCGACAAGTGGTGATGCCGGTCAAAAACGCCCATCACGGGCAAGAGATAACTGGGAGGAGACCAGAATGAAGATTGCCAATCTATTTGTTGCGGCACTGGCTACGCTGGGCATTACCAGCGCGGCAAGCGCCGGCGCGTTGGACGACATCGTCAAGCGCGGCGAATTGCGGGTTGCGGTCCAGACGCAGGGGCCTCCCTTCTCGCTCGTCGATTCCAAGGGCGAGCGCAGCGGCAGTTCCGTAGAACTTGCCGAGCTGATGGCCAAGGAAATGGGCGTGAAGATCACGTTCCTGGATTTCGACTGGGACGGCCTCCTTCCGGCGCTGCTGTCCGGCAAGGCTGACCTGCTGGTGGC
>JBEBXE010000183.1:0-6459 GCA_040391705.1 Aerobium aerolatum
CAGTTCTTCGGATTTCCGCTGGCCGATAATCGCGACGCCGGACCGGCGATTGTGGTGCAGGGCAGCGACACACAGGCGGTGGAAAAGGCCGCCGACACGATGCTGGCGCGGTGGATCGAAGCGGAATCGCAGTTCGCCACCTCCCTGCTTTCAGCCGACCAGGGGGTTGCCGAAGCGCTCCGCCTTGCCGCAGGCGACGGGGTTGGTCCCGTGGTGATCGCGGATACGCAGGATAATCCCGGCGGCGGCGGAACCGGCGACACCACCGGAATGTTGCGCGCGTTGCTCGCCCATGACGCCAAGGGTGCGGTGCTGGTGCACATTGCCGACGCGGCCGCATGCAACGCGGCGCACCAGGCGGGCGAGGGCGCAACCATCGCTATCGCCATCGGCGCAACCCTATCGGCGCACCATGGGGGTCCCGTCGTAGGTCCGTGGAAGGTGCTGCGCCTCGGCAGCGGCAGCTTCACCGGGGTCGGCCCGATGTATCGCGGCAACCCGATTGCACTCGGCCCGGTGGCGCTGCTTGAGCGCGACGGTGTCAAAGTCATCGTTGCGCCCCGCAAGATGCAGGCGTCAGAGCCCGGATTGCTGCTGCATCTGGGGCTGGTGCCGGAAGAGGTGCCGATCCTGGTGCTGAAAAGCTCGGTGCATTTCCGTGGCGCCTACCAGGCAATGGCCCGCGCCATTATCCCGGCGATTGCGCCGGGAGCCGTCGAGGCGGATCTGTCTCGCCTTCAATATCGCCATGCGTTGCGTAAGCCAGCGCGTTCTGTTTCTCCAAAAGCCTGAAGAGGTCAAACGCATGATGGAATTCCGTAAATTCTCCCGCATTCTCGGCCTGAGCGCCGCGTTGGCGGCGACCACGGCCATGACGGTACCGGCATTTGCCGGGGCTGATGACCAGTCCATGACCATCGGCATGGGTGAAGACTTCCCGACGCTCGACGGCTACATCAACACCGCCCGCGACGGCGTCGTGATCACCATGCATGTCTACGACATGCTGATCTACCGCAACCCGAAGACCTTCGAATACGAACCGTTGATCGCCACCTCGTGGGAGCGCATCGACGAAAAGACCCTCGAGTTCAAGCTGCGCGAAGGTGTGACCTTCCATGACGGCTCGCCGCTGACGGCCGAAGACGTCGCCTTCACCTACAACTACTGGGCAGATCCGGCCAACGGCGCACGCGTGCAGGCATCAGTGTCGTGGATCGACCGCGCTGAAGTCGTGGATGACACCACCGTTCGCGTCTACTCGAAGACCGCCGCACCTGCTGCGCTCGAATTCGTCGCCGGCTCGCTGCCAATCTACCCGTCCGACTACTTCCAGTCCGTTGGCGCGCAGGTGTTCGGCCAGAAGCCAATCGGCGCCGGCCCGTACAAGGTCGAGTCGATCGGTGACGGCCTCGTCAAGCTCGTGGCCTATGAAGGCTACTATGAAGGCGGCGCTAAGCGCACGCCGTCGATCAAGACCATCAACTGGCGTATCATTCCAGACACCGCGACGCGTATCGCCGAGGTTATCGGTGGCGGCGTCGACTGGGTTTGGAACGTGCCCTTCGACCAGGTCGAGCAGCTCAAGGTCGTACCGACCCTGGACGTTGCTTTGGCGTCAACTATGCGCATATCGATGGTTACGCTGGATGCGGCGGGCCGCACGGGTGCGGGTAATCCGCTCACGGATGTACGGGTACGTCGCGCTGTGAACCACGCCATTGATCGCGAAACGATCGTTGCCAACCTCGTTGGCGGCGACGGAGAGGTGCTCAATGCGCCTTGCCATCCGATTCAGTTCGGTTGCGACCAGTCGGCTGCAGTCGTGTACGACTACAACCCGGAGAAGGCCAAGGAACTGCTGGCGGAAGCCGGCTATGCGGACGGCTTTTCGGTGAAGCTCGGCAGCTATCGCGACCGTGCCCGCGCCGAAGCGGTGCAGTCCTACCTCGGTGCTGTCGGCATCAAGGCAGAACTGGAAGTGCTGCAGGCCAGCCCTTCGTTCTCCAGCTGGCGCGAAGGCAAGATCGGCATGTGGTACGGCGACTGGGGTTCCTCGTCGCTTGCCGACAGTTCCGCTTCTATCGGCAGCATGTTTGACGGCTCCACCAATGATGGTGCGAAAAACGAAACCGTCATCGCGCTGGTCAAGGAAGCCGCATCGGTGACGGACCCCGATGAACGCAAGGCCAAGTACGGCGAAGCGATCAAGATCATCACAGAGGAAGCCTACTGGGTTCCGATGCACACGATTGTGATGGGCTACGCCTATACCAACACGCTGAACTTCGAAGCATCGCTTGACGAGCTGCCGCGTTTCTACGACGCAAGCTGGAAGTAACTTTAACTGAACGGCGGGCGGCTTCCGGACTCCAGGACCTGAAGCCGCCCGCACCTCTTGAGGAAACGGCAAGCGCTATGCTGACCTATCTGTTGAGGCGAGCCACCATGGCAGTGGTGGTGATGATGATCGTGTCGGTCATCTGCTTCGTCCTGAGTAACGTCGCCTACGACCCCGCCGTCGGCATCGCCGGCGCGCAGGCAACGGACGAAGACGTCACGCTGATCCGTCAAACCTACGGCTTCGACCGGCCGCTGACGGTGCGCTTTGCCGAATATCTCGGCAACCTCGCACGGGGTGATCTGGGCATCTCCTATATGTCCAAACGGCCCGTGCTCGACATGATCCTCGAGCGCCTGCCGGTCACGGCCCTGCTCGCCTTCTTCTCGATGACGCTGGCGCTGGTAATCGCGCTTCCGCTTGGAAGTGCTGCCGCGTTGTGGCCCAACACCCTTATCGACCGCTTCGCCCAGCTTCTCGCCGTGACGGGGCAGGCGATCCCGAATTTCTGGGCAGGTTTGCTGCTGATTGTCGTGTTCGGCGTCCAGTTGCGCTGGCTGCCGATCTCCGGTTCGAGCACCTACGCGCATTTCGTGCTGCCGGCGATCACGCTCGGCACCTTTGCCATGCCGCCGCTGATGCGTCTCATCCGCGCCGGAATGATCGACGTGCTCGCCTCCGACTATATCCGCACCGCCCGCGCCATGGGCATCCGTCCGCTTCAGCTGACGTTCAAATACGCGCTCAAAAACGCAGTCCTGCCAGTGATTTCGCTGTCGGCGGTGCAACTCGGTTTCATGCTGGGCGGTTCGATCGTGGTTGAATCGATCTTCGCACTCAACGGCGTCGGCTATCTGGCGTGGCAGTCGATGTCTCGCTCGGACATGCCGGTGATCCAGGCCATCGTGCTGCTGATTTCGATGATCTACATCGTGCTGACGCTGCTTGCCGACATGCTCAACGCCTATATGGACCCAAGACTGCGGAGCGCACGCAAATGACCACCGCAGCCGTGACCACACCGCCGCAGCCGGAAGAAGAGCTGATCAACCGCCTGGGATTCTGGCGCAAGGCACTGGCGCATCGCACCTTCCTGTTTTCGGCAGCGATCCTGCTTGCCATCACGCTGATCGCGATCTTCGCGCCGCTGCTTGCGCCGTTCGATCCGTATGCGCAGAGCATTGCCATGCGGTTGAAGCCGCCGTTCTGGCACGACACAACCGTGGCAGAACACCTGCTTGGCACCGACCAGCTCGGCCGCGACTATTTCAGCCGTCTCATCTATGGCGCACGCATTTCGATGACCATCGCCATTGGGGCGACGGTGATGTCGGCGGTGATCGGCATCACGCTGGGGCTCGTTGCCGGCTATTATGGCGGCTGGATCGACACCGCGATCTCCACTGTCATCACCACGCGCCTGTCGATGCCGATCATCCTGATCGCGCTTGCAGTCGTCGCGATCGTTGGTCCGTCCCTGACTGTGGTGATCGTCGTTCTGGGCCTGCTGCTGTGGGATCAATTCGCCGTGGTGACGCGTGTGGCGACCCAGCAGGTCTGCGCGCGTGACTATGTCACCGCCGCCCGCGTGATCGGCGGCTCCTTGCCGCACATCCTGTTTCGCGAAATCCTGCCCAACATTCGCGCGCCGCTGATGGTCGTGGCCACCGTCGAAATGGCGCAGGCCGTGCTTCTGGAAGCCGCGCTCTCCTTCCTCGGTCTCGGCGTTCAAGCGCCGCTGCCCTCGTGGGGACTGATGCTTTCGGAGGCCAAGACGTCGATGTTCTTCAGCCCTTGGATGATCGTCTTGCCCGGCGCCTGCCTGTTTGTCCTGGCTCTCGCCATCAACCTCATCGGAGACGCCATGCGCGATCTGACTTCGGGAGGGCGCGGCTGATGCTGCTGCAAGTACGCGACCTTCACGTCTCGCTGCCCGACCAGGGCCAACGCCTGCGCGCCGTGCGCGGCATTGACCTCGACGTTGCGGAAGGCGAAACGCTGTGCCTCGTCGGCGAATCCGGCTGCGGCAAGTCGATGACCGCGCTGGCGCTGATGCAGCTTCTGCCACGCGGCGCGGAACTGAAATCGTCCAAGCTTCAGCTCGGCGATATCGAATTGTCGAAGCTGCCCGAGCGCAAGCTGTCGGCCCTGCGCGGCCGGCGCATGTCGATGATTTTTCAGGAGCCGATGACGGCGCTGAACCCGGTGTTCACCATCGGCGACCAGCTGCGGGCCGTCTATCGCCGCCATACCGGCGCAAGTTCGCGCAAGGCACAGGCGCGCGCCGTCGAGGTGCTTGAAAGCGTCGGCCTGACCAACGCCGGATTGCGGCTGGGACAGTACCCGCATCAACTGTCGGGCGGGCTGCGCCAGCGCGTGCTGATCGCCATGGCGCTGATGTGCGAACCCGAGATGCTGATCTGCGATGAGCCGACAACCGCGCTCGACGTGACCACGCAAGCGCAGATCCTCCGCATTCTGAAAGACGCTCAGAACGCACGCCAGATGGGCATGATCTTCATCACCCACGATCTCGGCGTGGTTGCGCGCGTCGCAGACCGCGTTGCGGTGATGTATGCCGGTCGCATCGTCGAGCATGGCTCTCGCGCCGCCGTGCTGCGGTCACCCGCCCATCCCTACACCAAAGGCCTGATCGCTTCCGTGCCGCGCCCGCAAGGCGCTGAACCCGGCACGACACGGCTGGCCAACATCCCCGGCAACGTCCCGGCGTTCCATCGCGAAGACGCGCGCTGCCCGTTCCTGTCGCGCTGCCCGAAGCGAATGGACATTTGCGGCGTCGAGGCACCGCCCGTGCGCCAGATGCCTTCGGGGCAGCATGTCGCTTGCCACCTGCCAATCACTGCGCAGGAGGCGCTGTCCGCATGACCACGCCTCTTCTCGAAGCGCGTAACCTCACGCACGTTTATCAGGTGCGTAAGGGACTTCTGAGCCGCCCGACGCCGCTGAGGGCGTTGAATGGCGTCTCGCTGTCAGTCGGCGAAGGTGAAATCCTTGGCGTCGTTGGTGAATCCGGCTGCGGCAAGAGCACGCTCGCCCGCATCCTGCTCGGGCTGGAAACGCCCACCGCTGGCGAGGTCCTGCTCGAAGGTCGGCCGGTTGCAAGTTACCAGCACCGGGAGCGCGCGCTTGCGGTCCAGCCGGTGTTTCAGGACCCGTACGGTTCGCTGAACCCGTCGATGTCGGTCGAAGAACTGATCGCTTTGCCGCTGCAGGTGCACAAGATCGGAACGCGGCTGGAACGTCAGCAGAAGGTCGCACGCATGGCCGAGCAAGTCGGCCTTCCACGCCGCGCCTTGTCGGCCAATCCGGGTCAGCTTTCCGGTGGTCAACGCCAGCGTGTCGCGATCGCGCGGGCGCTTGTCGCCGGGCCAAGGCTGGTGATCTGCGACGAGCCGACATCGGCGCTCGACGTTTCGGTGCAGGCGCAAATCCTCAACCTTTTGCTCGACCTGCGCGCCGAACACCGCGTCGCGATGCTGTTCATCTCGCACAATCTGTCGGTGATCGAGCATATGGCCGACCGGATGATGGTGATGTATCTCGGCCGCGTGGTGGAAGACGGGTCGACGCAAAAGATATTCGCCAATCCCGATCATCCCTATACCGCCGTTCTGCGGGATTCGGTCTTCAGCCCGGATGACGAAGGCCATGTGCCGGATCTCGGCCTGCGCGGTAATTTTCCCAATGCGATGGACATGCCGTCCGGCTGCGTCTTCCATCCGCGCTGCCCGGTCGCGCGCCCGGAATGTGCGACCACCGAGCCCGCTCTGACGGCAGGACGCGACGCCGAGCGTCGCAACGCATGCCTGTTTCCGCTCGGCGCGCCGGCCTGAAACAGGCAGGTGCTACCGCCGCGGCAGCATCAGCCACACCATGCCACCGGCAATAACGCCGAGGCCAACCCACAACGGCAGCGGGACGCCAAGCACCAGAGGGCCATAGTCGAACAAGCGCGGCGCGAGACCAAGCGCGAAGGCGGCGGTGACGATCGCCACAGCCACCCGCGTGGCGGCCCAGCGAATATCACCGCCGATGCGCTCCAGCCCCTGCAACTCGACCTTGGCCGAGACTTGTCCTTGCCGGATGCGCAGCGCCAG
>JBEBXE010000184.1:0-6394 GCA_040391705.1 Aerobium aerolatum
TTCCGCTCCGGCGAGTTCGTGATGATCGGGCTGCCGAATGCGGAAAAGCCGGTGTTTCGGGCGTATTCGATCGCAAGCCCGTCCTGGGACGAGGAAATCGAGTTCTTCTCGATCAAGGTGGCCGATGGGCCGCTGACCCAGCACCTGCAGAAGATCCAGCCGGGCGATACCGTGCTGATGCGGCAGAAGTCGACCGGCACGCTGGTGCTGGACGCGCTGACGCCGGGGCGGCGGCTGTGGATGATCTCGACCGGCACCGGCATCGCGCCGTTCGCCAGCCTGATGCGCGATCCGGAAACCTACGAGAAATTCGAGGACGTCATCCTCACCCACACGACGCGCGAGATCGCCGAGCTGACCTATGGGCTCGACCTGGCGCGCGATCTGGTGGCCGACCCGCTGATCGGCGAACTGGCCAACGGACGGTTCCGTCACTATGCGACGACGACGCGCGAAACCTATCCGCAGATGGGCCGCATCACGACGCTGATCGACAATGGCAAGCTGTTTGCCGACCTTGGCGTTCCCGCCTTCGATCCGGCGGTGGACCGGGTGATGATCTGCGGCTCGATGGACATGATCCGCGACGTCAAGGTGCTGGTCGAAAGCTTCGGCCTGACTGAAGGCGCCAACAACAAGCCGGCAGAGTTTGTCGTCGAACGCGCGTTCGTCGGCTAGATTCACGCGCCTTCGGCAGCGTTCCTGTGCGGCTTCTTCCGGGGTGATGAAGCCGCCACAACAACGCCGGCGCGGCAAGAAAAGCCCGGCGTCATTGTGGTGTTGCGAAAAGTCTATTTCCAGCACTTCTTGCCCCGGACTGGCACAAGCCGGCCGTTACGACCCGTAAAGTTCCAATTTTAGTGTTTTCGCTGACGCGTCATTAGCGCCTTATTAAGCTTGTCCGGGGGATGAGTGATGAGGCGCGGGGTTTGTTGAGCGCTCGAGAACACGAAAACGGGGGTTTGACGTGTCGTTTACCAATCTGAAAATTTCGCGAAAGCTGGGTTTCGGCTTCGCAGCTGTCGTAGCGGCAATCATTGCCATGAGCGCGGCCATCCTGTGGAATATCGAACGAACTGAGCGCGCCGTTGAACTGGAAGCGGCTGCTGCACGCTCGATCGACGTCATCACAGCGGCGGAGTTCCGCCTGGCGCGCCAGGAGAACAGCTATCGCGGCTATCTGCTGACCAACGACGCCTATTATCTCGAGCGCCTCGACAGCCACCGCGCCGGCTTTGACGGTCACTTGCAGCAACTGCGCGAGTGGCAGGCCGGCGAAGCGAATGAAGCCCAGGTGGTGGCGCAGATCGATACCGCAATCGCGGCAATGAACGTCTGGAAGACGGAAGTGGTCGAGGCCGGCGTCAAGCTGGTGAAGGACCCGATCATGCGGTTCAAGGCGGTCGAGATGGTCGGCCGCAAGGGCACCGCCGACGGCTTCATGGAACAGGCCGAAGACGCACTGGCGGCGTTGCAGGCAAACGAACGCGCCGCAGGTGCAGCCGCGACCGCAACACGCCAGGCCGCCGAAGCCTTCACCAGCACCGTCGTCTATATCGGCGTCAGCGGTGCCGTGCTGATCGCGGTGATCCTTGGCCTGCTGTTGTCGCGGATGATCGCGGCGCCGATTACCGCGCTGACCTCGGTGATGGGCCGGTTGGCGGCGGGCGACAATTCGGTCGAGGTGCCGGCGCTGGGGCGCAAGGACGAAATCGGCGAGATGGCGCGCGCCGTGCTGGTGTTCAAGGACGGGGCGATCGAGAAGATCAATCTCGAGCAGCAGAGCGAGCGCACGCGTGTCGCCAGCGACAATGAGCGTTCGCGCAACGAAGCCGAAAGAACGCAGTCGGCCGAGGAAGACCAGGTCACGATCCAGGCGCTGGAGGACGGATTGTCCGCGCTCGCCAATGGCGATCTGACCTACCGCATCGAACTGGCGTTCCCGGCCAAGACGCAGGAACTCAAGGACGACTTCAACCGCACGGCCGAGCAGCTGCAGAGCACGATGGCGACGATTTCCGGCGCGATCGGCGGCCTGCGCAACGGCACCGACGAAGTCAGCCAGGCGGCTGACGACCTGTCGCGCCGCACCGAGCAGCAGGCGGCAAGCCTTGAGGAAACCGCAGCCGCGCTCGACCAGATCACGGCGACGGTGAAGACCACCGCCGACGGCGCCAACCGCGCCTCGGACGTGACCGGCCAGGCGCGCCTTGGCGCGGAGCGCTCGGGCGAAGTGGTGCGTCAGGCGGTGTCGGCGATGGCGCAGATCGAGCAGTCGTCGCAGCAGATCGGCCAGATCATCGGCGTCATCGACGAGATCGCCTTCCAGACCAACCTCCTGGCGCTGAATGCCGGCGTCGAGGCGGCACGGGCTGGCGAAGCCGGCCGCGGCTTTGCCGTGGTGGCGTCGGAAGTGCGCGCGCTGGCGCAGCGCTCGGCGGAAGCCGCCAAGGAGATCAAGGAACTGATCTCGACCTCAAGCGCGCAGGTGGAACAAGGCGTCGACCTCGTCGGACAGACCGGCAAGGCGCTGGCGACGATCGTGACGCAGGTCGGCGAGATCACCAATCTGGTCTCGGAGATCGCTGCCTCGGCCCGCGAACAGTCGACCGGCCTTGTCGAGGTCAACACCGCCGTCAACCAGATGGATCAGGTGACGCAGCAGAACGCCGCGATGGTCGAGCAGTCGACGGCCGCCAGCCACAATCTGGCGCTGGAAGCCGAGGAACTTGCCCGCCTGGTCGGACAGTTCAAGCTCGGCACCCAGAAGGCGGCCGAACGGGCACGCCCGGTGGCGCGCTCCAGCCATGGCGCACGGCCGCAGCCACGCCCGCAGCAGACCGCTTCGGTGATGCGCACGGGGTCGTCCGGCGGCGGACAGGCAGCAGCGTTGCTGGCGGCGCAGCCTGAAGATGAGAGCTGGGAAGAGTTCTGATCGCTTCCGATCGCAATCGATCTGCCCGGCACCATCCAGTGCCGGGTGATCGGGCCCGGTTAAACTCCAAATTAACCGGATATGATGCCAACTGAACGCGTCGCTACGCAAGGGCTGGGGGCTCGGGCGCGTTAGAGCAGCAAGCGTTCTGTCGAACGCGATTTTGCTGCGCCAGCTCGAGTTATTTAGCCGCATTTTGTGCGACGCCAGGCGATTCCGGCTGGCTGCTAAAGGCTCTAGCGTTTCGAGGGGACGACATGATGACTACAGCATCCTCATCCAGCCACAGGCAGGAACTGATCGCTTTCAGAATTGGCGAGCAGGAATTCTGCGTCGACATCATGTCGGTGCGTGAAATCCGCGGCTGGACGCCGGCGATGGTGTTGCCGCATTCGCAGGCCTCCATGCGCGGCGTCATCAATCTGCGCGGCACGGTGTTGCCGGTGCTCGATCTGTCCGCCTGTCTCGGGCTCGGTTTCACCGACCCGGAAGCGCGGCACGTGATCATCGTGGTGCGCAACGGCGAACAGGAAGCCGGACTGCTGGTCGACGCGGTGTGCGACATCATCAGCGTCACCGACGAGATGTTGCAGCCGACGCCGAACGTGGCGAGCGAGACGGTGAAATCCTTCGTGCGCGGCATTCTTGCCATCGACGGCAGAATGATCGGAGTGCTCGGGCTCGAGCGCATCCTGCCTGAAACTATGGAGGCTGACGCCGCATGACGACCGCAATTCGCTCGACCTCGGGAACACGGGGGCAGGCGCTTGTCGAAGGCGAATTTCTGTTCACCAATGAAGATTTCTCGTCGATTGCACGGATGCTCTACGAAGACGCCGGGATCGCGCTGACGGAGAGCAAGGCATCGCTCGTCTATTCGCGCCTTGCCAAGCGGCTTCGCACACTGGGCATCGAGAGCTTCCGGGACTATTGCACGCTGGTTGGCGGGGCACAGGGCCTGAGCGAACGCCAGAACATGCTGGCGGCGCTGACCACCAACGTGACGCGCTATTTTCGCGAGCCGCATCACTTCGAACACCTCAAGGCCAAGGTGCTGCCAAGCCTGATCACGCGGGCGAAGGCGCGCGGACGGGTGCGCTTCTGGTCGGCCGGTTGCTCGACAGGACCGGAACCCTATTCGATTGCGCTGACGATCCTCGACGCGATGCCGGATGCGGCGCAGTACGACATCCGTATTCTGGCCACCGACATCGACCCCAACGTCATCGCCACCGGCCGTGCGGCGGTCTATTCGGATGAGGCGATGGAGCCGGTGCCAGCGGCACTGCGCGACCGCTGGATGGTGCGGGTCAAGGACGGTTCGCGCGACGCCTGGGGCGCTGGCGACGAGATGCGGCGGCTGGTGTCGTTTCGCGAGCTCAATCTGATGGCCAACTGGCCGATGAAAGGCAAGTTCGACGCCATCTTCTGCCGCAACGTGGTGATCTATTTCGACGAAGCGACGCAGTCGCGGATGTGGACGCGGTTTGCGCCGCTGCTCAATCCGGGCGGCCGTCTCTATGTCGGCCATTCGGAACGCGTGACCGAAATGAGCAAGTTCGACAATGACGGACTGACGACGTATCGCGTCAAGGACGGCGTGGCATGAGTGCAGTCAAGGTTCTGGTCGTCGATGACAGCGCGACCATGCGCAGCCTGATCTCGGCGGTGCTGCGGCGCGATCCCGACATCATGGTGATCGGGCAGGCGGGCGATCCGCTGGAGGCGCGCGAGGCGATCAAGCGCCTCAACCCGGACGTGCTGACGCTCGACGTCGAAATGCCCAACATGAACGGGCTGAGCTTTCTGGAAAAGATCATGCGGCTGCGGCCGATGCCGGTGGTGATGGTGTCGACGCTGACGCAGATCGGCGCCGATGTCAGCCTGGCGGCGCTGGAGCTGGGCGCGTTCGACTGCGTCGGCAAGCCGACGGCGGGCCTGCCGGCCGAGCAGGCGTTCGCCGGCCTCGCCAGCAAGGTCAAGGCGGCGGCGCGCGCGCGGGTGCGCGCCGGCTCCGATCGCGCGCCGAGCCAGGCGGCGAACGGCAATTTCCGTTCCAATGGCCGTGTCGTTGCCATCGGCTCGTCGACCGGCGGCGTCGAGGCGCTGCTGTCGGTGCTGTCGGCGTTTCCCGCCAACTGCCCGCCAACGGTGATCACCCAGCATATGCCGGGCACGTTCACCAAGAGCTTTGCCGAACGGCTCAACCGCAGCTGCGCCGCGCAGGTGGACGAAGCCACCGATGGCGCGCCGCTGAGCGTCGGCCAGATCTATCTCGCACCGGGTGGCGAGAGCCATTTGCAGGTGGTGGGCAGCGCCGCGCAGATGCGTTGCCGGCTGTCTGCCGACGCGCCGGTCAACGGCCACCGGCCATCGGTCGATGTGCTGTTCGATTCACTGGTCAGGACGGCAGGCAGCGCGGCTGTCGGCACCATCCTGACCGGCATGGGCCGCGACGGCGCGCAGGGACTTCTGAACATGCGCAATGCGGGCGCTGCGACCATCGGCCAGAACGAAGCGACATCGGTGGTCTATGGCATGCCGCGGGTGGCGTTCGACATTGGCGGCGTCGCCAAGCAATTGCCGCTCGAGCGCATCGGCGCGGAAATCATCAACCAATGCAACGTTGCCAGGGAGACCGTGTAATGCAGGATGCGGCTCCGGCGACGGCGCAACCGCATCCACGTCACGCAGATCACTGCTGTCGGGGGAAACGTCAATGAGTTCGGCGAACGTGGAGATGGCTGCGTCCGCTCATGGTGGCAAGCGCATCCATGTGGTGCAGGGAGAGCAATGCGTCTCCGATGATCCAGACACGGTGCTGACGACGCTGCTGGGCAGCTGCGTGGCCGCCTGCATGCGCGACCCTGTCGCCGGCGTCGGCGGGCTCAATCATTTTCTGCTGCCGGGCGGCCGTCCCGGCTACACCGCCTCGACCGCACAGCGCCATGGCGTGCATGCGATGGAGTTGCTGGTCAATGCGCTGCTGGCGCGCGGCGCGCGGCGTGACCGCCTCGAAGCCCGGCTGTTCGGCGGCGCACGCCTGATCGACGGCCTGACCGATGTCGGCCGCCAGAATGCCGAGTTTGCCGAACGGTTTCTCGCCGACGAGGGCATCCGCTATATCGGCGGCAGCCTGCTGGGCGAGCATGGCCGCAAGATCCAGTTCTGGCCGGTCTCCGGCCGCGCGCGCCAGTCGCTGATGGAACGCGAAGCCCAGCAAGTGTTCGATGCAGAACGTCGCGTCAGGCCTGTTGCGCCGGCCGACAGCGATGGCTCGGTCGAGCTGTTCTGATCACGAGGTCGCCGCTGCGGCGACCTCATTTTCCCCACCACCGCCCCAAACAAAAACGGACCGCAGCGCTGCGATCCGTTTGACGTGTGACTGACGCGGTTTGCCGACTAGAACAGGTCGACGTCGCCGGAATCGTGGGCGTCCTGGGCGGCGACCTGGGCGTT
>JBEBXE010000185.1:0-6389 GCA_040391705.1 Aerobium aerolatum
GATGCGTTCCCGGCGCTCGGCATCTGCGCGGCGGTGCTGGGTGTCATCAAGGCGATGGGCGCGATCGACCAGTCGCCCGAAATTCTCGGCGGCCTCGTCGGCGCGGCGCTGGTCGGCACGTTCCTCGGTATCTTCCTGAACTACGCCGTCGTCGGACCGATCGCCCAGAAGGTGAAGCTGGTGCGCGACAAGAAGAACAGGCTCTACATCATCGTCAAGCAGACCCTGCTTGCCTACATGAATGGCTCGCTGCCGCAGGTCGCGCTCGAATTTGGTCGCAAGACGATTTCCGCCTATGATCGCCCGTCGATCGACGCGGTCGAGCAGAGCACCCTGCATGGCAGTGAACCCGCCCGCGCGGCGTGAAAACGGAGATGCGGGCAGTGGACGGCAAAGTTTCAACCAGCGCTGGTGATGTGGCCGCAAGCCGCAATTTCATCGTCGAACGTCTGATCGGCGACACCGGCGAGCCCGATCATATCATCAAGGCCGCGCGCTCGCTTGGCATGCGCGCGCTGCCGGTCATTCGCGACAGCCTCAACGAGCAGGTGTCCTACCCGATCGAGATCGAGATGGAATCGATCTCGCTGGCGCGCATGGCCGATGCGCGCCGCACGGACGTCGACAATGACGCGCTCGTCGTCGCTTCGTCGGCGACGTCGCCGGACGCGCTGATGCTGATGGCCGACGCCGACGCGATTGCGCTTCTGATCAGCGCCCTGTTTGGCGGCGATCCGGACATGCCGATGTCGCGCATCACCCGCGCCCTGACGACGATCGAGTTGGAACTGGCGTCCGTTGTCTTCGAGGCGACCGCCAAGGCGCTCAACGGCTCGGGCGTGCGGGCGCTGTCGATCAAGTTTCCGATGCCAGCCGCGATGTCAGGCAAGGACCTGCGCAAGCTGATCATCCGCGACGGACCGGCGGTGCGCATCGTCTTCTCGCTGATCGCGCCGAGCGGCGAGGGCCGCTTCACCGTGATGATGCCGCAGCGTGTGCTGCTCCTGCATCGCGGCGACGCCGTCACCGACATGTCGGAGGAGCAGGAGGAAGCCGCCTGGACCGCCCGCTTCAGCGAAGAAGTCATGCGCTCGTCAGTCAGGCTCGACGCGACGATCCCGCTGGCCTCGATGACGCTCGGCGATCTGTCGCGCCTGTTTGTCGGGCAGGTTCTGGAGATGCCGGAAACGGCGCCGACCAACACCCGGCTTTCGGCGCGGCACAAGACGCTGTTTACCTGCGAATTTGGCAAGATCGGGCAGAATTTCACTGTCCAGATTCTTGAGCCCTACGATGCGGGCAAGGAGTTCATCGACGGGCTGATACCACGCTGAGCAGCGCAACGCTCGCCAAGGAGACAACCATGACCTCTACGATTCCGGACTTCAACGCGCTTGGAAGTCTCGATAATTTCAGTTCCGACCCGCAGGAAGAAGATTTGAACAAGGCAATCGAGGAGCTCCGTGGCGTGCTCCAGGACGAAGAAGCTGTGGAAATGTCCAGCCCCAGTTCGGTGGCAAGTTCCTATGCGCCCGCCACTGCCCAGGCTGATTTCCACAACAACGAAATCATCATGAACATCCCCGTGGATGTGCAGATCGTCCTCGGGAGCGCCGAAATGCCGGTTTCCGAGCTGATGTCGCTGCAAAAGGGCTCGACGGTCGCGCTGAACCGCCGGATTGGCGAGCCGGTCGACGTCGTCGTCAACGGACGGAAAATCGCCACCGGTGAGATTACGGTGCTGGAAAGTGACCCATCCCGCTTCGGAATCAAGCTGACGCAGATCATTGATGCTGCCAAGTCTGGCTAGTGCGTATAATCTGCTGCTTAGCGAATCGGGGATATTTTGGGGATGAGCCTTGAAGGCAAGCTGACGAAAGCTCAGAAGGCTGCTGCAATTCTGGTTGCAATGGGTAAGCCTTCGGCTGGCCGGCTTCTACATTTTTTCAAGCATGAGGAACTCAAGTCCCTCATCGATGCTGCACGCATGCTGCGCACTATTCCCCAGAGCGAACTCGAGAATATCGTCGCGGAATTTGAAGAGGAATTCACGGAAGGCGCAGGCCTTCTCGATTCCGGCGACCAGATGGACACGATTCTCAATGAATCGCTGTCCCCCGAAGAGATCAGTGCCCTCATGGGCTGGGGCAAGCCGTCGCTGATGAGCGACGAAACCCGGCCGATCTGGCCGGAGCTGGCCGAACTGGAGCCGGCACGGCTCGGCAGTCTTCTGGAGACCGAACACCCGCAGACGATTGCCATGGTGTTTTCCAATCTCGAATCTCAGCCGGCGGCCAATGCCTTGCTGACCTTCGACAAGCCGATGCGCGGCGAGGTTCTCAAGCGCATGCTGTCGATGACCATGGTGCAGCCGGCGGCCAAGCAGCTGGTGGAAAACCAGTTGCGGACCCGGCTGTTGGCCGACGCTGGCGGCAAGGACGTCTCGGCGGGCCAAAGCCGTGTTGCAAGCCTGTTGAACGAATTGGACAAGTCGGTTCTCGACGAGCTGGTGCTGGATCTCGAAGCCAGCGGTGCCGCGGGCATAGAGGGCGTCAAGGCGCGCCTGTTCACGTTCGACGACGTCGGGGCGCTGGATCAAAAGGCGCGGGTGACGCTGTTCGACGGACTTTCGACCGAAATGATCACGCTGGCGCTGCGCGGTGCGCCACGCGACCTGATGGATTCGGTTCTGTCGGCGGTCGGCGCGCGCTCTCGCCGCATGATCGAGTCGGAACTGTCGCTGGAATCCGACGCCGCTACCCCGGCGGAAGTGGCGAAGGCGCGCAAGCGTATCGCGGCGACGGCGATTGGACTTGCAGCGACCGGCGCAATGGAACTGCCGTCGATGCGCAGCGCAGCGGCGTAAGACGATCGGACCGGAAGCCCCACGGGGCGACCCAGTGCATCGCGACCTGACACGTTTGTCATCACATCCCGGCGGATTGTTCCATGGCTGACGATTCGGACAAGGACAGTAAAACAGAAGACGCCACGGAGAAGAAAATCCGTGATGCGGTCGACAAGGGGCAGCTGCCGTTCGCAAAGGACGTGCCTGTTCTCGGGTCCTTTCTGGCCATCCTTGTTTTCATGATCTTCCTTGCCCAGCCGGGTGCAACGTATCTCGGCGGCTTCCTGACGATGTTCATCGAGCGGCCGGAAACCTGGTCGCTCAGCACGCGCAACGATGCCGTTCTGCTCTACAGCCAGGTGCTGCTCGAGATCGGTAAGGTCATGGCCTCGCTTCTGGCGCTGCTGGTCGCCGCAGGGATCGCCGCTTCCGTGTTGCAGAACGTGCCGCGGATCGTTTTCGACCGCATCGAGCCCAAATTATCGCGTATTTCGCTCAAGCAGGGATGGAGCCGTCTGTTTGGAGCCAAGGGCTGGGCCGAATTTGCCAAGTCGCTGGGTAAGCTGATCCTTGCCGGGTTCGTGGTCTATTCCGCGATGCATGGCGCAGAAACGCGCCTGTTGGCCGGCATGATCACGCAGCCGGAGGCGTTTCTGTCGATCATCCGCGAGATGACGATCGACATCGTGCTCTCCATCGCCGCCTTCATGGTTCTGGTGGCTGGCATCGACCTGCTGTGGACGCGCTATCACTGGCGGCAAGACCTGATGATGACCAAGCAGGAAGTCAAGGACGAGACGAAGCAGGCCGAAGGCGATCCGATCATGAAGTCGCGCATGCGCTCGTTGGCCCGCGACCGCGCGCGCCGCCGCATGATGGACGAAGTGCCGAAGGCCACGCTGGTGATTGCCAATCCGACTCACTTCGCAATCGCGCTGCGTTACGTCCGCGATGTCACGCCGGCGCCCATAGTCATCGCAAAAGGGCAGGATTTGATCGCTCTGAAGATCAGGGAAATCGCCGAAAGCCACGAAATCCCGGTTTTTGAGGACGTGACGCTCGCGCGCTCCATGTACGATCAAGTTTCAGTGGATAGTGTGATCCCGCCTCAGTTCTACCAGGCGGTCGCGGAGCTTGTCCGCGTCCTTTATGAAAACAAGACAGCTCCGGCTGCAGGCAAGGTGACGTGATGGACCGCCAGCCACATTCATCGACACGCGAAATCCTGGTCGCCAAGGCGATCTCGGAGGTCGTGAGCGAATTGCGCATGGTCGATGTGGGGGACTACATAGCCTATATTCGGCTCGAGCGCTTTGCGAGCGTGGCCGATTTGGTCGAGTCTGCGTCCGAGCTCTATTTCGAGCCCGGCACGTTACGGCTCGGCCATGGCGGAGAGGCACATGTGTCGTGGGAAACTCCGCCGCGTGTCGTACTGGACCTCGAATTGCGCCCTCTGGGCGTGACGGTCTATTTCGCCCTGACGATGACCGCGGATTTTGCGTCGGTCGAGGTCAACTACGTGTCGTTTGACCGCGCGTCGGCCGACCCGCTGGAAAATAACGCTTTCCTCGAAACCGCGCTGGAACGGTCGCGGATTCGCAAAAGCGAACCGGCCTAGATCAGTCGATCAACCCACACCGCAGTGCCTTCGCAACGGCGTGAATACGATTCACGGCGTTCAGCTTGTGCGTCGAATTGGTCAGATACTGATTTGCGGTGTGGACGGAAAGCCCAAGCGCCGATGCGATGTCGTCGCTGGTCAGGCCGTCCGCCGTCAGCCTCAGGCACTCCAGTTCCCGTTTTGAGACGGAAGGCAACTTGGCGTAGTCGGGCGACCGCTGACGCACCACGCTGTCGAACAAGGAGAAGCAGCGCGCATGTGCTTCGCACAGGCGGCTTTCATCGACATCCATGTCGAGGCCGCTGAAGACGATGACGCCCGTGCGGCCGCGCTCCATCCCGACCGGGAAACCGATGCCGCAGGGGACGCCGGCCGGGGCCGGCACCTCGACGGCCCAGAGTTCGGCCTGCGCTGTCAGCGGTCGTGTGTGACGGTCTGTGGACCACCACAGTGGTTGCGCGGCTTCGTCGACGGATTGTGCGAAGTTTTCTGCCGATCGTACCGAAAGTGCCTTGGAAATCTCCGAAATACCCGGTGATTCCGAATCGGAAACCGGCACCAGCCGGTACTGCTCGCCCTGAATAACCAGAAAGAAGACGTGGAAGCTGTCGGCGTGCAGCAGCGACGCGAGTTTCTCGCAGAGCCGTGCGGTGCCTCCCAGCGATGTCGCCGGCTCGGCGAACCAGTCCAGTTCGGCATGAAGCGTCAGCGACAGGTCGCTGTCGCAGGGGGCCGAGACCGACGGTGCTGAAAGGTCGAGCAGCATCTAGATAATCCCGCTTCTGATCGCTGTTGCGATCGCCATGGCGCGATTGTTCGCGCCGAATTTCTGAATCGCGTTGGCGATGTAGCTGTTGATCGTGTTGGAGGAGACGCCAAGGATGAGCGCGACCTCATCGGTGGTCTTGCCTTCCGACACCCACACCAGACATTCCCGTTCGCGTTCGGAAAGCGGGTCGTTGGCAGCGAAATTGTCGTTGCTCTTGAAGAATTGCGCGAGGCCGTAGCAGCATTTCATATGCGCCAGCGTCAGCGCGGCGGGCTGGATTTCGTGGCGCGTCTGGGACGAAAACAGTACGAAAGCCACGGTTCCGCAGGCGGAAAGCTTCTGGCAATACATCTCGGCATGCCCGTGCTCAGTCAGCGCCTGTCGTTCCCTGTCGGACAGAAACGCGCTGTCGTCCGGCACCAGCGCATGTGGGCGTTCGCCGGCCCCGGCAGTGTTGCCGCTCTCGATGATGTTGGCGATGCCTTCCGCGCCGAAATCCTCGAGCGCGTCGAAAATCCAGTTCGAGGTGATGATCCGCACCGATTTCGGACCGCGCTCCACCGATGGCTGGACCAGAATGTAGCGATCCGCGCTGATGTCGATGCAGATGCCGCGCATGAAACGCGCCAGCGCGGCGCGCGAGTTTACGGAGCTCTCGACATCGCGTGTGGCAGCTGTGGTTTGGTCAGCAAACATCGTTCTCAAACTGACCCGTTGTGACACAGGTCTTGTTGGTTGCGGTCATCGGCCCGAGGGCCATGAAAAAACACGAATCCACACGCCCGCCACGACGAAACGCAGCGCTGCAAATCCAGACACAATACGGACGAAACACTCTATGAAGTTGGCAGTCGCCCCATCAAAGCCCCGGGACGCTGCTGCTGCAACGCAGTTACAACTGTTGAATCACGAGCCAGCTCAAGCGCATCGTCCCAATGGATGCTCCCGAATCGCTGCTCGCTACTCAGATCCGCCTAAGGCCAATTGATAGGTACCCGATTGATTCGCGTCAAGATTCCGTTAACCGTGCCTCACAATAACTAACACGGTCCATTTCATGAGGACGGTGGGTCGAGGGCTCCAGCTTCGCGAAAGCAAACAAGCGCAGGCACCTGTCCGGTGCGCTGCGCTTGTGCAGAGTTCAGATGTCG
>JBEBXE010000186.1:0-6388 GCA_040391705.1 Aerobium aerolatum
ATCTCGATGTTCGAAGACGTGCTCGGCAAGGGACAGAAGCATCCGCTTGAAAAGCTCCGCAACATCATTAGGCCCTTGAGCGACATTTTCCACAATCCGCCGCTCCACGTCGATAACGAGGGACACACGCATTACACCGGTCAGGACTATGATCTGAAGGCGTTGACGCATCCGCAATGGAGCACGATCGGTACGCGGCTGTCGGAAACCGTGACGCTGATCAACCAGAACAGCCAGATCAAGATGAACGACATCAATTCGCTCGACAAGCAGCGCAACCGCCATTTCGAGCTCGCCAACAATGCCTTGGCGAAGATGAACGAAATCCTCCAGAACATTGGACGGTCTTAGGATCGGGCGGGAGCGGAGGGAGCCGTCATGCGGATCAGAAATCTTGACGTCGGCGTCGAGCGCATCACGCGCTGGAACATCGGCGACGACCTTCATCTGCCAACGGAGGGGACGACCCTCCCGGTGTTTCTGCCGCAGCAACCCGCGCTCGACGAGGTGCTGCGCCGGCCGTCTCTGGACGAACGCCTTCCCGATATCCTGCAGCCGACGAATCTCGATCCTGATCTTCTCGACCCTTCGACCATGTCGCAGACCCGGTCCGAACTTCAGCAGATCTTTGCGCAGGGCGCGGCCGGACATGACGGCGAGACCGCCGGCCTGTTCCGGTCCGCCGCCAGCCTGCTTGGCGCCGACGCGTTCCTGGATCGCGAAACCCGCGCCGCCCTCGCGATGTTGCTGCGCGGATGACCGGCGCAGAACGATCCCGCTTGCCCGTCGCGGCAGGTCCGGACAGCAGCGGTTCGCGCCTGACACGGCGCCAGCGCGACTTCCTTCTGCTCAATATCTTTGTGCTATTGCGGCATGGCTACGTCGAGCGTGCCGGCATCCTGGCCGACGCCTTGCACCGGCTCGGCGACGATAGCGTCAGCGTGCATTTGGCGCGCGCGGTGCTCAGTTTTACCGCGCGCGACTGGCAGGGCGCGCTCGACGTGCTCGAGGTGCTTGATCGCGTCAACCCGATAGAACGCTTTGGCTCCTACAGGCTGAACGAGCAGCAGCGCGCGCGCCGCTACATCAAGATGAAATGCCTGTCGGAACTCGGCGACAAGGCCCGCACCCGCGACGCGCTCGAGGCCTATCTGCGCCACGGCGAAGACGGTGCCCACCTGCCGGAATAGGCAAGTACCGAAAGCTGTCATCTACAACACAGGTCCGGATTGGGAAGCGGTTATCAATATCACCAAGCAAGGTGATGAGGGGTTTCCATGTCCATCCTCGATGGCGCTTTCAACGACACGAAGACCATGCAGGGTGCGATGGAATTTGCCCAGGTCATGCTTGGCGAAATCACGCCGCAGCTCGACGCGCAGACGCGGCATATCATCGAGCTGACCAGTGACGGCAGCACGTTGGGCGATGCCCTCGGTATCTCCAAGGAGCAGCGCGCAGCGCTCTACGACCTCGGCTCGCGCCTGCTGCAGGTTGGCGAGACGCAGAAGGCATTCGATGTTCTGATGCGCCTCAACCAGCTCGATCCTCTGGACGAGCGCGCGTACTACGGCCTCGGCGTCGCCTGTCAGACGCAGGGCGAGCTGCACAAGGCAGCCAAGATGTACGTCATGTTCCTGGCCCTCGATGCGACCAATCCGCTGGGATATCTGCGGCTCGGAGAATGTCTTCTGCAAGCCGAGGAATATGCTGACGCCTACGTTTCGTTTGAGGCCGCGCGCAGTTTTTCCGAGCAAGGGCTCGGCACCCCGGAAGCACTGCAAGAGGCACTGGCGATGCTGGACGTTCCTGCAATCGCCGCGGCCGGAAAACAGTCAAAGTCCTGAACCCCGTTTATCAAACACTTCCCCAGTTCTGAACAAAGGTCTCGACCATGACCATCATCGCCAAGCCGCTTCAGGTTCCGAACAATCCCGATCTGCAGAACATTCAGAGAAATCAGGCCGCACCTGCCGAGTCCGTCGGCAAGGGTGCCCTGTCCGGCCAGGCAATCGTTCCGCCCAGCCCCGGCAAGACGGGCGAAAAACCTGATATGTCCAACGCGCTGAAAAGCCTCGCGGCGTTCATGTCCGGCAATGCGGCCATCGACGTCGACGTGCTGCTGGTGCAGGTCGCCGTCGCGATGCGCGACACCGAAGCGACGACGCAGAAGAGCAAGATCAATACCGATCAGGAAACCAAGAAAGCCCAGATGCGGGAGAAAGAGCACAAGCTCGAGGAATCCGCCAAGAAGCTGGAGAAGCAGCAGAACGGCAGCATCTGGGAAAAGATCAAGCTGGCATTCGAATGGCTCGGCGCGATGCTTGCAGTCGCCCTCGCTGTGATCGCTGCCGTTGCCTCGCTGGGTGGCGCGACGGCGCTGATCGTTGCGGCGATTGCCGCCGTGGCGCTGGTCATCGACTCGACGGTCCAGCAAGCGACCGGGCAGGGTATCATGGGCAACATCGTCCTGGCGGCGGGCGGCACCAAGGAGCAGGCCGCGCAGGCCGATATGGGCTTCAAGATCGCCGTAGCCGTCATCGGCATCACCGGGGCCATTTCCGGGACGGGGCTGGGTAAGGCGGTGAAGGACATCGCCTCGAGCATTCTGGACAGCGCCATGTCGGCGATCGGCAAGGCCATTCCGGCGCTGGCAAAAACCGGGGCCGACGCCGTCACCAAGGGGGCCGATGCGGCTGCCAAGACCGCCTCAACGTTGGCGAGCACGGCAGACGACGCGTTGAACGCCGCCAAGCTGGTGGCCAAGGAGGCCATCGTCGCGCAGAAGATGGTCAATACCGGCGCGACCGCGAACGCGGCACTTTCAGCGACGTCCACGGTCGTCGACACCGGGGTGAAAACCGTCGCGGCCGATTTGCGCGCCGACGCCAAGCGGCTCGAGGCCAAGGCCAAGTCGGACGAAGCCTTCATGCAGGGGCTGGACGACATGATCGATCAGGCCCTGTCGCGCCTGATGGCCTCCAGCGACCGCTTCAACGCCATTCTCGACGAGATCACTGCTGCGATGAGCGATCGCGGCAACACGCTGAGCCGCGCGCGGTTCGCCGGCTGACAGTCCAGCAGTCACATCAGACTTCAACGTTCAGGAGAACGTCATGATCGATCCAAGTGCCAAGATGCCGCCGCAGCTTCGTTTTGAAGGCAATGGACAGCCGCTGCCTGGGCTCGACAAGGCTCCCGCAGCCGGCAAGCCGGGTGCAGGCGTTGGCAACGCCGCAGGCAACGTTCCGCCGGCTCCGGCTCCCGGCCCCAAGGGCAATGATCTCGTGCCCGGCGCTGGCAACAACGTCGGCGACCTGCGCGCTGCCGGCGAAGCAGCTGGAAACGCGGCCAACAAGCTGGGTAACCCCGCTTTCGATTTTTCGGCGGTTGTCGGCAACATCGCCAAGTTCCTCGCCCGCGCCATGATCGAGAATGCCGGGGAACAACGTCAGAACGCACTCAACGACCGGTTGGCGGCGCGCGAGTCGGCGAAAGCCGAACTCGTCAGCCAGGCGGACAAGATGGAGAAGGCCGCCGACAAGATGGCCACCGGCGCGATCGTTAATCTGGTTGCCGGCGTGATTGGCGGCGCGATGTCTATTGGCGGCTCGGCGTTCTCGGCCGTGAAGGGGATGAGCCAGATCAAGGAAATGAAGGGCCTTGTCGGGGAAATGAAGGGCAAGGACATCAGCGCCCAGTCGTTCAAGACCGCTGAGACCCAGTTCGGTGGCGTGAATTCGCAGATGCAACTGACTGCGGCCAAGAGCCAGATTGTCGCGTCCTCCGGCGACATGACGAAGATGTTGGGCTCAAGCAGCGATGCCCGGCTCCAGGCAGAGGCCAAGCGGGAAGATGCCGGCGGCGCGCGCGATGCCGCCGATGCGCAGGTCGCGCAGCAGCAGGCTGAACTGAGTAAGGACACTCAGGATACGATGAACGAGATGGTCAAGCAGATCATCAACTTCCTCAAGGAACTGAAGGACGCCGAAGTCGACGCTATGCGTGCACTGACCCGGGTCTGAGATCATGATTCCAGCGGTGTTGCCGGAATTCCGGTCGACAATTGAGGCGTTGTGGCAATCCTTGCGGTTGCCCGCGCCGAAATTCACCGAAGCCGGCGAGGCTCAGCTTCGCGTTGAAAACATTCCGCTCACGCTGATCGACAGCGGGCGCGGTGCACTCATCATCGAAGGTGTGGCGGGAGCGATCGCGACCGAGCAGGCTGCGCGCGCCGCGCAGATACGCAGGGTTTTGCAGACGAATCTCGGGTTTCTGATCGACAGCGAGGCGGCGGTCTATCTGAAGCCACTGCCCAATCGCGGGGTGTCGTTGGTGGCGCGCGCCTCCTACGCCTACAAGGCGCTTTCTCCTGATCTCCTCACGCGGACGATCGAAGATGTCATTCGCGCCATCGAGTATTATTCCGCCGAACTGACTTCAGTCGTTTCGGTACCGCGACCGCGACTTGCGACATTCGACGATTCCGAGCCCGCCGTTATTTTTCGGCCATGAAACTGAAGACAGGACAAAATGGAGACTCTCGCCGTGAATGCACCGGGAAATGACGGCTTGGCCCAAGCCGCTTTCGAGAGCGATGGTGGTCTTTCGACAGACGCGATGGCCCAGTTCATGTCAGGTCATCTGCGTGACGAACTCGGCCTGACCTCCGATGTCCTGAATGTCGGCTTGACCGTTGCCAGAAATCACATCCTGCGGGGTGCCCATGGCGATGCGATGCGGATCTATATCGGGCTCGTCATGTGCGAACCGATGAATGTGGATTTTCAGGTTGGCCTCGCCAACTGCGCCAATCTGATGGGCGAACCAAACGTTGCCCTGCAGGCCGCATCGGCCGCCATCATGCTGGCCCCGTCCGACCCGCGCGGCTACCTGCTGTCGGGCCAAAGCTGCATCATGATGGGCAATGTCGAGGAAGCACGCGAAGACCTCAATGACGCGCTCAGGCATGCCAACGGCAATGATGCAGTGCTCAACGAGGCGGAACGGCTGCTGGAGCGCATTGCGGCGCTGGCCGCAAGCTGACCTCGTTCCCTAACTCTAGCCGTCAAGGTCATGCATGAGTTCCACTCAGACGCCTGCTGAAGCCGCAAACGAAAGTCCGGACAGGATCGGCGCGCTCTTTGGGCTCGATCAGGAAGACACGGCAATGATGGTCGGCCTGTGCAGCGGCTTGCTGCAGGAGGCAGGGATCGATGGCGACCAGTTTCTGGCGCGTCTGGGGCAGGGGGACGATCTCGGCGCGGCTCTGGGACTGCCGGCGGAGTTGACCGAATTCCTCTATGCGCGCGCGCATCGGTGGTTCGTCGTCGATCGCATCGACCGTGCGGAGCCGTTGTTTCGGGCCCTGTGCGTGCTGGATGGCGAGGTGGCGGATTACTGGATCGGCCTCGGCATTTGCCTGCGCCTGCGCGACAGTGTCGACGCTGCCGCCATCGCGTTCAGCACCGCAGCCCTGCTACGCCCGCAATGGGCCGTGCCTGCTTTTCATTCCGCAGAACTGGCGATCCTTGGTGGCGACTATGGCAAGGCGGCAGCCGACCTTGCGCGCTTCCGGGCGGCGGCGGACGACACGATCCCTGAACGGATGACGGCGGAAGCCGGTCGGATGGATGTGGCGCTCACGCTTCGGCGCGCGGCTGGCGGTGAGCCGAGATGAGCATCGACCTCAGCGGCCTCTCCATTCTCGCTGATCGACTGGAACTCATTCAAACGATCGGCCGCAACATCGCCGGCTCGCCGCTCCCCCCGGAGGTTCCAGGCGTCAGGACGCCCATGCCGTCGCTGACGTCCGCGCCGTTGACCGATGGCGGTTTCGTACCGAGGGACGAGCGCTCAGGCTTGTCGACCGACGGCCCCGGACACGAACGAACTGCCGTGCTGTCTTCCTTGATGCAAGCGCTTCGTCCTCCCGTTACAGGGCCGTGGCAGCGGTCGCGGCAGGAGTGGAACGCGGCGCTGGCCCAGCCGATTGCGGACATTGCGCAGGCTAGTGGTGAGCGATCCCTCGCGGAAGCGACGTCGCCGCTCGAAACTGCAGCCACTTCCAAAACCGCGCTGCTGGCCCCGAGTGTTTCCGGCGTCAGCAGCGATCTGCCAATGACGGCCCCCGATGTTCCGAGTCTCGATGGGAGCGAGGGGCGCAAACCTCCCCAGATCGCTGCTGATGCATCGCTTGCGATGCGCACGGTCCCAAGTCTTGCTGCTTCCGCTCCGGGTGCGCCCGTGACTGGACGCGCAGACGTCAACGCGTCGCAGTCACAGGCGTTTGACGCGAAACTGCCAGCCGCAACGTCGAATTCCATCACCGCAGACAGGGCCGTCTTCGCGACGGAGTTTGGCCCGCAACAGCGCGTGACGACAGCCG
>JBEBXE010000187.1:0-6297 GCA_040391705.1 Aerobium aerolatum
CAGTTGCCTGGTGGGCGCGACAGGGATTGAACCTGTGACCCCACCCGTGTGAAGGGTGTGCTCTCCCGCTGAGCTACGCGCCCGTTCGCGGCCGGACCAGCCGGTTCGCGAAAGTGCGGCGATATAAGGGACAGCGCGGAGGCAAGTCAAGCTGGTTTGGCGCATGTCTCCCGAAAGTCGGAACCGGTTTCGGGATAACGCCTGAAAACCTAGCTTGCCGACGCTGCGAGCAAGCGCTCAACGACGTCGAGGGTGAGTTCGTCGTAGTGCGAAATCACCATCGATGGCTCGAACTCGCTGACATGGCGGTCGGTGTAGCCGAAGTCGACGGCGACCACCGGGATGCCGGCGGCCTTGGCCGTGTCGATGTCGGTGCGGGAATCGCCGATCATCACCGCGCGGGCCGGATCGCCGCCGGCCATGGCGATGGTTTCAGTGAGGTGACGCGGGTCGGGCTTGCGGAACGCAAACGTGTCCTGGCCGCAGACGGCGGCAAAGCGGGGGGCCAGTTCCAGCGCGCCGATCAGCGACGTCGACAGCTTTTCATATTTGTTGGTGCAGACCGCGGCGATGAAGCCGGCATCCTGGAAACGGTCGAGGGCTGCGAGCACGCCCGGATAGGGCTGCGACTTGCCAGGGATGGCGCCGCTGTAGTGCTCCATGAAGGCCGCCAGCAATCTGTCGAGTTCAGCCTGCTCCAGCGCTTTTTGCTGGGCGGTGAAAGCGCGCTCGATCATGACGCGGCCACCCATGCCGACGAACTTGCGCAGTTCCGTAGGTTCGGCACTTTTGAGCCCGGCAAGCCCGAGGCAGTGGTTGAGGCTGTCGAGCAGGTCCGGCGCCGTATCGAGCAGCGTTCCGTCGAGATCGTAGACAATGATGGGCTTGGTCATTTCGGGCAAACTCCGGGACAGGATGGCGATTGCCTAGGCGATAGCGTTTCGGCGCGCGTGCAGCAAGCCGCGCAGGTGAGGGCAGATGCAGCGAAACTCCTTGCCCGACGCGGCAAAACTGCTAGGACCGGCGTCACGAAAAACTCCGAGGAATGGTGATGGACGCGAGACAGCTCAAGATCGACGCGGCGCGCGAAGCGCTCAGCCACGTCACCGACGGCATGAAACTCGGCATCGGAACCGGCTCCACCGCCGAAGAATTCGTCCGGCTTTTGGCCGTGAAGGTGGGCGAGGGGCTGACCGTTGTCGGCGTTCCGACCTCCGAGCGCACGGCAGCGCTGTGCCGCGAACTCGGCGTGCCGTTGTCGACGCTCGACGAGACGCCGGAACTTGACCTGACCATCGACGGTGCCGACGAGATCGACCCGGAATTGGGGCTCATCAAGGGCGGCGGCGGCGCGCTGCTGCGCGAAAAGATCGTCGCTGCGGCTTCCAAAAGCATGCTGGTGATCGCCGATTCGTCCAAGCTGGTGGAAACGCTGGGGCGGTTTCCGCTGCCGATCGAGGTCAATCCGTTCGGTTTGCAGGCGACAACGCTGGCAATTCGCGCTGCTGCCGATGCGCTTGGCCTTGAAGGGCCGATCGATTTGAGGATGACTGGCGCGGCGCCGTTTGTTACAGATGGTGGACATTTCATCCTCGACGCATCTTTTGGCCGTATTCCGGATACAAGAGCGCTTTCAGATGTTCTGCATGCCATACCCGGTGTTGTCGAACATGGTCTGTTTCTCGGATTGGCAGACGCGGCAATCGTCGCTGACGCCGGCGGCGCCAGAACGGTACGTGCCGTCAAAAAACAACATTGATAGGGAGTTCCTCCACCATGAATCTGGTCAACAGTTCGCGCCGCGTGGCTGCTGTCGCTGGAACTATCGCGCTCCTGGCCTTTTCGTGGCCGGCAAGCGCCCAGGAAATCTCCGACACCCATCTGGCTGCTGCCCGCTCGGCCATTTCGGCCACCGGTGTGACGGCTGAATTCGACGCGATCCTCCCGCAGGCTGTCGGGGCGCTGAAGGGCGAACTGATCCAGAAGAACCCGGACCTGCAGGCCGAGATCAACCGGATCGTCGACCAGACGGCGCTGTCGCTGGCCGCACGCCGTGGCGACCTCGAAAAGGAAGCCGCACTTGCCTATGCCCGCGTCTTCTCCGAAGCCGAGCTCAAGGAAATTGCGACCTTCTATCAGTCGGAAAGCGGCAAGAAGCTGATGAGCGACGGCCCGATTGCCGGCCGCGAAATCATGCAGGCCGCCGACATCTGGCAGCGTGGCATTGGACGCGACCTTGCCATGCAGGTCGGCCAGCAGCTTGCTGCCCTGGCTCCGAGCGAACCGGCTGCTGCCCCGGCTGCCGAAGGAACGAAAGCAAACTGATCCGCCTTGCGCGGCGTATTGCAAAACGACATTGACGAGAAGCCCGGTTTGCGCCGGGCTTTTCTTTTGGCGCGCGCCGTCCTACCTGAGGCGTACACAGTCACGCAGTTTTCCCGGAGCCGACCATGCCAGATTTTGACTACGACCTCTTCGTCATTGGTGGCGGTTCAGGCGGTGTCCGCGCGGGTCGGGTTGCCGCCGCGATGGGCAAGCGCGTCGCGATCGCGGAAGAGTACAGGTTCGGCGGCACCTGCGTGATCCGCGGCTGCGTGCCCAAGAAACTGTTCGTCTACGCCTCGCAGTTTCCCGAGCATTTTGAAGATTCTGCCGGTTATGGCTGGACGGTCGGCAAAGCCAGTTTCGACTGGACGACGCTGATCGTTAACAAGGACAAGGAAATCGACCGCCTCGAAGGCCTGTATCGTGCCGGCCTTGAGCGCGCCGGTGCGCAGATCATCGAGAGCAGGGCGGAACTGGTCGACAAGCACACGGTGCGGATCGTCAGTGAGGACCGCACGGTGACCGCGCGCCACATCCTCATTGCTGTCGGCGGACGGCCAAGCCCGCATCCGGCATTGCCGGGTTATGAGCATACCATCACCTCGAACGAAGCGTTTCATCTCGAAACCCTGCCGAAGGCGATCGCCATTTCGGGCGGCGGTTATATCGCGGTCGAGTTTGCCAACATCTTCCACGGCCTCGGCGTCAAGACGACGCTGGTCTATCGCGGCCAGGAAATCCTCGGTCGTTTCGACATGGACATGCGTCGCGGCCTGCACAAGGCGATGGAAGCCAAGGGCATCCGGATCATCGTCCAGTCGGTGGCGCACAAGGTCGAGAAGCGCGCCGACGGCACGCTCGACGTTGAACTGTCCACCAACGAGACGCTGAATGTTGGGCAGTTCATGCTCGCCATCGGCCGCCAGCCGAACACCGAGACGCTGGGACTGGACGCAGCCGGGGTGAAAACCGGCCCGGCAGGCGCGATCATCGTCGACGACTACTCGCGCACTAATGTCGACAACATCTACGCGCTCGGCGACGTCACCAACCGGGTGCAACTGACCCCGGTGGCGATTCATGAGGCGATGTGCTTCATCGACACCGTCTATCGCGACAAGCCGACCAAGCCCGATTTCGACGCCATCGCCACGGCGGTGTTCTCGCAGCCGGAGATCGGGACGGTTGGCCTGTCGGAAGAGGAGGCAGGCAAGCGCTTTGACGAGCTCGAAATCTACCGGGCCGAGTTCCGACCGATGCGCCACACGCTGTCAGGCCGTCAGGAAAAGATGATCATGAAGCTGGTCGTCGAGGCGCAGACGCGGCGCGTTGTCGGCGCGCACGTGCTCGGGCCTGATGCCGGCGAGATGGCGCAGCTGCTGGGCATTGCGGTCAAGGCGAAGCTGACCAAGGACGATTTCGACGCCACCATGGCGGTGCATCCGACAGCAGCCGAAGAGCTGGTGACGATGTATCAGCCGAGCTATCGGGTGAAGAACGGCGTGCGGGTAGACTAGATCCGCGTGGGCGCTGCGGCATCGCCGATGGTCATCGGCGTGCCGTCGATCAGCCAGGCTCCGAGCTGCGGCCACAGCGTGTCGGCGAATTTCGAGCGGAAGAAGCCGAGATGGCCGATGGAGTCCGCTCCGGCTTGGCCGGGCGTGATCCAGCGTTGCGTCACCTGCGCGTTGGTGTAGTGGCGCATGAAATCGTCGACCGCGCGCGGCGTTGCCCAGTGGTCATCGGTCAGACCAACCGCCAGGATCGGCAGCCGAACGTCGTTGAAACGTGCGGTTTCCGGCAAGCTTGGGTCGTCGAAGAAGTAGTTTGTCATCCGGCACCAGCGTGCCCAGTCGCGAAAACAGGAACTTGGCATCGGTTCGCCGATGCCAAGCCAGCGCGGCAGATCGCGGTAAAGCAACGAGATGGGAACGCCGACGAGGTTCATCCGCGCCCACACCGTCGGATCGTCGAGGAGCCGCCAGTAGCCGGACATCGTCGCCACCATGGCGTAGCGCTGAAAACGATCGCTCATGCCTGAAAGCCCCAGAGCCTGCCCGCCGAACGATTGGCCGACGCCGACCATGGCGTGGCCCGGTGCGACGCTGTCGAGGAAGCGGACGGCGGCCGGAAAATCCTGCAGCGCCCAGTCCTTGTAGTCGATGCGCTGCGACCAGTTGCCGGGGCGAGGGGATGAGCCGGTGCCGCGATAGTCATAGGTCAGCACGGCCCGCGCACCCGATGCCACCAGCATCGCCGCAAATCGTGCGTAGAGACGGTGGGGAACGGCGGTGGCCGACGAGATCAGCACCAGCGGACCGGTACCCGACCCTTCAAAAAGGCTGCCGCCGAGTAGAAACCCGTCCGCAGTGGCAAAACGGACCGCTGTTGCCGGCAATTCGGCCTCGACTGCGCCCGGTGACCGGACATTGTTTTCAACACGCAACGCAACGCCTCACGGCTGTTCTTTCGATATCTGCTGCAGAATACCATTTACGTTGACGTCAAAGTCAAATGAGTTTGCCCCGGTGTCGATATGCCGCCGGGTTTGCTGGGTCATAAGCAGAAGACAGCGAGGCGATTGAAGGCTAGAATCAGGGGTCGCTCTGGTGTATGGGAGCGCGTCCCGAAAAACCGGGTCTTTGCGGGTGCAGGCCACCCGCCTGTGACGTATAGGTGCGAAAATGACAACGAAATGGTCCCCGAACTCCTGGAGAAGCAAGCCGATCCAGCAGGTTCCGGCCTATCCGGACGCTGCTGCGCTTGCAGAGACCGAAAAGCAACTCGCAACCTATCCACCCTTGGTTTTTGCAGGTGAGGCCCGCAAGCTGACGCGTCAGCTCGCCAGTGTCGCCAATGGCGAATCCTTCCTGTTGCAGGGCGGCGATTGCGCCGAGAGCTTTGCCGAACATGGCGCGGACAATATCCGCGACTTCTTCCGCGTCTTCCTGCAGATGGCGGTCGTGCTGACCTATGCCGGTGCGCAGCCGGTGGTGAAGGTCGGCCGTATCGCCGGCCAGTTCGCCAAGCCGCGCTCGTCCGACAACGAAACCAAGGGCGACGTGACGCTGCCGAGCTACCGTGGCGACATCATCAACGGCATCGACTTCGATGCAAAGTCGCGTATCCCGGACCCGGCGCGCCAGGAAATGGCCTACCGCCAGTCGGCGGCGACGCTCAACCTGCTGCGCGCGTTCGCGCAGGGCGGATATGCCAACCTCGAGAACGTCCACAAGTGGATGCTCGGCTTCGTCGCCGACAGCCCTCAATCGGAGCGCTATGAGGCGCTGGCCGCGCGTATTTCGGAGACGATCGATTTCATGCGCGCCGTCGGCATTTCGGCTGAAAGCCACCCGGCGCTGCGCGAGACCGACTTCTACACCAGCCACGAAGCGCTTCTGCTTGGCTATGAGGAAGCGCTGACCCGCGTCGACTCGACGTCGGGCGATTGGTACGCCACCTCCGGCCACATGATCTGGATCGGCGATCGCACCCGTCAGCCCGACCACGCGCATATCGAGTATTGCCGTGGCATCAAGAACCCGCTCGGCCTCAAGTGCGGTCCGTCGCTGACGCCGGACGGCCTGTTGCAGCTGATCGACCTGCTGAACCCGGAAAACGAGCCGGGCCGCCTGACCCTGATCGCGCGCTTCGGTGCCGAAAAGGTTGGCGATCACCTGCCGAAGCTGATTCGTGCGGTGCAGAAGGAAGGCCGCAAGGTGGTGTGGTCGTGCGACCCGATGCATGGCAACACGATTACCGCTGCCGGCTACAAGACGCGGCCGTTCGACTACATCCTCAAGGAAGTGCAGTCGTTCTTCGACGTGCACCACGCTGAGGGCTCGCATCCCGGCGGCATCCATGTCGAAATGACCGGCAAGAACGTCACCGAATGCACCGGCGGCGCGCGCGCTATTCGCGACGACGAGTTGCAGGATCGCTACCACACCCATTGCGACCCGCGCCTCAATG
>JBEBXE010000188.1:0-6293 GCA_040391705.1 Aerobium aerolatum
GTGCCACGGGCCTGATCCGCGAACCGGATCGTATAGTCGCGCCGCCCGAAGGTGCCGTCGGCAAGCGGGATCATCATCACCACCGCCTGGCCGGGCTGGTAGTCGAGCCCCGCATTTTCGCCCAGCGACAGCACGATCCTGCGCATGCGCGGTTCAGCGTCGAGCGTCTCGGTCACCGTCGCGACGAAGCTGGGAAGCATGGGCCTGCCGCCACGCATGGCCGGTACCGGAATTTGTTCTGCCGAAGTTGTCATGTGTTTCTCCACCTTTGGCACGAAGTCAGACCCGTCATCCCTGCGATGACGGGCCTGTCGATCATCAGAATTTGGCTGTCGCCGAGAGGAAATAGGTGCGCCCGTTTTCCTTGTAGTTGGACTCCGTCTTCGGCTGGCTATCCAACAGATTGTTGATGCCGGCCTTGGCGGAGAAGCTGTCGGTGAAGTCGTACTTTGCCGCGATATCCATCACGAAGTACGGCGACACGTTCTGCGCCGTCAGCGTCTCGGGGTTGAGGACATAGTCGACCTGCGCGCCGTAATAATTCAGCGTCGTGTTCAGATTAAGCTTGTCCGTTGCCTGCCACGCGATGTTGCTGTGGATCGAGTATTCCGGATCTCCCGACAGCGGCATGCCGGTGTCGAGGTTCTTCGACTCGAACAGCCAGGTGAACGAGTTCGTCCAGGTCACGTCGCGATGCACCGGGATCGTCAGGAAGCCTTCCAGGCCCTGGCTGCGCGCCCGGTCGACGTTGATCTGCTGGACGTATTTGGTTCCATCCGGCATGATCAGCGTGGCGGAGCGCGCCGAAGTAATCTTGTCGTTGATGACGTTGTGGAAATAGGTCAGGCCGCCCTGCCACGCCCCGTCGTCATAGACGAAGCCGCCTTCGAAGCTGTCGCTGGTCTCCGGCTTGAGGTTGGGGTTGCCAACCATCTCGCAGGGGCCGCCGACCGCACCGCAACCACGGCCGCGCGACGTCGTCACCCAGTTCGGGTTCAGCTGGCGCAGGTTCGGTGCCTTGAAGGCGCGCGCCCAACCGGCCTTGAACGTCCAGCTGTCCGTCAGGTCGTAGTTGACATAGACCTTCGGGCTGAAATGCGAGCCGAACTTGTCGTGATAATCGTAGCGCAGGCCACCGGTGATCTTCAGCTGATCGGTGACGTGAACCTGATTCTCGACGAACAGCGCCGCGGTGAGGCTGCGCGCAATCGCGGAGCCAGTTTCGCCGGTGACGGTGTTGAACTTGCCGAGATTTGCCGGGTCATTCAGTTCTTCGTGACGCACATCGCCACCGATGGTGAGGTCCTGCGACCACAGCAGGTCGATCGGCATCGCAAGCTTGCCGTCAAGCGCGTAGTTGCGCACGGTGATGCCGTTGGCGACCACGTCGGTGCCGCTGACAATGTCATATTCGTTCTTGGAGTCTTCGAAAAACGCAGTGACCGTCGATGTGCCGATGTCCCACTCGCCGGTGTGACGCACCGACGCCGTGGCGCGGTTGATGTTGCGCTCCGGAGTACCATCGAACGTCTCATAACGCTGGCGGCCATAGCCGAGATCGAGGTCGAAGACGTGATCCGCGCTTGGCGTCCAGGTCAGGCGGCCATTGATGTCGATGTCGCTGGAGCCGCGCGGCACTTCCTTGCCGTCCGAAAACGCCGGATCGTCGGCACGCTTCTTGGAGATGTTGCCAAACGCGGTGAAGGACAGCACGTCGGGGATCAACGGCCCGCTGATATAGCCGTTCAGGCGCTGCGTTGCGCCGGTGCCGGCCGTTTCAGGCATCAGAATCTCGCCGGTCACCGAACCGGACCAGACCTTGCCGCCCTTCTTGGTGATGATGTTGACCACGCCGCCCAGCGCGTCCGAGCCGTACAGCGTCGACATCGGTCCGCGCACCACTTCAATGCGCTCGACTGCGTCGAGAGGCACCCAGTTCAGGTCGCCATTGTAAGCGCGCAGCATCGTTGCCGACGCGTTGACGCGCTTGCCGTCGATGAGGATCAGGGTGTAGGCGCTGCCCAGGCCGCGAATGCTGATGCCGCGCGTGCCATTGCTGCCGAAGCCGACATTGACGCCCGGTGTGGTGCGGATCGCTTCCGACAGGTCGGCAACCGCCTTCTGTTCCAACGTCGTGCGATCGACCACCGAAACGCTGGCTGGCGCGCTGCGAATGTCGGTAGCGATCGAAGAGGCTGTGACCACAAGCGTCTGCAGCCGTGTCACCTCGGCATCGGTCGCGCCGTCTTCGGCGTTCTGCGCCCATGCGCCCGATGCAGTCGCGCCGGCAAGGCAGGTGCCGAGCAGAAGGGCTTTGATCAGGCCATTTCCTGGTCGGTGCGACAATGAGGAAGAAGTTTCGGTCATGGAATCCCTGCCAGCGCTTTAAAGTTGAGTAAGATGCTCCTATTAACGGGAGGGCTGACCGGTCAAGGTCTATGTTTCAGAACGATTCCAAGTTCAGGATTATGCAACACTCATCTCCAAGGCGCGGATCGACCCCCAAGCCGGCCCCCCGCGAGGCCGCAGCAACCGATGCACCCGGCCCCCGGACCGACCTGCCGTCGTCGACGCTCGGACGGATGCGGCTGCTCGTTGCCCTTGACGCGCTTCTGGTCGAAGGCAGCGTCACGCGCGCGGCAAAGACGCTGGACATGAGCGTCCCGGCGATGAGCCGGCTGCTGTCGCAGTTGCGCGAGCTCTACGGCGACGAGATCGTCACCCGCGCAGGGCGAGCGCTGGTGCCGACGCCGTTCGCTGAAAACCTGCGCGACCGCGTGCGGGCGCTGACGAACGAAGCAAGCGACCTGCTGCAGAACGCTGGCCCTTCGGACAACACGCAACCCGCCGGCACGCCAACGTCAAAACTGCCGATCATCCAGAACCCACCGCTTGCGATCAGCCCGACGGTCCTGCTGGAAGGCGAACCCGACAGCGGCACGCTGGCGCGCCGCCTGGCCGACATCGGCACCGAGGCGGCACCGAAGCAACGGCTCGCAGGCTACATTTCCACCGTTGGCGCCGGAATCGGCCAGTCGCGCCCGCTGACAAGAGCCGAGGCAGAAGACGCGCTGCGGATTATCCTCGAGGGCGAAGCCGATCCGATCCAGATCGGCGCGCTGCTGGTGGCGATGCAGTATCGCAGCATCACCGGCAATGAGCTGGCCGGCATGGTGGAAGCGGCGCGGCGCAATTGCCTGCCGCTGGAGACCGCCCTCCCCGACCCCGGCCCCGACATCGACTGGCCGGCCTATCGCTCGCCGCGTAATCGCTCAGCGCCGTGGTTCCTGCTCGCCGCCAAGCTGGTCGCGCAAGCCGGGTATCGCGTCGTGCTGCATGGCTATGGATCGGCGGATGGTACCTGGCACAGCGTGCTGGAAAGCCTCGACATCCCGACCTGCCTGACCATCGAAGAAGCGCGCGACCAGATGCGGGACAGCCGCATCGCGTTCATCCCGCTTGCCGCGATCGACGCCCAGTTGCAGGGGCTCTTGTCGCTCTACCGCCTGTTCGAAATGCGTTCGCCGCTCAATCACGTCGTGCAACTGCTCAACCCGCTGGCGGCAACCCACAGCTTTCTCGGGGTTCCCTCGGCTGCGGCGCGAACCCTGCAGCGCGACGCCGCCTCGATGCTGGGCTGGCGGCATTTTGCAGCGATCGCCAGCAACCGCGACATCGCCCAGGCAACGCCGTTCCATTCCACCCGGATCGTGCTGCTGGAAAACGGCGCGCCGCGGGAACTGTCGATCCCGGCGCTCGACTCAGCGCCGCCACGGTCGCCGCGCAACGGTTTCAGCCCGCTTGAATCGTGCGTCGGCTTGTGGCGCGGCAGCGTCAAGGACGCCCATGCAACCGAGATCGTCATCTCCACGGCGGCGTTTGCGCTGATGTCGCTCTCAGACGGAGACATGGACATCGAGGCCGCCCGCACACAGGCCGCCGCGCTGTGGTCGGGCCGCCGCCCTTGAATTTGCTGGGATGGTGAAACAAAAAATTCACCATCCCCATTGGCGCTTTATTAGACGTTGCTTATTATAAAGATCAGCCAACTAGAGATAACAGCCATGGTTTTACTCTATTCTTTTGCTTCTTTAACAGCTAATACTGATGTTGTTAGCCGAAGCTGCCTAAGTCAATTGTATACAATCCATCCAAAGGCGGCCCACATCTACGCGTTCCGTGATGACATCATTGATGACAATCTGATTACCAATTTTGGGGGTCAACCAGTCATGGATTTCACAGTCGGGGAGCAAGGCCAGGATCACGGGCCGTCCCATATGCGGCAATCAAATAATCTGTGCCATCGCATGCCGGCGGTGCGCCGATGAGCGGAATATCTGCGCTTCGCGAGACAATCGTCGTCATGCAGCGCGAACTCAAATTGTTACGAACAGAAACAAAGCACGCAAGCACGCTCATCAAGGCTCTCGATTCTCTGCTGGTGGTGACTGGAGAAGACGACCCGTTTTCCAGCATCTTCTCGGCGCTCCTTCCTGTATTCAATTCAGCACACGCCATCGTCCTGGTTCAGCCGGATGGCAAGGACGATGCGCTTCAATGCGTGGCATCAAGCCATGCCGAGCTGATCGGCACGAGCTGGCGCGCGGATCGCCTCATCGCAAAAATTCTGGGCGGTCGCAGTGCCGCGACGCTGTCCAGTCCGGAACTCGGCGCCTGTCTGTTGTCCGCCACCTTGCCGTTCTCCGGCGCGTGCCCGACGCTGTATCTGCCCTTGCGGGTGCGCCAGCGGCGCGGCCTGCTGATCCTCCTGCGCAACTCCGACGACAACGATTTTGATCGGTCGCATATCACGCTGGCGCGGAAATTCTCGCCGCTTGCGTCGCACGCGCTGGCCGCGCGCTATGCACATCACAGCGAAGCTGAAAGCCAGAGGCTGACGCAGCTGACCAATCAGCTGACGGAAAGCCAGAGCGCCCTCGCCTATCGCGCCAATCACGATCAACTGACCGGCCTGCCCAACCGCGCCCGCATCCAGGAACTTGTCGACGGAATTCTTGCCCGCAAGAAGCCTGGCGGGAAACTGGCGCTGGCTTTCATCAATCTGGACGATTTCAAGCGCGTCAACGATCTGTACGGACACGCGACCGGCGACGCACTGCTGTGCAGCGTCGCCAGCCGAATTCGCTCCAAGATCCGGTCGACCGACATTGTCGGCCGCATCAGCGGCGACGAATTCGTCGTCGTCCTGAACCCGTTCGAACGGCGCAAGGAGATTGCCGCGATCATCGGGCGTATCCGTGACATCCTGCAGCAGCCGTTTGACATCGAAGGAATCCAGCTCAAGGGCACCGGGTCGATTGGCGTCGCCTTCTACCCGACCCACGGCCAGAGTTTCGATATCCTGCGCCGCAACGCCGATGCAGCAATGTATCGCGCAAAAACCTCCGAAAAAGGCGGCATCGAGTTCTTCAGCCATGCGCTTGGAAAACTGATGTCTGAAAGGCTGCAGCTCGAGCAACGGTTGCGCGACGCGTTCGACAAACGTCAGTTCAAGTCGGTGCTGCAAGGCAAATTCAACATGAGCGAGCGCCGCATCGTCGGCTTCGAAATCCTGCTGCGCTGGATCGACGATCATGGCACCGTCCACGCGCCCGGAACGTTTCTGGCGTCAGCAAGTGAGCTTGGCCTGCTGGATGGCATTGCCATCATGCAGATCGAGGAGCTGCTGTCGTGCTTGCCCAAGCTCGATGAAGCCTTCGGCAAGGACCTCATCTACAGCATCAATATCTCGGCCAATCAGGCAACGCGTCCGGCGTTCATGAAAGCCATCATTCGCCATATCTCCGCGTCCGGCCGCGCCGGCAATTTCATGCTGGAGCTGACCGAGGAATCGTTTCTGAAAGCCGACGCGTTCAGCGAACAAATCCTGCCACTGATACGCGCGGCAGGCATTCGCATCTCGATCGACGATTTTGGCACCGGCTATTCGTCGCTGTCGCTTCTGGCGGAAATCACCGCCGACGAGCTGAAGATCGACCGTTCGTTCATCTCGTCGATCCACGAGCGGTCGCGCAACCAGTCGATCCTGCGCGCGATTGAATCGCTGTCGAAGGCCTTCGGCATCCCGCTCATCGCGGAAGGCATCGAGACCGAAATGGAACTGGCCTATCTGCGCTGCCAAACCGATATTCGATTTGGACAAGGCTTCCTGTTCCACAAACCGGCCTTCATCGAGGACCTTCTCTCATCCGACGGCGCGCAACTGCTGCAACTCCCCGCGCAAGCCGCCCGCTAGCCAATGCATGTCGCCCGAAAGTGGGAACCGGTTT
>JBEBXE010000189.1:0-6291 GCA_040391705.1 Aerobium aerolatum
GAATTCGACGCCGGCGCGCCCAGGAAATTCGTGATCGACCCGCACAACCAACTGGGGCATCTGCGCAAGGCCGCTTAGTACTTTGCAAAGCCAAGGCTGCGTAGTGCAGCGCAAAACACATCGCGGCCACCCTGCTAGGGGGCCGCGTTACTTCTATATGCTTCGGGAAAAGCCTCGCCCCAACGAAGCGTCAACCGCCGGACAAGGCATCGTCAATAATGGCAACCGCGCGAGTCCACCCAGCGGAAGCCCCACGGATTTTGTGCGGGAAACACGAAAGATAGAAACCGTCGGGCGGCAGTGCTTCGAGGTTATGCAGCTTCTCCAAATGACAGTAGCCGATATGTCGCCCCGCTTTATGTCCTTCCCATAGCAAAGACGGATCGCCCGTCTGCCTGGCCCGCTCAACCTGAAAGGACAAGGGAGCATCCCAACTCCATGCATCGGTTCCCGTCAGCCTGACGCCGCGCTCGAGCAGATACATCGTCGCGTCGTAGCCCATGCCGCAACCCGAATTCCAGTAGTTCTCTTGGCCATACTTCTTTCCCGCAGATGTATTGACGACGACGATTTCCAAGGGCTTCAGCTCGTGTCCGATACGTGCAAGCTCTGCCTCAATATCTTTCTCGGTGACCACATAACCGTCGGCGAAATGCCGAAAGTCGAGCTTAACGCCCGGCTGGAAGCACCAATTCAGATCCACCTCGTCAATAGTGATGGACCGCTCCCCGCGGTTCATTGTGGAATGAAAGTGATAGGGCGCATCGAGATGGGTGCCGTTATGGGTAGTCAGCGTTATGCTTTCCACAGCGGCAAACTCTCCATCGGGCAGATCGCCCAGGTTGAATCCGGGCATGAGTATATCCATCGCCTTCTCGGAGAACGCATCTTTATGGGTGCTGTAATTTATTTTTGGCCCAAGCCCCGGCGGATCCGATGGAACATCGTTCTCCAGATACATCGACAGATCGATCAACTTCCTAGCCATAGCCTGCTCCTTATTTCTGTTTGGTGAGTGATCCTGCACTGGACGTTTCGGGCTAAGCCGACACGCTCTTCCGTTTTCTTTCCACGCCTGCGTTGAATCGCTTCGGATCAATGATGAAGCGTTCGTGCGTCCCTTCGGAAATAAGGTCTACCCCATCGTGCGCCGATACTTTGAACACGAGCCTGCGTCCTTCAACCGCAACCAACTCAGTCCTGACGGTGACCTTGAGGCCGGGCGGGGTGGCAGCCTGATGCGTACACCGCACGGCGATGCCAACCGACTGCACCTGCGGCCAACCCACATGCTCCTTCACAGACTCAATACACGCCCACTCCAGCAGGCCCACCATATAGCCCGTGGCAAGCACCTCGGGCATCTGTTGAAACATTGCAGATTCCCGATACAAGTGCGGTACGGTTTTGTCAGAAGGAACGACATACTCGAATGTCGACTCAATGCCCGGATGCAAGGAATTCATGGCGTCCTCAAGATGTTTTTATGTGCAAGCCAGTTCGTTCGAGATCCGATGATACCTGGGCTCGCGCAACGTTAAAGACGAATATTTCGATACCTTCCATCCATCCATGCGATGCACACCCGCCTCTCCCGCAGGCATTGAAAATGCCGATACCAAGCATCGCGATATGCCACTATGAGCAACAGGCGCCTCTTGATAACATCGGGCCTTCGCAGCGGGATACTTCCCCGGCTTAGCAGACAAGAACCCTTAAGAACAATACGGAAATCGGAGAGAGCAACCATGAAACTGGCCACGCTGAAGAACGACACTCGGGATGGCGAGCTTGTCGTCGTCTCGAAAGACCTTACGCGCTATGCACGGGCCTTCCACATCGCCCCCACCATGCAGCTGGCCATCGAGAACTGGAACGATGTGGAGCCCAAGCTTGTCGACATTTATGCTCGGCTGAACGACGGCCGGATTGCAGACGCGCTGCCGTTCGATCCGAAACTCGTGTCCGCGCCCTTGCCCCGCAGCTATCAGTTCGTCGACGCCTCAGCGTTCTTGAACCATGGGGACATAATGCAGCGCGCCTTCAATCTGGACATCGACATTCCCGAAGGTACACCCATCCTCGTGCAGAGGCAGGGTGATGATTTCACAGGCCCCTGCGATGACTACCCATTGCTGGCCGAAACAGAGAACGGCGACTTCGAGGGCGAGATCGCCGTTATCGTGGACGACATAGCCACAGGCACGACGGCGGACGACTCCTACCGGCACATCAAGTTGTTCATGCTTCTCAACGATGTCAGTCTTCGGGCCCACGTCAGTCGGGAAATGCAAATGGGGTTCGGGTTCATCAACGCCAAGCCCGCAACGACCTTCGCACCTGTGGCGGTTACGCCCGATGAGCTTGGCGATGCATGGACGAAAGGACGCGTGTGCCTCGACTTGCACGTGCACCGAAACGGGGAGCTTTTCGGGCATCCAAACGGTGCGCAGATGGATTTCAGCTTTGGGAAAATTCTGCAGCACCTGTGCTATAGCCGAAACATACGCGCCGGCGCGGTGATTGCCACGGGAACGTTCTCTAACACGAACCATCAGGAAGTCGGATCTGCTTGCCTTGCCGAGCGGCGCGCTCTGGAGGTGATCGAACAGGGCAAAGCGGAAACACCTTTTCTGCGTTTCGGAGACCGCTTAACATTCCAAATGTTCGACCAGCAGGGCAATTCCATTTTTGGAGCTATTGATCAACGTTTCGTCGAACACAAGGGCGCCGAATCATAGTTGTTCCCGTCAGTGGATTCGCTTGCCCTTGCTGTCTCACCCTTTGGCAGCAAGGGCCTGTATTTTCAAAAGCGCACGTTATCGCATCCTTTGAGATCAAGCATTTGGCGCGCTTCGTCCGACGTGGCCACCTCCAAGCCTATTTCAGAAAGGATATTTCGTATCTTGGCCACCTGCGCCGCATTCGATTCCGCCAACTCTCCCTTTCGCAACCACAGGCTGTCTTCAAGACCAACCCGCACATTTCCGCCCATGATCGCAGACTGTGTCGCAATCAGCATCTGATTTCGCCCCGCTCCGAGGACTGACCACAAGTATTCATCGCCGAACAAACGGTCGGCAGTGCGTTTCATGTGCAGGACGTCCTCGGGATGAGGACCAATACCACCCCTCAGCCCAAAAACAGATTGAATAAAAAATGGAGGCTTGATCAAGCCTCGATCAAGAAAGTGCGCTGCTGTATAGAGATGCCCGATGTCATAGCACTCAATTTCAAAGCGTGTGCCGTTCTCGCCGCAGGACTGCAGGATATATGCGATGTCTCGAAAGGTATTCTTGAAGATGCGCTCGTCACTGCCCGCCAGATAGGGCAGTTCCCAGTCGTGCTTGAACTCTTTGTAGCGCGGAATCATCTCGTACAGGCCAAAGTTCATCGAACCCATGTTCAATGATGCGACTTCGGGACTGAACTGCAAGGCAGGACGCAGCCTTTCCTCGACCGTCATGGCGGGCGACCCCCCCGTCGTGATGTTGACGACCACATCCGACGCTGCCTTGATGACCGGAAGAAATTCGGCAAACAGCTCCGGGGCCTGAGACGGCTCACCCGTGTTCGGATTGCGTGCATGCAGATGGACGATCGCCGCTCCCGCCTTGGCCGCCTCTACCGCCGATTCCGCGATTTGCGCTGGAGTCACCGGCAAATAGGGCGACATCGTCGGCGTGTGTATGGAACCTGTGACTGCGCATGTGATGATCACCTTCCGCTGCTTTTTTGACATGTTCTATATTCCTCAAACTGCGATTCTGAAAAACGGGACGCGGGTAAAGAAAACGAAGCGTGTGCTCCATCCTCTGTCACCATTGAAGGTTCGTTTTGAATCTTCGCCCTTCACATGGGCGAAGTAAAATGGTTCTTCTTGATAGTTGGTATTCACATTGCAGATGTTGCGGAAGGAAGCGCCCACTTAACCAACTGCAAAAGCTGGGCGGGGCGTCCAAACAACCTCAATCGGCAATAACAGGCAGTTGGCGAGCGGTTTCTATAATCTGTTCACGCAACCACAGACAGCCTGGATCAGTGCCACGATACTTGTGCCATTGCAGCACCTCGACCAGACGCGGCGTAGGCATGGGAAGCGGAAACAGGCGCACTGGCATCGACTCTTCAAACTGCATCGCAAGCCGAGTTTGCACCGTGGCAAGGCGATTCGTGCCGAGGACGAAGCGCGACATCAGGTTGAAGTCGTGCGTAACAACCTCGATCCGGCGCGTTTCGGCATGCTGATTGGCGTACCACTGCTCAAACCAGGGATTGTCCCCTCGGCCATAGCGATAAGCAACATGGCCAGCCGAACGGTAAACGTCAAGAGTAAGACCTTTCTTGCACAGAGGATTCTGATCCCACGCCACGACAGTGTAAGTATCGTCAAAGAGCCGCGCATGTGGATGGTCGGCGCTGGCAAGATGCGGCGGCGTAATCAATAGGTCGACTGTACCCTGCTCAACATCGCGCACCATCGAAGGCGAAGCCGGACGCAACTCGAAGCTGACATCCGGCGCCAGCCCGCTGATACGCTGCAAAACATCAGCCATCAGCACTCGCGATACGTAATCGGAAGTAATGATAACGAAGTGGCGTTTGGCTTCCGAGGGATCGAACGCGGGCCGCAAGGCCACAGCGCTGTCGATGCGGGCAATAATGTCGCGGACCGGATCAACCAGGCTTTCAGCCAGCGGCGTAAGCTGCATATTTCGACCGGTCTGCACCAGCAGAGGATCTTCGAAATAATCGCGCAGCCGCGCCAATATGCCACTGGCCGCCGATTGCGTAATATGGAGCCGCTCGGCGGCGCGTATCACTTTGCGCTCGGCCAACAATATGTCCAAGGCCACGAGCAGGTTGAGATCGATTCGCTGATAGCGCATGAATAGGCTCCCCCTATATGAATTTATATGTCTTAGGGGCCGATCATATAGCAGGACACAGTCCAACCGGCTGATATCAACTATCAGAAAAATCGATTTCCGGTGCTAACGCCAATTTCCTACTATTCACGCTAACGGTCAACTATAAGCAGGGGACAAAACGTAGAGTAGATCGGCATGAACCCGGAGAGGAAAGGGCATCAGGCGATAGAGCCAGAACCACCCTGCAGCCGCCTTCAACTACATCCTAAGCGGTATTCATTAAGGAGATAATCTTGACATCTTTAAACCGTCGGACCTTTCTAGGCGCCGCTGCGGCGATGATCGCCAGTACCTCGCTACCAGGGCTTGCATTCGCCAGCACAAAAATTTCGGTCGGCTACACCGTAGTGGCCGACACCGCCTATCTGTTCAGCGCCGCCGAAGAGGGCTATTTCAATGAACAAGAGCTTGATGTCACGCTACGCTTCATCCCGCTGAATCCATCGCTGCCACCGGCCCTTCAATCGAAATCCCTGACCATCGCGCTCGAAACCCCCTCGGTTTTTTTGCAATCGGTGGACGCAGGTCTGGATCATGTCGTGATCGCGGGCGCTGCACAACTTTCCAAAGGCACCACCATGGCCGGCTTTGTCTCCAGTCAAGCCGCCGGCATCAAAACCGCGCAAGATTGTGTCGGCAAGACCATCGGCGCGCCCGGGCTGGGCGCGCTGCTGCATGTCGCCTTTCGCAAATGGCTTCGCCAGAACGGCGTCGACGACAGCCAGGTCAAGTTCGTGGAAGCGTCGTTTCCGCAACACAATGACCTGCTGCGCGGCGGCTCGATCGATGGGGTAGTCACCGCCGATCCGTTCATGGAACGCATCATCACCAGCGGCACAGGCCGGCTCGTCTCACACTTTCTGGCCGAGCTTCCCGAGGGCATGCCCACGCTGGTTTTCGTCACGCGACGAGATTGGGCCGAGGAAAACCCGTCGCAGGTGAAATCCTTCCAGCAGGCAATTTCCAAAGCCGCCACATTCGTCACAAACCCCGCCAACGACGAAGCGGTACGAATCCAACTGGGCAAGTACATCAAAATGCCCCCACCTGTACTAGCGTCCATGCAGATCAATCCGCCCAGCCCTGTGGTTACGGCCGAGCAGCTGAATCATTGGGTGCAAGCCATGACCGAGCAGGACATGCTCAAGAGCACGCCCGATCTTTCCAAGCTGATCATTCAATAATCGCTGGACCGATTCTGGGCGTCAACAGCGCCACGTTCCGTTTGTGGTCGCCAACGTCGGGAAGATTTCGCAGGCCAATCACTGGCCTTCCTCATCCTCCACCGCTTCAACCCCAGGCATCTGCCAGCCCCCGCCCAGCGCCGTCATCAGCTGCACCGCCGCGATCTGGCGGCTCA
>JBEBXE010000190.1:0-6273 GCA_040391705.1 Aerobium aerolatum
GGGTGAAGTCGTCGACAACGGCCAGGACCCGAAAGCGGCGACCATCCGTGAAGGCATCACTGATGAAGTCGAGGCTCCAGCGCTCGTTCGGACGCGAGGGCAGTGCCAAAGGTCGGCGCGTTCCCAGGGCATGCTTGCGTCCGCCACGTTTGCGCACCGTCAGCTTCTCTTCCCGATAGAGACGCCGCAGCTTCTTCAGGTTCATGACGATCCCCTGGTGACCCAGCATGACGTGAACGCGCCGATACCCGAAACGACGATGCTCGCACGCCACCAGTTTCATAGCCTCACGGATATGAGCATCATCAGGCCGAATGCTGCGGTAGCGCACGCTCGACCGGTCAACCGACAAAACTTCACACGCCCCGACGCTGGCTCATCGTTCTCAAGCGTCAGTTCCCCGATCTTGGCGTGCAGCGTTTTGATTTTGACCGCTCGGTGATCCTGCTGAGCGTACGCTGGTATCTGGCTTACAATCTCAGCCTGCGCGATCACTGCAACCTCTTTCAGCACTGCCATTGAAGATCCAAACAACTTCAAGAGATCCCGCTCTGTAGCCGCCTGGATCGGCCTGACAACTCGCCGCTATCAGTCGGGAGAAGTCGACTATGACGGCCATATATCCCGGCGCGGCGATCGGCATTTGCGTGGACTTCTCTATGAGGCCGCGGTGGTCATCCTGACACGCAGCTCGATCGACAGCAGCCTGCGCGCGTGGGGTCTCAAACTCCGGGCGAGGATCGGCTTCAAACGGGCTGCCGTAGCCGTGGCCCGCAAGCTGGCGGTGATAATGCATTCGATGCTCAAGACCGGTGAGCTTTTCGATCGAAATGCCGGTGCCACAGCATGAAATTTTGCGAATAGCGTTCAGGATCTGAGCGCCTGAGGCGTCCCTGCCGGGACGTGAGCCGAGCCATTCCGCTGATGGTGTTGCACCGCTATCTCAGCAAAGTACGTCATCCACATTGAAGGCTCGTCCGTGAAGCTCCATCATGCGACGACAGATGTCGACCGCGAAGACAACCATGCACCCGGCAAACATGTCTCAAAGTTCGAAAAGGACTTGACCGCAACCCAGCGATTAGACAACCACCATCTGATCAGGTGACTGGCCCAATCGCTTTCCAATCTGCTCGATTGCTGAAGGAAGGTATTCGTAGTCAGGGGCGGCTTGCCCAATATCCAGACCCACGGCAATGCCATGAGCTGCATCAGTCGAGATCTGGACGTTATAACTCAAGGCGTAGTGGCCATCGCCATGACGCATGATCCGCGCTTCCGGATCTGTCCAACTAACGCCGGTCTGTCGCTGGCGGGTGCGCGCAAGCCGTTCAATGCGTTCGCGCCCAGCCCGTTCGCGTGCAGTGACCTGCCGGACTGTTGCTTCCCCGTTACGAGGATCTCCCATCGAAGCGACATGATCTCGTGCTGCGGCCAGATGCTTGACGATCTGCGCTTCCTGCTTGAAAGAGCCTGGCCCCGCCTGCGCAGTGATTTTCGTTCCGTCATGCATGACGGTCTGCAGAGCAATCAGCCCCTCCGTGCTTAGCACAGCGAGTGTCCGTCTTCAGAGTTTTTGAGACAGATGGCGGCCTGATCTAACGGAGGCTCCGGCTCATCTGGGTTGTCATTTCAGGCTGCGGCTTTGCGATGCTGCAATCGCCGCAGTTCGATGGTCTTTCGCTTGATCCTTTCTCGTTGAAGCAGAATGGTTTGCCCGCGCCCGAAGTAGACGTCGGCCGGGGTGAGATTGTCGAGGCTCTCGTGATAGCGCCGGTGGTTGTAGCGCTCAACAAAGGCCGCGATCTGGGCTTCGAGGTCGCCCGGGAAGAAGTAGTTTTCGAGCAGGATGCGGTTCTTGAGCGTTTGGTGCCAGCGCTCGATCTTGCCCTGGGTCTGGGGGTGGTTCGGAGCACCGCGGGTATGATCCATGTCCCGATCCTGCAGCCATTCAGCCAGTTCGCCGGCGATGTAGCAGGGGCCGTTATCGGAAAGCAGGCGCGGCCGCTGACGCACCGTCGCCCGATTGCAGCCTGATGCTGTGAGCGCCAGGTTCAGCGTGTCGGTGACGTCCTCAGCCTTCATGGTGGTGCACAGCTTCCAGGCGATGATGTAGCGGGAGTAATCGTCGAGCACGGTGGAGAGGTAGAACCAGCCCCAGCCGATGACCTTCAGATAGGTGAAATCGGTCTGCCATAGCTGGTTGGTCGCGGTCGTCTTGTCTCTGAACTCGTTGGCGGCCTTGATCACGATGAAGGCCGGGCTGGTGATCAGATCGTTTGCCTTGAGCAGGCGATAGACCGAAGCCTCCGAGACAAAATAGCGTTCGGCGTCGGTGAAGGTCACAGCCAATTCGCGCGGTGACAGCTCCGGCTTGTCCAGGGCAAGTTTGACGATCCGATCCCGTACGTCCTCGGGAATGCGGTTCCAGACCCGGCCAGGCCTTGGGCTGCGGTCATCGAGCGCTTCGACGCCGCCGATCAGAAATCGATCATACCAGCGATGGAAAGTGGCGCGTGGAATGCCGAGTTGTTCCAGCGTGCGACGCGCCGGCAGGTGCGACTGCTCGACGATCCGGATGATATCGAGCTTCTCTGAGGCGGGGTATCTCATTCGTCGTCGCCCCCATCCGCGATCATGCTTTTTTTGAGCAGTCGCAGTTCCAGCGCCTGTTCGGCAACCACCTCTTTCAGCTCACGAGCCTCGCGCCGCAGCACCTTGACCTCATCGGTGGTGGCAGCACGCGCCGTATCGCCAGCTAGCCGCTTCTTGCCAGCTTCGAGGAACTCCTTCGACCAATTGTAATACAGGCTCTCGGCGATGCCCTCGCGCCGGCACAGTGCTGCGATCGACTCCTCACCGCGCAATCCGTCCAGCACGATGCGGATCTTCTCCTCCGCCCCATACTGCTTTCGGGTGACCCGGCGAATGTCCTTGATGACCTTCTCCGCCGACGGCTTGGTCGCTTCCATTTTCTGTCTCATTGGTGCTGACGCCGGACAGGCACAGAAACCGAAGTCTACTTGCCGGACGAACAGCCCGCAGCCTAACCCCATTCGCGCCGGCTCAGCAGCGTGACCGCGCGTCCTGTCGCTTCTCGCCGTCTGGCAGGGATCTCAGCGGCTCTGTGATCAGCCTGGCAGCGTGCCGGTCAGAACATAGCGCAAAATCTGGACGACTTGTTCCGGCCGTTCCGCCACTGCAAGAGCGGCGGCGTCGATCTCTTTGAGTGCGTGTTGGTGTTCGGGGCCGTGCAGCGCTATCAGCGATTTCCCCAGCGCCGATGCAACGCCTGCGTCGAAGGCCGCATTCCATTGCCGGTATTGCTCGCCAAACCGTACAACCACGATATCGGCTTGGGCGATACCGCGTCGCGTCCGGATCGCATTGATCTGAGCGCCCTTGTGGTCGTGCCAGAACTTATTGTCTTCCTGTCCAAGGATCGCGACCCCACAGTCGTCGCTTGCGCCATGATCGGTCACTGGGCCATCAAAGCTGATATCCAGTTCGCTTGCGCCTTCGATGATCTGGTCGCGCCAATCGGTATGGATCTCACCTGAGAGATAGACCTTCAGGGTCATGGCATTCTCTTTCTTTCTACGGCACCGCATCCGAGGCCGGAGGGCCACCTTCGTCGACCAGCGTCCGCAATCGATCGGTCACCGATGTGCTGAACTTCAGACGAACGCCAGCACCATTTGCTCCCTCTTCGGGGATAAACACCGCGCCGAGTTCTTCCAGTTCGTTTTTGAGGATGTGCAATGCCTCCGGGCTCGGCGTATCTATGCCTCGTTCGAACCGTTCAATTATTGCTTCATCCAGATTGGCGCGAACCGCCAGTTTTGCTCGGCTTACCTGAACGATCGTACGAGCCGCTTTGTAAATCGATCCGTTGAACATCAGCTTCTCCCTATGCGTGGTTCAAAGATGACATGCGTCGAAGCCGCTGTCATCCCGGTCTATCTCTGCGCCATCCTGCCTTACCATTCTAAGCACCTCGGTGCTCGCGCAAGCGTGACCACCGTCTCCTGCCGCCGCGGCCAGCTCCCTTGGGGAGAGCTCGGACTGCTCCAGCGCCATCCATGATCTGATCATGGATGGCAGTTGGGATCCGGTTCCATACCCGGCTGGGTGCCGATGGTCCATCTTCCAGCGCCTCAGGGCCGCCACCGAGATAGCGGTCATACCAGCGATAGAAGGTCCGACGTGGGATGCCCAGCCGGTCCAGCGTCTTGCGGGTGGGCAAGTGAGACTGCTCGACCAGCCTGATGATCTCGAGCTTTTCGGATGCGGGATATCTCATTCTTGGTCGCCCCCATCCACGATCATGCTTTTTTTGAGCAGACGGTTTTCAGGTCGGCGACGCATTCCTTAAGCGCGCTGGTCTCGCGGCGCAGATCCTTGACCTCATCACTGGTGGCGGCGCGCGCTGTATCGCCAGCCAGACGGCGCTTGCCGGCCTCCATAAACTCCTTCGACCAGGTGCAATATAGGCTCTGAGCGATCCCTTCTTTGGGGCACAGCTCAGCAATGCTGTCTTCGCCGCGCAGGCCATCCAGCACAATCCGGAACTTGTCTTCAGCTAAAAGTGCCGTCGGGTCGCTCGGCGAATGTCCTTCACCACCTGCGCGGCAGGCTTTTTCGTGTTCGAGGATTTGGCGGTTATCTTGGTTCCTTATACCAACGGTCATGACGGTTGACCGACATGGGCCCATTTACGCATGCCTATTGATGTGATGGACTGACGCGGCCGCGTGCCGCGTCTTGGCCATTGCCGGACGATGCGTTTTCTGGCCGATCCTGGCTTCGTCCTGGAACCAGATCTCGACGGGCTTGCCTTTCGGCAAGTCGGCCAGATGTGCCTTCAGCGTGCGCTGGAAGTTTTTCTATAAGCCTCGATGATATCGACATCCTGTGCGGGATGTCGCGGTCGCGCGCTCATGTGGGAGAAACCGAGTTCCTTCAAGAGCTTGCCGACATAGCGCTCGTGATAAGCGCTGCCGAAACGTTCCTTGATGACTTTCTGCAGGTCGATCCGCCGCCAGCGCACCACGCCGTCAATGGCACGGTCCGGGCCCTTCTCCACGAGAGCTGACAGTTCCACCTTCTGTTCGGGTGACAGCCGCGATGGCGGTCCCGGCGACCAGCGGTTGAGAAGTCCGTCGGGGCCTGCTGTGTTGAACCGATGCACCCAGTCGCGTAGCGTCTGGCGGTCCATGCCCCCGATCCGGGCCGCATCCGCCCGGCTCATGCGGGCGCGGTAGTCTGGCGGCTCGCACCCACAAGTGTGCGAAATGGCCCTCTGGAGCGTGTTGACCAACTTCACGCGCCAGTCTTTAAGCGCTGTGGGCAATCTTGTCGTCTTTGATAATCTGCTCCATCGCGGCGATGACAATCTCTCGGGACCACCCAGCGGCAATCGCTTCCGATACGAGACTGGTGATCGCCTCTCGAATTGCCTCTTCGCACTCGGGTTGGAGGGCGTCATCAGAACTGGGCGTGCGTATCATTATGTTTTCCTTTCCAGTCTCGGGGAATAATGAAGCAACGCAGGCTCGGGTTCCAAACTCGGGCACAAGACGTCTCAGTCAGGCAGAATCTCTTGTTGCAGGAAAGGTGAAGGCGTCGGCGGCTTCCGGGCAGACAGGACCATCTGTACCACGATCGCCGCAGCAAGCACTCCGCCCAACAGAACGACGCCAATGCCCACGAGTATCCGGCCGAGAAGCCAAACGAAAGTCGACCATTTCGGTTTCATGGTCTCACGTGCGGACCTGCGTTTAAGCTTCGGTGGCGTCACAGCTGATCGTTGTACTGCTCTTTCGCTTGGCCAACCATTTTTGTCAGAGTTGAAAACGACGGCGTGTCAGTTTCAGGCTGGCACTGGTTTGCCAACTGCAGCAGTCTGATCGGAAAGTTGATAGCGTCTCAGATTGCAGAGGGCGGCACGGAGATATTGACGATTGCGCAGGGCGGGCTTGTGGCGGACGACCAGAGTACGCTCAAGATCGGCGAGCGCGGACCTACCCTGATTGAGGATTTTCATTTCCCCGAGAAGATCTTCCATTTTGACCACTAAAGGATTCCCTAGCGTGTTGCCCACGCTCGCGGCTACGGCACCCACGGCCACTTCGAGACCTACGAATCCTTGGCGAAATATACCTGCGCCCACATCTTCCAACGCGCCAGCGAGAAACGTCTTGCCTTGAACACGCTTACCGAAGATTTCGAACACCTGCTGCAGGCGCACGACCTGGCCCTCGGTCTCATCTT
>JBEBXE010000191.1:0-6264 GCA_040391705.1 Aerobium aerolatum
GTCCTGCGCAAAGGCGACGACCACCTGATCCGCGAAGTGGCGCTGAGGAAGCTTTGAAGGCTTACCTAAGCTATTCATGAAATCTTAGCAGCAAGCCGTGATCCTGTAGCGGATGCGGATGGATCGATGCGCCAGCTTGTTTTGCTTTCTTCTCACTTCAGAATTGCGCTCGTCACGGGTGCTGCGCTGCTCGTTTGGACACTCCATTCGACATTTGTCAACTTCGCGACGTCCGGCATTACACCTGATCTGGCCAACAAGGACTTCGCCAATTACTGGACAGCCGGACGGTTGGCCCTCTCAGGGCAGACATTGGATCTCTTTGGTCCGCAGTCCGACTATTTCGCGCATCTGACCGCTTCCTTCGGGCAGAATTATCCGTGGCATAACTGGAGCTATCCACCCCACTTCCTATTCCTCGTCGTGCCGCTCGGGCTTTTCGGTTACAAGGTGGCAATGGCGCTGTTTCTTGCGCTGGGCTGTGCTTTCTATCTGTGGGCGGCACTTCGTTTCACGAACGGGCGCAAGACTCTGTTGTTGGCAGCAATTGTCCCGTTCCTCGCGCACAACCTCTGGGCGGCCCAGAACGGCTATCTTTTCGCTGGATGCGCGCTTGCCGCACTCGTATTGCGCGACAGCAGGCCGGTGCTGGCCGGTGTTTTTCTGGGAATCCTGACGATAAAGCCGCAACTGGGGATTTTGTTTCCCTTGTTGCTGCTCGTCGAGCGGCGATGGATCGTCATTGCGAGCGCCACGACCACGACGTTAGTGTTGATGCTTGCATCGGCGGCCGTGTTTGGGCTGGATGCCTGGCGCGGCTATGTCGCGGAGGTAATACCCTATCAGGCCCACGTGATGCGCGATTTCGAGGGGCTATTCCTCTGGATGATGCCGTCGGTGTATGGCGCGATCAGAAGCTGGGGTGCGGCGGCCGACATTGCCCTGACATTTCATCTTGTTTTGGCCGTACCGGTGGCGATCGTCACAGTTGCCGCGTTCGTGCTGGCGCGGTGCGACGAGGATCGGAGCATTCTGCTGGCGGTCGCAACCTTCGTCATAACGCCTTATGCGTTGAGCTACGATCTCGGCCTGTTTGCACCAGCTCTGGCTCTGCTGGGCGCACGGCTTCGAGGCGACGAGAAGTTAAAGAGTGCGTTTCTGTCCGCTGCCATCTTACTGCCGTTACTGCTTGTCCCGCTCGGCGCACTGCATTTGCCGCTCGCGCCAGCTTTTATCTTAGCGGTTTGGCTGCTCGCACTGCGTGATTCCGGCGCATATGAACGGGGGAAGGCGCTTTTTAAGCCGTCACCCGCCGCAATGTAAGATTGATACGGCCGCTTTTCAGCAGGGTCGAGGTTCCCGGATAGATCCGGTCGACGCCGTGGAAGGCGAGGCGGCCTTCGCCGCCGAGGACGATGACGTCGCCGCTTTGCAGCTTGATCGAATGGGTCGGATCGCTGCGGTTTTTGCCGCCGACGCGAAACAGGCAGGTGTCGCCGAGCGAGATCGACACCACGGGCGCGTCGAAGGTCTGTTCGTCGCGATCCTGATGCAGCCCCATCTTGGCCGTCGAAGCGTAGAAATTGACCAGGCAGGCTTGCGGCAGCGCCGCGTCGGGCGCGACAGCGCGCCATAAATCCAGAAGCCGTGCGGGAATTTCAGGCCACGGCGCGTCGGTGACCGGGTGGCGGGCCTGATAGCGGTAGCCGTTTTCCTTGTCGGTGACCCAGCCGAGTGCGCCGCAATTGGTCATGCGCACGCTCATCTTCTTGCCGGTGCGCGGCATCGCCGGCACGTAGAGCGGCGCGTCGCGCACCACGGCGCGAATGTCGTCGACCAGCGCTTCCTGCGCTGCCCGGTCGAGATAACCGGGATAATGTCCGACACCGCCAGGCAACAGAAGCATGCGTGCACCTCAAAACGAAACCGGCGGCATCATAGCCGCCGGTTTCTCAAATCTCATTCCGATTCGTGCGCCGAATCGTGCCTGAAACTCAGGCCTTGAGCGCGGGAATGCGCAGCACCTGGCCCGGATAGATCTTGTCCGGATGGGTGAGCATCGGCTTGTTGGCCTCGAAGATCACGTCGTGCTTGGCGCCCTTGCCCTTGCCGTACTGGGCTTCGGCGATCTTCCAGAGGTTGTCGCCCTTCTTGACGGTGTAGAACACCGGCTCTGTTTCTGCCTTGTCCGGCGCTGCTTCGACCGCGACTGCGGTTTCGACCGACTCGACGCCCAGCGTGTTGCCGACGGCGACAATCGCCTTCTCCAGCGTTGCCTGGTCGGCGACCGAGCCCTTCAGCACTGCCTTGTTGCCGACGACCTCGATCTGCACCTTGTCGGTGCCGAGGCCGTGCGAGTCGAGCTCCTTCTTGAGTGCCTCGACCTTCAGTTCGTCCTCGTCGTCGCCGATACCGAGCTTCTTGCCGATCGATTTTGCGAAACTAAACAAGCCCATATGATGTCTCCCGTGAAAATCTGTAATAATCGCCCTTCGTTTGGACTTTGGCCCAGAGCGCGGCAAATTGAAAGAATGGAATTTTCACATGACGCTGCGATGAAGGCAGACTCAGTCGTGTGACACGCGGCCGCGCATCTTCTTCACATCGGAGCGCCCGGCCTTTGCCTTCAGCCGGCGCTCGACGGAACCTTTGGTCGGTCTGGTTTTCTTGCGCGGCTTTGGCGGCGGTTCGGCGGCCTTGGCCAGCAACTCGACCAGCCGCGCCCGCGCGTCGGCGCGGTTCAGTTCCTGGGTGCGGAAGCGGTTGGCTTCGATGACGATGACGCCATCCTTGGTTGCCCGCTGCCCGGCGAACTGGATGGCGCGCTCGCGCACGCGCTCCGGCAAAGACGGGGAGGACGCAGCGGCAAATCGCAACTGGACGGCGGTGGCCACCTTGTTGACGTTCTGCCCACCGGGTCCCGACGAGCGAATGAAGTTTTCCTCCAGCTCATCTTCCGTAATCGTGATGCCGGGTGCGATGCGCAGCACCCGTTCGTCGTTCATCTGCTTCGTCCTTCCGGCTCGTGCGCCCTATCCCCCTAGATAAGGCGCACGGGCGCGCAAAGCAAAAGCTCAAAATTCTTCCCAGCCCTGCTCCTCGGTCTGGACGGCGGCGACCATGGCGGCGGCGGTTGCGGAGCCAGAGCTGGAGATTGAGCCGCGATAGGCGCCTGCGGAGCGCTGCTGGACAGGGGCGCGGACGTTGGAGACCGGAGCGGTGGCAAGCGTCGACCTGCGCGCGACGGCAGGAGTGCGTCCACCAAGACGGAACTGCGCCAACAGCGTGTTGAGCGCTTCGGCTTCGCCCGCCAGCTTGTGGCTGGCCGCGTTGGTCTGCTCGACCATGGCGGCGTTCTGCTGCGTTCCCTGATCGATCCGGTTGACCGCGATGTTGATTTCGTTGAGGCCGGTTGCCTGCTCCTTCGACGCCTCGACGATGGCGACGACGTTGGTGCTGATCTCCTGCACTTCGCTGACGATGGTCGTCAGCGCCTCGCCGGCCTGCCCGACAAGGGTGACGCCGTCGCGGACATGCGCGCCCGACGTCGTGATCAGGCCGTTGATCTCCTTGGCGGCGGCAGCCGAGCGCTGCGCCAGGCTGCGCACTTCCTGGGCGACGACGGCAAAGCCTCTGCCGGCATCGCCAGCGCGCGCCGCCTCGACGCCGGCGTTGAGGGCCAGCAGATTGATCTGGAACGCGATCTCGTCGATGACGCTGACGATGCCGCCGATCTGGTTGGAGGAGGTGACGATGCGATCCATCGCCGTCACCGCGTCGCGCACGATGGCGCCCGAGCGCTCTGCGCCGACGCGGGTGCGCGCCACCAACTGGCCCGCCTCATCGGCGCGGCGGCTGGAGTCGTGGACGGTGGCGACCATCTGCTCGAGTGCAGCGGCGGTTTCTTCGACCGATGCGGCCTGCTGTTCGGTGCGGCGCGACAGATCGTCGGACGCCTTGCGGATCTCGTCCGAGCCGGCGTGAATCGCGTTGGCATTTTCGCCGACCGCACCCAGCGCGCCGCGCAGCTTGGTCACGGCAAGGTTGAAGTCGGTGCGCAGCGCTTCCATCGAGGCAGTGAACGGCTGTTCGATCTGCTGGGCGACGTCGCCGTCGGCGAGCCGGCTCAGCGCATCGGCAAGCACATGGACGGCGTGCTGCAACTCGGCGGCGTGGTGTTCCTTTTCGCTGCGCTCGCGGGCTTCGCGCTCTTGTGCCGCGCGCTGGCGGGCGTCGTCAGCGTCGCGTTCCGCATTGACGTTGCGGATGGTGTTTTCGCGGAACAGGTCGAAGGCGGAGGCGATTTCGCCAATCTCGTCGCGGCGGCCGAGGCCCGGCACGTCGATGTCGAGCTCGCCGGAAGCCAGGCGACGCATCGCACCGGCAGTTCGCGAAATCGGCGTCGCAACCGAACGCCAGACCGCAAAGCCGCCCAACACCACGGCCAGAAGCACGACGGCGACGGCGATCATCACCATCTGGCCGATCGATGCAGTGGTGTCGGCGCGCATCTTGGTGACGTCGCGGCGGACATTGTCGATTTCGGCGTTGATGCGGTCGAATACCGGCTCGATTTCCGCAAAAGCGTCGGCGACCTGCCCCTGCAGAATCCTGTTCTTGTCGAAAATGTCAGCGAAATTCACGAAGGTCGCCTGATAGGCGTCCAGCGTCTTCATCACCGCCTGATGAGTCTCGGTCGACCCGAACACCCCGACCGGGCGGTTTTTCAGCGTCGCGATCCCCTGGATCACCGACGCGCGGGCAACGAGGCTCGGCGCGATGCGGAAGTCCTTTTCGCCCGACGAGATTGCCGCAGCGTCAAGCTTGAGCGCGGGAAACGGAATGTTGGCGAGCTGTTTCGACAGCTGCGCCGTCGCGGTGCTGAGGTCCTTGCGCAGCCCGCCTTCCGCCGTCAGGCCGAGCTTGCGGTTGAGGCCGACGGACTGGTCGAAAATCTCCGAATAGCGCTCGAAGCCGGCGGTCAGGACACCCTCTTCCGGCACGTCGCGCTGCTGGTTCTGGGCAATGATGCCTTCCAGTGCCTTCAGCCAGTACTGCATCTCGGCGCGTTGCGCCGTGTGCTCGGCAACATGGCGTTCGTCGCCAGAGAGGAAGAAGTCCTTCTCATGCTGGCGCAGCCTGAGGAACCCGGTCTGCACTTCTCCGGTCACTGCGGCGGCCTGGCTGGCTTGCTTTTCGGTCTCGTTGATCTGGGCGACGAGACCGCGTTCGTAGAGGAACAGGCCGGTGACGGCCAGCACGCCGACCACGCCGACGAAGCCAATCGCGGCGATACGATGAGAGATGCGAAGTGCCGGGAATTTCATGGTCGAACCTTCGGGTCTGCATGGCCTCCCGCGCCGCAAGGCAGGGGGACGACGCACAATGACATCTGAACGGAATGGAAGACTGCGACATGCCGAAACCGGCGCGAGGCTCGACATCATGTCCGCCAGGAAGGTTTTTCCCAGGCCCCGGCGTTACAAGACCCGGATTTTATTAAGTCTCGGTGAACCGGGACCGTCGAGACCTGATTTTTCGCACCCCGAAACAAGAAAGGCCCCGCACGAAGCGGGGCCTTCAAACTTTCAAGCAGCGATTTGCGTGTTATTCGGCAGCTTCCTGCACGCGCGGGGCGGCATCGCGGGTCTGGGCGTCGACGTGGGCTTCGAACTTGGCGAAGCTGTCGATGAACATGCCGACGAGGCGGCGTGCCTGGCCATCGTAGCCTTCCTTGTCGGCCCAGGTCGAGCGCGGGTCGAGGATCGCGGTGTCGACGCCGGGGACGGCGACCGGCACTTCGAAGCCGAAGGTTGCATCGGTGCGGAAGGTGGCGGTGTTCAGCGAACCGTCGAGGGCTGCCGACAGCAGCGCGCGGGTGGCCTTGATCGGCATGCGGTTGCCGACGCCGTAGGCGCCGCCGGTCCAGCCGGTGTTGACCAGCCAGCAGGTGACGCCGTGGCGCGCGATCAAGTCACGCAGCAGGTTGCCGTATTCCGCCGGGTGGCGCGGCATGAACGGCGCGCCGAAGCAGGTCGAGAACGTGGCTTCCGGTTCCGTCACGCCCTTTTCAGTGCCGGCGACCTTGGCGGTGTAGCCCGACAGGAAGTGGTACATCGCCTGCGCCGGGGTGAGGCGGGCGATCGGCGGCATGACGCCGAAGGCATCGGCCGTCAGCATGATGATGTTCTTCGGATGGCCGGTGCGGCCGGTCTCGCTGGCGTTGGCGATGAAGTCCATCGGATAGGCGCAGCGGGTGTTTTC
>JBEBXE010000192.1:0-6241 GCA_040391705.1 Aerobium aerolatum
GTCGTGTTCGCCAAGGACGTCAAGGGCATCAAGCAGATCGCCACCGACGCGGCGAAGATGATCATGGACATGGCGGCCAAGGCCGGCGGCGGCTATCGCTTCCAGTATTCCCCGGAGAGTTTTACCGGCACGGAGCTGGAAGTCGCGCTCGAGATCTGCAACGCGGTGGCCGAGATCATCCAGCCGACTGCTGACGACAAGCTGATCATCAACCTGCCGTCGACTGTCGAGATGGCGACGCCGAACATCTATGCCGACCAGATCGAATGGATGTGCCGTCAGCTCGACAATCGCGAAAACCTGATCATTTCGCTGCATCCGCATAACGATCGCGGCACCGGCATCGCGGCGACGGAACTCGGCCTGATGGCGGGTGCCGACCGTGTCGAAGGCACGCTGTTCGGTAATGGCGAGCGCACCGGCAATGTCGACGTCGTGACGATGGCGCTCAACATGTACACGCAGGGCGTCGATCCGGAATTGGATTGCACCGACATCAATCGCATGAAGGATGTCTACGAATATTCCAACCAGATGAAGATCGGCGAGCGCCACCCCTATGTCGGCGAACTGGTCTACACCGCGTTCTCCGGCTCGCATCAGGATGCGATCAACAAGGGCATGAAGGCGATCAAGACGTCCAACACCGGGTTGTGGGAAGTGCCGTATCTGCCGATCGACCCGCAGGATGTCGGCCGCAGCTACGAAGCCATCATCCGGATCAATTCGCAGTCGGGCAAGGGCGGCATCGCTTACGTGTTGCAGGCCGATTACGGCCTCAACCTGCCGCGCAATCTGCAGATCGAGTTCAGCCAGGACATCCAGCACATTACGGATGTCGAAGGCAAGGAAGTGTCGGCCAAGCGCATCCACGAGCGGTTCATGGATGTCTATGTCGGCCAGCCGGATGCACGGATCAGGTTTGTCGATCACACCACCTATCCCGATACGGCGGCCAAGGGGCGTCGCGTCGTCGAGGCGGTGATCACCGACGGCGGCAAGGACATCACCATCAGCGGGACAGGGACGGGGCCGATCGACGGTTTCGTCGATGCGCTGTCGCGTCACATCGGGATCGACCTGTCGGTTCTCGACTATTCCGAGCATTCGTTGCAGCGCGGTTCGGATGCCGCGGCGGTGAGTTATCTCGAAGTCGAGTATCCGGGCGGGCGCATGTTTGGCGTTGGCATCAACACCAATATCGTCGCCGCCTCGTTGGAGGCGGTGGTCTCCGCCGCCAACCGCATTCTGCGCCAGACCGTCTGACAATTCACGCGCACAATCTTCGCCGGCATTTAGCTGGCGAAGATTATTTCCGGAACGTTTTCCACACCTCAACACCGATTTGACTTGCTGCTGCCCGTGGTCGCAGGCGTAGCGGCTTGCTCGTCGCGGTCCCGCCTGTATGATGGCGGCTCCTTACCCCCGTTGCCCCAGGGAAGGTTGGAGCTTGCGGTCTTTTATGCCCCCCGCCGCACAGATCCACGAAGCGTTGGAACGTGTCGTATCGAGTGATGTATTCGCGCGATCGGAGCGTGCTCGTGATTTGTTGCGCTACCTCGTGGAACAGGATCTCGCAGGACATGCGGATCGTCTGAAGGGGTATTCGATTGCGGTCGATGTCTTCGGCAAGGATGCGTCGTTCGATCCATCCACCGACACCGTCGTGCGTGTGCAGGCCGGTCGCCTGCGTGATCTCCTCGACCATTACTATGCCGAGGAAGGCGCGCAGGACAGCGTTCGCATTGCCGTGCCGCGCGGCAGCTACACGCCGAGCTATTGTCTGGCCGAGCCGCCCGAAATCCTGCCACCCCAACATGACGTCGTGCCGACGGTTGCCGACGCTGGACATGTGCCGCCTGCACCCGCCGCGCCGACGGTCAGACGACCTTGGGTTGCCTATGGCGTCGGGTCGGTGTTGGCACTGACGCTGGTGCTTGCAGCTGTTTTTCAATGGGGGGCGGCGTCGCGGCTGTCGGCTGACGAAGTGCAGGCGAGCGCGCACTCGCTCGGCCCCCGCCCGGCACGGGATCTCACCTCGGTTCGCGATTTCCTCCCGGCGATCTACCTGGAGGTGCAGGGCCAGGGTGAAGACGTCGAGCGTCTCGCGGCGGTGTTCCGTCGGGGACTTTCGGGCTTTGACACCATCAGCTTCATTGCGCGGGAGCCGGGAAGCCGCAGGCCGGAAGACCATCTGAAAACGGATTATGTGTTTCTGCTCAAGAACGCCTCCGGCGGCGGCATTCATATCGAGCTGCAGAACGTTGTCAGCGGCACGGTTCTGCTGTCGCGCAACCTCAACACGCGCGATCGGTCCGAGGCGGAGCTGGAGGACGAGGTTGCCGATCTGCTGACCACGGTCACGCCGGTGTCAGGCGTCATCTACGCCAGCGTTGCCGAAGATGGCGCCGAGACCAAGCTGATCCGTTGCCTGATCCTGAACGAGCTTTACTACCGCGATCCGAAGGCGGCGGCGCATCAGGAGGTCTATCAATGTCTCAGGGATGTCGTGGACGGCAACGTCAAGTCGTCGCTGGCCTATTCCGAGCTGGCCGGTTTGCACATGCAGGCGATCTCCGCGCGCTATAGCCATCTGCCCGACGCCACGGAAGCGCAGGCGCTGGCGTTTTCTCGCATGGCGGTCCAACTGGCCCCCAACAGCCCCTATGCGCATCGTTCGATGGGGTATGTGCTGTCGCGTTCCTCGACGCCGGACGAGGCGATGCGATGGACGCGCAAGGCGTACGAACTCAACATGTTCGATCTCAGCGTGGCGGCATCCTATGGCTATGAGCTGATTTTCGACGGCATCTACGACGAAGGGACCCCGATCCTGCAACGCGCGGTCAATGCCGCCAGCGCTCACCCGCCGTGGTGGGACTATGCACTGGCGCTCGGCCATCTGATGCGTGACGAAACGCAAGCCGCCGCCAACACCGCTGCCGCTTTGTCGGCCAGTCCTCGCGCCCATTATCGGGCCTTGCGGCTGGTGCTGGCCCAGGAGCTCGGCCTTGCCAGCGAGGTTGAGGTCCTGCTTGGTCAGCTGCGGAAAGGCAATGCCAACTTCATCGCCGATCCGCTCAACTTCTTCGAGCGTGGCGGTTATCCCGAGGACATGACCCAGCGCCTGCTGCAGGGGTTGCGCGAGGCCGGTCTGGTCGACGCCAGCTGATCTGTCCGGGGGATAGCCGGTCTTGCCGCTTTACCCTGTCCGGACTTCATGAAAACGTCACGGCGTGATCGGAAGACGGAGGATCGGATGTCGTTGTTTGCGCGTGCTCTGGGGAGCGGGTCTGAAACGCTGGTGTTTCTGCATGGTTTTGGCGGCACCCACCGCATCTGGAATGATATCGCGCAAGCTATGTCGGGCAGCGCCTCGGTGCTGCTCTATGACCTTCCGGGACATGGCGGGTCGCTCGACTATCCCGACGCCGGTTCGGCCAAAACTGCGGCACAGGCGGTCCTCGCCGATCTGGCCGCCCGTGGTATCGAACGCGCCCACTTCGTCGGCCACTCGATGGGCGGTGCGATCGCGGCGCTCATCGGCATTCTCGACCCGCAGCGTGTAGCGTCGCTGACGTTGTTGTCGCCGGGCGGCTTCGGGCCCGACATCAATCATCGCTTGCTGACCCGCTACGCTGCGGCGCAGGACAAGGATAGCCTGACCCCGTGCCTGGAGGCCATGTATGGCTGGTATTCGGCCGTGCCGGACACCGCCATCGATGAGGCGCTGGCGGCGAGATCAGCCACCGGCCAAGCCGAGATGCTGAACCGCATGGCAAGCGGGATGGTGCGCGACGGCAAGCAAGGCCAGTTGCCGCTCGACCGCCTTGCTGGCATCGATGCGCCGGTCAGCGTTCTGTGGGGCGGGTTGGATAACGTGCTGCCGTTCCGCCAGACCGAAGGTCTGCCCGCCCGCTTCCGCGTGCAGGCGCTGCCCGATATCGGCCACATGCTGCCGCAGGAGGCGCCGGACGTCGTGATCGAGCTTATCCGGGACACCGCCGGCCTGTAATATCCGTTGCCGCTTGGTTCACTTTTGCGCCTTGCGTCGTGATTTTGCCTTAAGCCTATGTTAACCATGGTCCAGCGGGTAGCGGAGTTGGGCGATGAGTGAGCCAGTTGAAACGGGCAGCAATGCGAAAGCCGAGGGACGGCTCGCGGCGACCATCCGTGAGGTGAAAAACGCCTATGCGGATCGCGACGATGTCGTCGTGGATATTCGCGAAGGCCAGCTGACGCGCCTCGAATTGCTCGCCGACGACCTGAAGCCTGTCTTCGACGACATTCCGGAGGACGATGAGCGGTTCGATCTCGCCATCTCTGCAGGTGCGCAACCGCGCCTGTGGATCGACGCCGTCACCCATGTGACGATGGCGAGAGACCGGCGCACCTACCGGTTCCTGCGTGACACCCATCTCGGGCGCGTGGTGTTGATCGAATCTGCGGATTTGAAGCGCGTTGCCGATCAGGTCACGCGCTATATCGCCGGCCGGATCATCGAGCGCCGGCGCATGCTGGAGGGAGACTTCCAGCTGGACCAGGCACTCAAGGCCGCACCGGAGCCAACAACTCCAACCAAGACGGAAGAAAGCAAGGGCAAGACCTTCCTGCGCGGTCTTGCCATGGTGCTGCTTGGCGGGCTGGTCGGCGCGGTGTTTGTCCTGCTTCTGGCGCAGGCTGTCGGCGCGGCGTTCGCGTTCGCGTTCTAATCAGGTTTAGTCAGCGTGACAGCGTCTCTGTCGCGATCGTGTGCACGAGGGCGTTGGTGTTGGTAATGCCCCGCCGGGTCAACTCGATCCGCCAGCCAGTGTCGCTGCGCTCAATCTCCAGCAAATTGTGCTGCCCGGCAGGCTTGGATCCGTTCGGCGCCTGACCGGCTGCGGCGACGCCGACCACCGGCACCTGTCCGTCACGCCCGTCGATGCGATAGGTGGTTGGCAGGTGGGTGTGGCCATGCAGAATCAGCTCTGCGCCGTGCTTGCGCATCGTCTTCTGGAACAAACCGATGCCGAGAAGCCGCTTGTGGGTGGGGGCTGCGCCACGCACCGGCGGGTGATGGATCAGGATGACGCGGCATAGATTTTGCGCGTGCGCGCTGTCCAGCATCGCACCCAGCCGTTCGGCCTGCTGCTCGCCGAAGAAGCCGCTGGCCATGAACGGCGCGGTGGCGCGCGCCGAAGACACGCCGATCAGCGCCACATCGCCACGCACGCGCATGAACGGGAAGGTGCCGCGCCGTGCCGCCTCGGGCTGGCTATCGCCGTGCATCCATGGCCCCCATGCTGCACAGGCCTTGTCGAGCGCCTTCGGCACATAGGCGTCATGATTTCCGGGGACGACGGAGACGTCGTTGGGGTTTCCCAATGTTTCCAGCCACAGGCGCGCCAGCGTCACTTCGCCGTTGAGCGCCAGGTTCATCAGGTCGCCGGTGACGGCGATGTGGTCGGGAGCTGATGCCTTGATGTCGTCGACGATGTTGTCGATGACGCCCTCGTGCAGGTTCGCGCGCCGGTTGCGCCGCCAGTTGATGTAGCCCGTTATCCGTTTGGAGACGAGATCGCGATAGGCTAGATCGGGCAGGGGGCCAAGATGAATGTCGGAGAGATGGGCGAGCCTGAACATCGTGCGTGTTTAAAGCATCGAACCGGAAAGTGATATCCGGTTTCGGTCTGTTCCGGCTTGCCATCAAACGTTTAGATTGTCTGAGCGGCAATCGCAGCGGATTCATTGGAGGTTGGACGTGAGCGGTAAGCCTGTGAATCCCGAGCGCCAGCCATGGTGGGCATGGTTGCGAATCCGCCTTCTTCATCTGTGGTTTCTGTTACGCCGCCCGATGACGCTCGGCGTGCGTGGCGTCATCTTTGACCGCGAACGCAACGCGGTGTTCCTCATTCGCCATACCTATGTGCCGGGATGGCAGTTTCCCGGCGGTGGCGTCGAGCTTGGTGAGACGTGCCTGGAAGCACTCGAGCGGGAAGTGTTCGAGGAAGGCAATATCGAGATTGCGACCACGCCGGTGCTGAAGTCGTTGCACTTCAACCGCCAGACCAGCCGCCGCGATCACGTCGCGGTCTATCTGGTGGAAGGCTTTCGTCAGACCGGCCCGAAACTGCCGGATATGGAAATCGCCGAAGCCGGCTTCTTCGCCCTGAATGCGCTGCCAGCGGAGACGACAGCTGGCACCCGCCGCCGGCTGGCCGAAATCTTCGATGGCCATGCGCCGGCAGCGGAGTGGTAA
>JBEBXE010000193.1:0-6232 GCA_040391705.1 Aerobium aerolatum
CGGCTGAAGATCAGCAAGACCTCGGTTTCGACCTATCTGTTGCGAGCGCGAGAGGTGGGGCTTTGGGGCTGGCCGCTTCCGCCTGGTTGTGACGATGATGCGGCGCTCGAAGAGCTTCTATTCCGGAGGCGGCGGCGTGCCGAAGGCGATCGTCTGCGACAATCTGAAGGCGGGCGTCGTCAAGGCCCGACGCTCAGCCAGACCTTTGCCGCCAGCAGCCGACCAAGTGGAACGGTCGCGCCAGGCATCGCTTGGGCTTTCGCTCTTACTCGGATTGGCGAGATTGCAATCGGTGCGCAGAACCCATTTGACTGCAACGCGCCGGTCAAGGCCAGCGGGCTTTTCAACTCGAACAACAAATACTCAGCGTCTATTCCGCTCTCTTTGGCTCGGCCTATTTTGCGGGCATTTGCGTGGGGCAAAGACATAAAGGTGTCTTCGGCGTCTCCCCGATATCGCTTGCCGCCATGCCCGTCGACGCGAAAATCATCAGGCAGCCCGAGCTGGACGGGTCACCGAGACCCTTGATCAGCGGTTGAAGGATGATCCGAGCCGGAACCGTCACCCGCGGCATACGCCAAGCGAATTTTCGAACGGCTTCGTAACGAATTCGGGTTTCCTGACGACTATGGTGAGAGGTGATCTCTTTCGGGGTCCAACCGGAACCATTCTGTCAGGCGAAGCTTGTAGAGGCAGTCGGGCGGTCCCCCTCCCACCCACTCGGGTTCAACCTCCGAACCCACGAAAGTCCCACCGTCTGCACCCCCCGGCAGCGGTGGGCATTTTTTCAACCGCACAGGCGCCGTTTCCGTTGCTATAGGTCGGGTATCTGATCGTAGAACTCAACCTGCATCCTCATGGGCCCGAGGGGCTCGACGAGATGCGGCTCGTCGAGGCGAATAAGACCCGGGCGGCCAGGTTCGAGGATCGTCTCGGATGATGGATCGAGCATCTGGTAGCGAAGCCGTCCGTCGAGCACCCGGATGACACCCAAACTCCGGCCTTGGTGCGGTGTTCCCGACTTAGTCGGCTGGAAGCGTGTTCTCATCGAACACTGGAGTTCGCTTGTAAGGCGTTGGCGACGGTGGACGTTCCCGGAATTGATTGGCGCGTTCCACGAGATCGATCATATGGGCTGCCGCTTGGATCGTGAGGGAATGTGGCGTGAAATCGGGTCTTGGAGAAATGTAGCCAGCCATTTCACGGGCGAGGTCCAGCTGCCGATCGGATGCGCTGCGAGCAACGCAATCACGATGTTCTCCAGCGCGATCACCCGAATGCGAAGCTGCACTAAATTCGGCATTGGTCAATTCAGCCCCGGAACATCACTTTCTTTTGCTCCAGCAGCACCGCTACGTCTCTCCCACCGTCTCCGTATCCTCGTCCAGCTCATGCGGAAGCTCGAGATAGCCACTGCCGACAAGCCAGTCGCGCAAGGCGGCTTTCACAGCATCCTCGTTTGAGCAGCCGATACCGTTAGCCATCCGGCGTAGGGCGATGGATTCGTCGGTTGAAAGGTCGAGGGTAATTTTCATTTAAGCCCATCAAACAGTTGAGGCGCACCGCTCACCAGCGCGAGGAGGCAGCCGCCGCGGTATTAGGAGCGCAGCGGGCTGGCGTTTCATTGCCGCTCCACCTTCTATCTGATTACAAGCACCGGAATGCTTGTGGTTGAAACCACCTCCGCAGTCTGGCTTCCAAGGATAAGTCGCTTCACCCCGCGCCGGCCGTGAGACGACATGACGATGAGATCGCAGCCATACTTTTTTGCCGCCTCGATTATCCCCTCTGCCGAGTGCGATTCAGGCATGTGAACAAGCTTTGCGTCCATCCCGACCGTTTCAGCTTTTGCCTTAGCCTCATCCAGAATGCGGCGTGCTTCTTTGGCAGTTTCCTCATTGTAAGTCGCTATCGGGTGCAACTTCCCGCTTCGGGCTTCCCCGGCCATATCAAATGAAGACCATAGCGGCGTAACGGTCACGATTGTTGCGGAAGCTTTCAACTCCTTAGCGAGAGCAAGTCCTTGCTCCACACCCTTCATTGCTAGTTCGGAACCGTCTGTTGGCAAAAGAATGTGTTTGTACATTTTTCCTCACTTTTAGTTGTGTGGCAACTCGCCCAACTGGTGCAACTCGCCTAAGCTAATGTTGACGGTAGCTTTCCTTTTGGACGCAGCAAAGTCTGCGCGTCACGCTTATCGAATTACCAACACTGGAATTGTCGTGTGAGTAACCACCTCGGCGGTCTGGCTGCCTAGAACAAAGCGTCTCACGCCGCGCCGACCATGTGACGACATGACGATCAGGTCGCATTTCAACCGGACGGCAAGGCGAACGATGGCCTCGGCGGGATGCGTATCGATTTCATGAGTGATTTCCACGGTGACGCCCATTTCGGCAGCACGTTGGCTGATTGCAGCGAACCTTTCTTTCATATCCTCTGCCGTCGATCGATCGTACCCGCCAATCGGGTCGTCAACACCCGCTATGAGCGCCGCTTGCACTGCTCGGCTGTTCATTGGCTCCGTTACGCTCAGCACGGTCACTTTTGCGCCCAGCGCATATGCGAGTTTGAAGCCGTGTTCCATCCCTCGATCGGCCAGTTCCGAGCCGTCTGTTGCGATCAAAATGTGGCTGTACATGCGTAGTCCTCCCCCTGCTCATGGTGGCTCAGCTTACGCGTCCCCAACCGTTGGTGTATCCTTGTCCAACTCGCGCTCTGATTCCATGTATCCATGCTGGTCAGCCGGTCTCCGCCGCAATAGCGGACATGGCTTCTTTGAAAGTGCCAGACCGCGCTCTGCCATGAAACGCCGCAAGGATGGATTCAGCGGTCGATAGCTCGATCGTGATCTTCAATGGATGCCTTTAAAACGCTTGCCCTTAAGAGAGGTGGGCTTCTCCGCCTCGGCGGCGGCATGGACAGTCGCCAGCGTTTCGATCCAGGCTGCGGTTTTCGCCGGAATCTCCTCGTAGTCCTCAAGCCAGGCTTCCACGAGCGACACGTCGCATTCCAGCGCATCCGCCAGATCAAGACTGGTCCAACGAATTGCAACAAGGCACTGGACAAGGCGCGTGGGGGTCATCTGGATCTCCGGTTGGCGAGATCATGCGACTTATCCACCTGCCTCGCAAGACGGGCTATGGCTGCAGCGGGCCTTTAGTTGTTGGGTTCCGTTCAACGATGGGATGGCAAAGCTGCTCGAAGCTGCGGCTCACAGGCTCTGCAACTCATCTTTCGTCATGTCGCATTTCGTACGCTAATATCCGGCGAGAACAACGGCACAGGTGCGAAGGAGGAAAGATCTTCTTCCACTCGGTTCCGTCCGGCGCGCTTGGCTTTATAGAGGCCACGGTCGGCCGCTGTGAAGAGATCATCAAATGAAGCGCGTCCATCCCCCAACACGGCAATTCCGGCGCTTGCCGTGGTTTCTAGGCCCTCGTGAGCTAGACCTTGTCCTGCGGCTTCAAATGCAGCCAGAATCCTGTTCGCCACCTTGTGCGCGCTCGCTGCGTCCGCTCCGGGAAGAAGAGCGGCGAACTCTTCACCGCCAAGCCGGCCGAACAAATCACTCGACCGCAAATGCGTGGACGCAACACGGCAGAAAAGCTTTAGAATCTCATCGCCGCATGGGTGCCCTAGGTTGTCATTGATCTTTTTAAAGTGGTCCAAATCAAACAAGAGGAAGGCGACCGTACTGTCGCCGTGTCCCGCTCGCGCGATAAGCTGCGTCGCCGAGTCAACGAATGACCTCCTATTGAATGCTCCAGTCAGTGGGTCGATACGAGCCGCCGTCTTGTAGCGCAGTTCTACACGCTCTTTCGCCATGGTAAGAAGCAAAAAGGCCGCTGCAATATTATGAATGGTGCCTTGAAGTGCTATGAAAATGAACCACGGGCCACCAAGCGGCTGAACGCCTTCGGGGACCGTACTGAGCATTACGACTGGCGTGTGCACCAAGAAAACAAGCGCGTGCAGGGTTAGGCACGCCACGGCAGCGGGGCGAGATGCCAGCGGCTCCGTTCCGCGCCAGAATTCCCAGGCAGCCAGCAATGCGTAGCTGCCAATCAGAACCGAGAACAGGCTCGCCCTTGCAGGCAGGGATAAGTAGAAGGCTTCGAATTGACAGGCTGCAAGCCAGAGGGCTGCTCCAAGCAAAAAGCTTGGATGCACTGTCCGCTCACTGAAGAGGCGCGCCCCGCTCCAGATCAGCCCGCAGGCAGCAATCAGAAGCGAGTTTGCCAAAGCGATGCTTAGCCAATCAGGAGCCAGGCCGCGAAGCAGAATGAGGGTAGTGCCTAGCGCCTCCAAGAGCAATGCCGCGCTCCACCAAGCAAGTGTCTTGACGCTTCGATTCTGCAGCCACGCCCAAAGGAGAAGTAGCGCAATCAGCGCCATTACGACGATCGTTACGAAAAACAGTGTAGGTGCGTCCAACTGCATAAATCGCGCCTCTTTCAAGTCACACCATACACAGGGTTCCTATACTCTGAGTTAATCTTCCGGCTCCAGGCGATAACGCTAATTTGCTGGCCAGCAAGAGCTTTCGCTGTCCTGATCGAGGTCTTCGGATGGCTGCTCCGCTGGGTCGTACGGTCTGCAACTCCCCATCCTCATCGTGATCAACGCCAACGCGACAATCAGCTTGGAAATTGTTGTGACCGGCGCACAGTCCCGCTCGCCGCGCCCGGCTGGTACGCTCGGTGGCGGCCGATGATAGTCCCGACCAACCGGAAACACGCCAGGTCAGTTCATGATCGGCGTCGATCTCGATCTGTGAGAAGTCTCGTTCATGCGGCGGCGCTGTCAGGAGCATGAAGTTTCCGGCCCGAAAGTCGAGCTTTACGCTCTCCGGCAGCGCCAGCACCAGTTCGCGGATCAAGGGGGCGAGCATCTTGTTGCTGACGACCGAACAGGTGAATGTCTCCGCTGACATGACTCCAGCGGGCACTGTGACCGTTACCGGGCCTCGCAAGCTAATTTGGCAGGCCAGCCGCACATGGTCGCGGCGCTCACGGGCGGAAAGAAGGCCGCGCTCGGTGGACCGCAGGTCTCCAGCCCCTTCCCCCTCAGCAATGACGCGGCACTGCCCGCAAGTGCCGCTACCCCCGCAAGCTGCGGGGATCGGTATTCCTGCCCCATGGAGAACTTCGAGCAGCTTGCGCCCGCGCTTGGTCTCCATGGTCTGTCCGTTGTTGACCGAGACTTTGAGAACGGTATTCGGCACCAGCCGGGACCTCGCGGCCAGCAGGCCCACGGCCAGGCTCATGATCAGGAGGATAATCAGAACGCTTCCAAGCGCGATCTCGCTGTTTACGAGGGACAAACCGGTGATCTTCGCCTATCATGGCTATCCGTGGCTGATCCACAGGCTCGCCTACAAGCGCACCAATCACGACAATATCCATGTGCGCGGCTATAAGGAGGAGGGTTCTACCACGACCCCTTTCGACATGGCGGGACGCAACGATCTCGACCGTTTCCATCTGGTTGCCGACGTGATCGACCGCGTGCCGAAGCTCGACGCGGCCGGCGTTTACGTCAAGCAGGCGATCCGCGACCGGCTCATCGAAAATAATCAGTACATCAGGGCCCACGGCACCGACATGCCCATGGTGGCCGGCTAGCGCTGGCACGGAAATGAATAGGGCCTTGCGCTATCCGACGGAACTGAACCGCAACGAAAGGAGACAACGATGATCCTGCCAAATGGAGCGATTGTCGCAGTCGTTGATGGTGAGAGAATGCGGCTTTTCCGCAATAACGGACACGAACCGCATATCGCCCTGATCGACCTGCCGAAGCCCAATCTGGATGTGGAGAATGCAGGCTCCGGCGAGCGGCATCGCAACAGCGCCGGCAACCCCGACAGATCGCGGCTCAAGGAAGACGATTTCGCCGCGGCTGCGGCCGCTTATCTGAATCAGGAGGCGCTGGCCGGAAAGATCGCAGCGCTTGTCATCATCGCCGATCCGCGCACGCTGGGAGAGTTACGCCAGAACTTGCACGGTACGCTCGAGGCGAAGCTGGTCGGGCAAATCGCCAAAGACTTGATGGCACATTCGAGAGAGGCGATCACGGATCGCAGTGGCTGAAGCCTGACTTCTTCCAACCCTCTTCTGGTTGCGATCATCGGTTCAGCGGCAGGTGACAGGTGGCCTGCGATGCCATCTGCGATGCTCATACAGCAATCCCTGCCAGCGCCCCAACCCCTGCCGTCAGAGCCATCGCA
>JBEBXE010000194.1:0-6211 GCA_040391705.1 Aerobium aerolatum
TCTTGCGCGTGCTCAGCGCCGTGCCGACACGGTCGCGCAGGCCGTTGATCGCCGGACCCATCACCTGGCGCTCGTCGGCGCTCATCGCACCCAGCGTCTTCAGCTTTTCGGAGATGGAGCCCTTCTTGCCCAGCGCGGCGACACGCACCGCCTCGATCGCCGCCTCGTCCGTTGCCGCGGCAATGTCGGACAGCAGGGCGGCTTCCAGTGTAGCCAGTTGCGCGTTTTGTTCGCTCATGTCGGATTCACTTCACAGACGGTTGCCAAGGATCAAAGAAAAACCCGCGCCAGCCTGCCAGCGCGGGTTTCCCAATATCAGATGTCGAAGCTTGGGAAGCGCTGGCTTAGGCTACAGCGCTTTCAAATGCGTTCGGGGTCGTGTCCTTCAGGTACTCGAGAGCAGCCTTCGACTTTTGGACGAGGACAGCGAATGCCTGCGGCTCATGGATCGCCATATCGGACATGACCTTGCGGTCGATCTCGATGTTGGCCTTGTTGAGACCGTCAATGAAACGGCCATAGGTCAGGCCGTGCTCGCGGACGGCAGCGTTGATGCGCTGGATCCAGAGCGCGCGGAAGTTGCGCTTGCGATTCTTGCGATCGCGGTAAGCATACTGCAGCGACTTCTCGACTGCCTGCTTGGCGATGCGGATGGTGTTCTTGCGACGGCCGTAGAAGCCCTTAGCGGCGTCCAGAACCTTCTTGTGCTTGGCGTGGGAGGTAACGCCTCTCTTTACGCGTGCCATATCATGATCTCCTTAAAACTCAGGTCCAACCCGGCTCAGATGCCGCCGCCGTTAGGCAGGTAATTCTTGATGACTTTCTTGGCGTCTGGCTCTGCGAGAACCATCGTGCCGCGTGCATCGCGAATGAACTTGTTGGTACGCTTGATCATGCCGTGGCGCTTGCCGGCAGCGGCGGCTTTCACCTTGCCGGTACCGGTAATTTTGAACCGCTTCTTGGCGGACGACTTGGTCTTCATCTTGGGCATTTTGCTTCCTTTCTATGCGTCTCCGTAGAGACAATGTCTGCTCCGAGCCGACCAAAGCCCGAAAAGCATAAGAAACCGCCCCGGCATGCCCTGCCGGGCGGCTCTATAACGCGCGCTATATAACGGGGACTCCGCCAAAGCGCAACAGCAATGCTGCTTACGCCTTCGGCGCAAGCACCATCATCATCTGGCGGCCTTCGAGCTTCGGCTCGGCTTCCACCTTGGCAATCTCGGTTGTCTCTTCGCGCACGCGGTTGAGCAACTTCATGCCGAGTTCCATATGCGCCATCTCGCGGCCACGGAATCGCAAGGTCACCTTTACCTTGTCGCCATCATCGAAGAACCGGCGCGCGGCCTTCATCTTGGTTTCGTAGTCGTGATCGTCGATGTTCGGACGCATCTTGATCTCTTTGATCTCGACGGTCTTCTGACGCTTACGCGCCTCCGCGGCTTTCTTCTGGCTCTGATATTTCATCTTGCCAAGATCGGTGATCTTGCAGACGGGCGGTTCCGCATGCGGAACGATCTCCACAAGGTCCATTCCGGCTTCTTCCGCCAAAAGCAGCGCGTCATTGATCGAGACGATGCCGCGATTCGTGCCCTCTGCGTCGATGAGCTGAACCTTGGGAAGTCGAATCTCCAGATTAGAGCGCGGGCCTTCCTTTACGGGCGCCGTAGCTTTGAATGGTCTGCGAATGGTCGTAAACTCCTCGAATCATTGATATCAATTGGCTATGGTGTGGGTCGCACACAGATCTGCGCGCGCTCGCCGCGACCGTCAATAGCACAGGACGTGGAAGAAATCACGCGGAACGCGACAAACTCCTGCAAGAAGGCGTTTCCTGCAACCAAGCGACGCAGCAAGCGTTGCCCAGCCAGCTCTATGTAGTGATGATCGGAAGGACTGTCCATGAACGCCGGTGAACTCGAATATCTGCCCGTCGATGGCGACCGGATCGCGTTGCGCCATCGCAACGGTGCGACGCCGGGAATTCTATGGCTCGGCGGCTACCGTTCCGACATGGGCGGCACCAAGGCCGTCGCGATCGATGCATGGGCTGAAGAGAACGGCCAGGCCTTCACCCGCCACGACTATTCCGGCCATGGCGACTCCGGCGGCGCGTTTGCCGACGGCACGATCTCGCGCTGGCTGGCGCAAAGCCTGGCGGTGCTGCGCCAGAGAACCGTCGGCCCGCAAATTCTGGTCGGCTCGTCGATGGGCGGCTGGATCGCGCTGCGCATGATCCAGGAACTGCACAAGGCCGGCGAAGGCGACCGCGTCGCCGGGCTGCTGCTGCTTGCCCCGGCCCCCGACTTCACCAGCGAGCTGATGGAACCGCAGCTGACGCCGGCGCAACGCACCGAGCTTGCCGAGCGCGGCTATCTCGAGGAACACTCCGAATACTCGCCCGAGTCCAACATCTACACGCGCGCCCTGTTTGAGGACGGCGAGCGCAACCGGGTGCTGACCGGGCTGATCGACACGCACTGCCCGGTCTATATCATGCAAGGGATGGAAGACCCGGACGTGCCCTATCAGCACGCCCTGAAACTGGTCGAGCACCTTCCAGCCGACGATGTCACCGTATCGCTCATTCGCGACGGCGATCACCGTCTGTCACGCCCGCAGGATCTGGCGATGATGATTACCGCGCTGGAAGGGCTGATCGACCGTATCAGTCCGGAATAACGGCGGTGGCCTCGATCTCGACCTTGGCCTCGTCTTCGATCAGGTCGGCGACCTGCACCATCGTCATCGCCGGGAAATGCCTGCCCAGCACCGAGCGGTAGGCATCGCCGATGCCCTTGAGGCTGGCAAGGTATTCCTTCTTGTCGGTGACATACCAGGTCAGCCTCACGATGTGTTCCGGGCGTCCGCCCGCTTCGTGCAGCACCGCGACGATATTGGCCAGCGCCTGACGCGTCTGTTCGCCAAAATCGCTGGTTTCAAACACCTGATCGCCATTCCAGCCGATCTGGCCGCCGACCCAGACGGTGCGGCCTTGCGCCAGCATGCCATTGGCGTAGCCGGATGCTTTTTTCCAGTTCGCCGGGTGCAGCACCTGGTGCGGGGTTCTTTGTTCGGTCATGAGATAGATCCTCTTCACTGGCGGCGCACATGCCCGCCGGGACGGCCGGCGTCAGACGCCGAGAAAACGATCCTGCAATTCGGGAGTCAGGTCGGTCGGGTTGCCTGTCCACACGGTCGTGCCTTTTTCGAGCACGAAACACCGGTCGGCACAGGGCAAGAGTTCAGCCAGCGTCTTGTCGACGATCAGGATCGACTGGCCTTCCTGCTTCAAGGTCCGGATCACCGCCCAGATATCGTGGCGGATCACCGGGGCCAGCCCCTCGGTTGCCTCATCGAGGATGAGCAGGCTGGGATTTGTCATCAAGGCGCGGCCGATCGCCAGCATCTGCTGCTCGCCGCCCGACAGGGAGCGCGCCAGCTGGTCGCGGCGTTCTTCCAGACGCGGAAACAGCCGGTTGATTTCGGCCAGCGTCCAGCGGCCCGGCCGCGCGGCGGCGATCAGATTCTCGACCACCGTCAGATTGGGAAAACAGCGCCGCCCTTCCGGCACCAGCCCGAGGCCGAGGCGCGCGATCACATACGGCTTCAGCGCCTGGATCGCCTTGCCGCCGAAGCGGATTTCGCCCTTGCGCGCCGGCGTCAGCGCCATCACCGAACCGATGGTCGTGGTCTTGCCCATGCCGTTGCGGCCCATCAGCGCCACGACCTCGCCCTCGTCTACGTCAAGGTCGACACCAAACAGCGCCTGGCTGGCGCCATAGAAGGTTTCGAGCCCCCTGATCTCCAGCAAACTCATTGCGGATCTCCCAGATAGGCGCGGCGCACTTCGGGGTCGTTGCGGATTTCATCCACCGTGCCCGACGCGACGACGCGGCCATAGACCAGCACCGAAATCCGGTCCGCCAAAGCGAACACCGCATCCATGTCGTGCTCGATCAGCAGGATCGGCGCTTCGGTGCGCAGCGCGTCGAGGAAGCCGGTGAACTGGCGCGAGCCTTCCGGCCCCATGCCCGCCATCGGCTCGTCAAGCAGGAACGCGCGCGACCCCAGCGCCAGCGCAATGGCGATTTCAAGCTGGCGCCGTTCGCCATGCGACAGCTCCGCTGCCGGAATGTCGGCGCGGTCCTTGAGCCCGACGCGCTCCAGCGCCGCCATCGCCGGATCGACCAGCGACGCATCGCCCATCACCCGGCGGAAGAAGCGGAAGCTCGATCCCTGCCGCGACTGCACCGCCAGCATGACGTTGCGCAGGGCGGAAAACTCCGACGCCAGCGACGACACCTGAAACGAGCGGCCAAGCCCCAGCCGCGCGCGTTCTGCCACGCCGAGCTGGCCAATCGGCTGGCCCAAAAAATCAATCGTCCCGGTGTCGGGTTTCAGCGTCCCGGCGATCTGGTGGATCAGCGTCGACTTGCCGGCCCCGTTCGGGCCGATCAGCGCGTGGATTTCGCCCGCCCGCAGATCGAGGCTGACATGATCCGTCGCCTTCAGCGCGCCGAAGCTCTTGCACAGGTCACGGATATCGAGAACCGTTTCAGTCATGACGCGGTTTCCCTGCAATCAACCCGATCAGGCCACCGCGCGCAAACAGCACGACACCCAGCAGCAACAGCCCGAGGAAGAACTGCCAGCGTTCGGTCAACCCGCCCAGCAGGAACTCGAACATCACGAACAGCATCGCACCGGCCACTGGTCCATAGAGGCGGCCGACGCCGCCGAGGATGATCAGCACGATGAACTCGCCCGACATGTGCCACGACATCATCGACGGGCTGACGAAGCGGTTGAGGTCGGCGTAGAGCGCACCGGCCAGCGCCGTGATCATGCCTGAAATCGCGAACGCCACCAGCCGGATGCGGAACGGCGTGATCCCGACCGAGGCGACGCGCACCTCGTTTTGCCGCGCCGCCTGCAAGGCTGCGCCAAAGCGGGAATCGCGGATCAGCGCCGACAGCAGCAGCGCCACCATCAGCACCGCGTAACAGATCAGGAAGTAGTTGAGCGGCACCATGGTGTTGACGCCGGGAAACTGGTTGCGCACCAGGATCGACAGCCCGTCCTCGCCGCCATAGGCCGGCCAGGAGACGGCGAAATAATAGGTCATCTGCGCAAAGGCGAGCGTGATCATGATGAAATAGACGCCCGAGGTGCGTAAGCTGATCATGCCGATCGCCGCCGCCAGAAGCCCGCCCGCCAAAAGCGCCACCAGCCAGATGATCGGCATCTGGTTGGTGCCCGGCACGGCAAACAGGCCGAAATTCAGCGGTATTGCCGAGAAGGAATGGCTGGCCAGAATGCCGGCGACATAGCCGCCCGCGCCAAAGAACGCCGCATGGCCGAACGACACCAGCCCGCCGAAGCCGAGCGCGATGTTCAAGCCCACGGCGGCAAGGCCGAGGATCGCCATCCGGGTCGCCAGCGTCACGTAGAACGGATTGCCGAACTGGATCGCAGCGTAGGGGATCGCCAGCAGCAGCAGCGCCAGCACGATGTTGATGATGGTTTCGCGGGAGATCGTCATCGCCTCAACCCTTCATCGCCGGGAACAGGCCCTGCGGACGCACGGCGAGAATGACGGCCATGACGATGTAGATCAGCATCGAGGCAAGCGCGCCGCCGACCAGTCCCGCCTGCGACGGCGGCATCACCAGCCCGAACAGTTGCGGCAGCAGGAAGCGCCCCATCGTGTCGGTCACGCCGACCAGCAGCGCGCCGACCAGCGCGCCCTTGATCGAGCCGATGCCACCGATGACGATGACGACGAAGGCAAGGATCAGCACCGGTTCGCCCATGCCGACCTGCACCGATTGCAGTGCGCCGACCAGCGCCCCGGCAAAGCCGGCAAGCGCGGCACCGAATGCAAACACCGCGGTGTAGAGAATGCGGATATCGACACCGAGCGCGCCGATCATCTCGCGGTCCGACGCCCCGGCGCGGATACGCATGCCGATGCGGGTCTTGGTGATGAGCAGATACATGCCGACCGCGACCGCAATGCCGACGCCGATGATGGCGAGGCGATAAAGCTGGTAGCGCGAGCCGCCCGGCAGCGGCACCGTGCCCTGCAACAGCGGCGGAATATCGAGATAGAGCGGGAACGAGCCGAACAGCCAGCGCGTGCCTTCGGAAAACACCAGGATCAGCGCAAAGGTCGCCAGCACCTGGTCGAGATGGTCGCGGTCATACAG
>JBEBXE010000195.1:0-6196 GCA_040391705.1 Aerobium aerolatum
CCCCAGGCGCCGAGCGTCGGGCTTTCCCAATCGTCTTCGACAAAGCGGATGTCGTGCGTCAGCATGTCGATGCCGATCGCCTTCAACGAGCCGAGATACAGCTCCTGCAGGTTGGACGGGTTCGGCTTCAGGATCACCTGATACTGGTAGTAATGCTGCAGCCGGTTCGGGTTTTCGCCATAGCGCCCGTCCTTCGGGCGGCGCGATGGCTGCACATAGGCTGCATTCCACGGACGCGGCCCGAGCGCGCGCAACGTCGTTGCCGGATGGAACGTCCCGGCACCCACTTCCATGTCGTAGGGCTGAAGCACGACACAGCCGTAATCGGCCCAATAATTGTGAAGTGCGAGGATCAGCCCCTGAAAGGACCGGCTGGGATGCATATGGGCAGGAAGATGTGCGTTCACGGCGTGCCTCTGAAGGGCTGTGGCAGGTCGTGCACCTCCTAGAGCGGCAACCCGAAGGCGTCAAGGCAAGGCAGGTTTCCCTGCCTCGCCCAGCTGTGACCGACGACCGCGGTCACGTCAGTTTTCAGGTGGCAGAACCAGTTCCTGACCCGGCACGATCCGTCCCGGATCGCCACGCAACGCCGGGTTGAGGTCGAGGATTTCCGAGTAGCGATGGCCGTCGCCAAGCAGGTCGGCTGCGATCGACCACAGCGACTGGCCCGACGCGACCACATGGACCCGTGCAGTAACCGGCTCGACTGCTGCTTCAGGGGTAGCTTCGGGCGCCACGTCCGGCACCGCCGGCATCGGCACGATGGTTGCAGCAGCCGTCTCTTCCGGCTCTGCTTCCGTCGCTTCCGCCCGCTCCTCGAACGGCGACAGGCCGTCCTTCAGCTTCTTCTCCGCTTCCGCCTTCACCTTTTCATCAGGCTCGAGCGACAGCGTATGACGCCACTGGAAGGTGGCTTCGAGCTTGCGCCCGACGCGCCAGTAGGCGTCGCCAAGGTGATCGTTGAGGACCGGGTCGGACGGCATCAGCCCGACCGCGCGCTGCAGTTCGCGCACGGAATCGTCAAAGCGTCCCAGCCGATAATAGGCCCAGCCGAGCGAATCAACGATGTAGCCGTCGCTGGGGCGCAGATCGACAGCACGCTGGATCAGCTTCAGCCCCTCGTCCAGATTGGTGTTCTGGTCGACCCAGGAGTAGCCAAGATAGTTCAGAACCTGTGGCTGATCGGGGAACAATTCCAGCGCCTTGCGGAAATTGGGTTCCGCCTTGTCCCACTGCTTGAGACGCTCATAGGCAATTCCGCGCTGGTAATACACGTTCCACTCGGTGCGTTCCGGTTCGCCGATGTGTGACACGGCGGTGTCGAACAAATCGGCGGCGGCCTGATAGTTTTCCTGCCGCGAATAGACGCCGCCGAGCGCCTGATAGGCGCGCATGTCGTCCGGATTTTCGCCGAGCGACGCCTTGAGGTGCCCGATCGCTTCGTCGTAGCGCTCGAGATCAGCCAGGTTCAGCCCCAGCTGAAGCTCGGCAACCGCCTTCATCGGCGAGGCGTCGGGGATTTTCTCATATTGCGCGATGGCCATTTCGGCATCGCCCTGCTGTTCGGCCACGCCAGCCAGCTGGATCAGGATCGCGTCGCTGTGCGGGAGCAGCGCAATTGCATATTGCAGGTAGAGCCGCACGAACGATTCGCCACCGCTGCGATTGAGCGCCGTGGCGAGATTGAGCAGGACTTCCGCCGCACCAGCCTGCGGACCGTCAACCAGCGTCGGTACGGCGGCACCGCTTTCGACCTTGTCGCGCAGCACCTGAATCGTCAGCCGGCCGGGTGCAAACTCGTCAGCCTTGTCGAGCACCGCCAGCGCGGCTTTCTTGTCGTCGCTACGCGCCAGGAAACCGGCATAGGATTCCAGCGCGCGCAGATAGGTTTCGGGCGCAGCGCCGCCGGCCGACAGGTTCTCTGCCGTGGCGTCGAATGCCGTGCGCGCCACCGCCTCGTCGCCGGCCTGCTCGGCGATCAGTCCGCGATGGTAGGTCACGAACAGATCGTACCATTCGGGGCCGGTCAGCGCGTCCATGGCAGCCAGAGCGCCAGCCGAATCGCCGCCGCCCTGCTTGGCCCAGCCGGTCATGATGCCGGTGATGAGACGGTCGAGATCGGAGCCCAGCGCGAGCTTGAGGAAATATTCGGCGTCGGTGTAGTTCTTCTTGCGAATCGCATCGATTGCCAGCGCCAAGCGCGAGAAACGCTCGACTTCCGGCGCTTCCTTGAGCTTTTCAGCCAGCGGCAAGGCGGCATCGAAGTCACCCTGCGAGATCAGGCCGAGCATCAAGCTCTGCTGCATCGCCTGGTTGGATGGATCGAACACCAGGGCGCGGCGATAATACGCAATCGCGGAAGGCAGATCATTGTCGCTGTCGGCGATCCGCGCGGCCAGATAAGCGCCTGAAAGCGACCCGACCTTGGCGGCCTGTTCCTCGGTTGTAGACGCAGATGCGTTGCCCAGCGAAACGCTCGCCATCAAACCCGCCGCGACGATCCAGCGTCCTGTCCTAAGCCGCATAGTTTTCCTTCCTGTCGTTCCGGCATCCCGGAAATCAGACTCACTTGGAGCCTTTGGACGCCAGAAGGATGGCCTTTTTGCGAACGGCGTTCAATCCGTTTCGGGCCGTTTCGGGCCTTTGTCGGGCCGTCAACCGGCATTGGCTTCCGAGGCCGCGTCGAACGTCGTTCAAGTTTTGTTGAAACGAATCTCAGTTCACCCGGCTGATGCAGAAGTCGATCACATCCAGCATCGCCTGTTTCTGCGGGGTTTTATCCAGCGGCGCCAGCGCATCGCGCGCGATCTCGCCGAAGTGGCGGGCGCGGCCGATGGTGTCGCCGATCGCCCCATGCCTCGCCATCAGGCCGCGGGCTTTTTCCAGCGCTTCATCGTCGGAGCTGCCATTTTCGATCGCGCCCTTCCAGAACTCGCGCTCTTCGGCGGAGCCACGGCGGTAGCTGAGGATCACCGGCAGCGTCACCTTGCCCTCGCGGAAATCGTCGCCGACATTCTTGCCGAGGCTGAGCGAATCGCCGCCGTAATCCAGTGCATCGTCAATCAGTTGGAAGGCCAGCCCAAGGTTCATGCCGTAGGAGCGCAAGGCGGCGCGGTCGTTCTTCGAGGCATCGGCAACGATAGGGCCGACTTCTGCCGCAGCCGAGAACAGGGCTGCCGTCTTGGCCCGGATCACCGCGAGATAGTCGTCTTCGGTGGTCTCAAGGTTCTTGGCCGCGCCAAGCTGCATCACCTCGCCTTCGGCAATCACCGAGGCGGCGGCCGAGAGAATGTCGAGCGCGTCGAGGGAGCCGACGTCAACCATCATGCGGAACGCCTGACCGAGCAGGAAATCGCCGACCAGAACGCTGGCCTGGTTGCCCCAGATCTTCCGTGCGGTGCGTTTCCCGCGGCGCAGATCGCTTTCGTCGACGACGTCGTCGTGCAGCAGCGTAGCGGTGTGCATGAATTCGACGCTGGTCGCGAGCTTGACGTGGGCGTCGCCGGTGTAGCCGAACATCTGGGCTGCCGCGAGCGTCAACATCGGGCGCAAGCGCTTGCCGCCTGAAGAAATCAGATGATTGGCGACTTCGGGAATCATCTCGACATCCGAGCCCGCCTTGGACAAGATCAACTCGTTGACGCGTCCCATGTCATGCGCAGTGAGCGAACTGATTGCCTCGATCGATGCATTTTCGCGTCGACCACCTTCGATATTGACTACTACGCCCACCAAACGGAACTCCTGTCAGCGTTGCGGACCCCCGCCCGCCATACTTTGGCCGGACTCTAGGCAGGTGCGCATCGCCCGGCAAGTGGCGAATTAGCGCGGAACCGAGACTGTGCGTCACCTGTTGCATCCGTTTCACACCTGGACCATTTACACGGCGGGCATAAACTGGGATTTCTGCTGAATGAAAGAGCTGCTGCGCACAAACGATCCCGTGCTTATTTCATTCGTCGAGGTTCTCCTGCGCGATGCGGGATGCTCATTCTTCGTCGCCGACCAGAACATGAGCGTCATTGAAGGATCGCTCGGGGTTCTGCCGCGACGGGTGATGGTGTCCGACGATGATAGCGAGACAGCGCGCGCGGTACTGCTCGATGCCGGAATCCTAGACGAGATCAATCCAGCCTGATCATGCAGCTCTCCACTGAAGACACCAGAGACTACACGGTCGACGCCTTCCACCGGGGCGCGTTCTATCTGGCGCAGCCAGCCAGGAAGGGTCACCGCGCCGGAACCGACGCGATGATGCTGGCGGCGAGCGTGCCTTCAGGTTTCTGCGGCCACCTCGTCGATCTCGGCGCTGGTGCAGGGGCTGCCGCCCTGGCGGTGGCGACACGCTGTCCGCAATCGCGCGTCACGCTGCTGGAACGCTCCCCCGACATGGTGGATTACGCCCGCCGGTCGATTGCCCTGCCCGAAAACCAAAGCCTTGCGCAACGCTGCGCCGTGATTCCTGCGGATGTACGGATGAAGGATGAGGCGCGCCGCGCGTTGTTTCCTGACGCCAGTCTCGACTGGGTGATCATGAACCCGCCGTTCAACAGCGCGCTGGACCACGCCACGCCCGACCCGCTGCGCCGCGAGGCCCATGTGATGGAAGACGCCAATGTCTTCAACGACTGGCTCACGACGGCTGCCTGGCTGGTGCGCCCCGGCGGCGGCGTGTCGGTGATCGCGCGGCCGCAATCGCTGAACCATATCCTCAATGCGATGCGGCCGCATTTCGGCAGGCACGAGGTCAAGGCGCTCCACCCGCGTGCGGGAAAAGCCGCCATCCGCATCGTCGTGCGCGCCCGGCGCGGAGCCGCCGACGAACTGACGCTGACACCGCCGCTGGTGCTGCACGATCCCGGCAGCAACGCCCTGTCCGCCTTCGCAGACAACATCAGCAACGGTCGTGCCTCGCTGTTTGGCGACTAGTTCGCAGCAAGCTTCGATGGACGCACGAAAAGCGCCGGCGCGAACTTGCGGACGCGGCGTGAATGCTTACATGCAGATCACCTTATCCTCGGAGAAATGCCCACCGTGAGACGACTGTTCAGCCGCCTTCTGCCCGCTTCCATGCGCTCCAACGCAGTCACGATCCCGGTCATTCGCCTCCACGGGACGATCGCGTCCGGTGGCAGCCAGTTCCGCCCCAACCTGTCGCTGGCATCGACGGCTACGCTGATCGAGAAGGCGTTTTCGGTCAAGGACGCGCCCGCCGTGGCGATCTCGATCAATTCGCCGGGCGGCTCGCCGGTGCAGTCGCGGCTGATCTACAAGCGGATCCGCGATCTCGCTGAAGAAAAGAACAAGCGCGTGCTGGTCTTCGTCGAGGACGTGGCGGCGTCGGGCGGCTACATGATCGCGGTTGCCGGCGACGAAATCATCGCCGACCCCTCCTCCGTCGTCGGCTCGATCGGCGTCGTCTCTGCCGGATTCGGCTTCCAGGAACTGATCAAGAAGATCGGCGTCGAGCGACGCGTCCATACCGCTGGCCAGAACAAGGCGATCCTCGACCCGTTCCAGCCGGAAAAGAAGGATGACATTGCGCGCCTGAAAGAGCTGCAGCTCGACATCCACGACACCTTCATCGACCTGGTCAAGCAGCGCCGCGGCGTCAAGCTGAAGGACGACCCGGAGCTGTTCACCGGCATGTTCTGGACCGGCAAGAAGGGGCTCGAACTTGGCCTTATCGACGGGTTGGGCGACATGCGCAGCTTCCTCAAGCAGCGCTATGGCGACAAGACCCAGTTACAGCTGGTGAGCCAGCCGCGCGGCTTCCTCGGCCGCAGGCTGGGCCTTTTCGGCTCGCACGCGTCCGAGATTGCAGCGTCGGCGGCTGGCGGACTGATCGACGCGGCCGAACAGCGGTCGCTCTGGAACCGTTTCGGCCTTTGACGGCTTTATAAAAGCAACTACACTTGCATCGCAGCCGCAGGGCTTCGAGCGCAGGAAAAACGGAGGAGGCCGTCCATGCCGCAATTGATCTTCTTCGCAGTGATCGGTGTCGTCGGTTATGTCGGCTATCGCTCCTTCGTTCGGGAAGCCGAGCGGGTCACCGCACGCGCACGCCGTGCGGAAGCCGAAAAGCGAACCGACAGTCAGGGCACGCTGGTGAAGGACCCCGACACCGGGGAATATCACCTCATCAAGGACTGACCGCGTATCGTGAGCCTACACCAGACCGATGCTGCCAGCCTCG
>JBEBXE010000196.1:0-6183 GCA_040391705.1 Aerobium aerolatum
GACACGACGGATGATCCGCTACCCGTGCGCACGTACAGTGCGTGCAGATATTATCGCTCGTTATTGCTAGACCTACGCCAGTGGCCCAAACCAGCGAGCAAACTCCGAAAAATCAGGCGCGGAAACGTTCTGCTACGTCCCACAGTTCGCGTCGGACCACCCCTGGGACGACATTGCCCCATCCCTTCGGTTCCGCGCGATCCGCACCGTTCAGTCTAAAAACTGAAGATGAACACTTGCCACCATGTGCGACGGAACCTCGCCATATCCGTCAAGAATCTGCTCGACCGCGCCAGACGATCGCGACGTCTTGTTGGCGAAGTAGCGAACGCATCCTCCTTGACCGAGACTGAGTTCAAGCTCATATATATGGTCCTACGTGACCACTTTTCGGAGATATCGATGTCCACCGTCAGTTTGAAAGATGTGAAAGCAGGTCTATCAAGTTACGTCGATGACGCCATCAAGGGCGAATTCGTCACGATCACCCGTCATGGAAAACCCGTCGCCGCACTGGTTCCGTTGCAGGCGGCCGAGATTGCACAGCGTGCCCTGAAGCCGCGTCGATCCAGCTTCTTGTCCTACCTGAAGACCTTCCCTGGCGGGGAGTTCGAGCGCAATCCTTCGCCTTCCCGGGATGTTGATCTGTGAGAGGGTATCTCCTCGACACGAATGTGGTCTCGCTGCTGTCCCCTTCGCGCGCGACCGCGACAGCTCTCATCGCCTGGCTGGACAAGGCCGAAAAGACATCAGAGTTTTTCCTGTCCGTCGTCACCGTCCATGAGATCGAACGAGGCATCATGCTGCTCGAGCGGAAGGGTGCTACCGCCAAAGCATATGGTCTCAGGAGCTGGATGGACGGCCTATTCTCAACATATGAAGATCGGATCCTGCCGATAGACGCGGCGGTTTCAGCATTGTCCGGCAAGCTCGAAGCAGAGGCAGTCGCTGCGGGCCACAGTCCGGGAATGGCCGATGCACTGATCGCGGGAACAGCAAAAGCCCACGATTTGACTGTCATGACCCTCAATCTGCGGCATTTCGAGCCATTCGGAATTGACCTGATCCCCGCTCCTGTCTGATGCGGGCGGTGCCGGGGCTATCCACGTTCTCGCCTGGATCGATCAGCTTCCATCATGGTCGCGGATTCAATTTCTGCATGCTTTTCAAGAGTGGTGCGCTGCCGGATTAGCAACTAGCGCGCCCCGGAAGACCGTCACTGCCCCTGCGTTTCCGCGCTCTTTAATCTCCGACATGACTGCTCCCCTTGTGGATTGGAAGACCCACCTTCGCACACAGATGCCGTCGGAGGTGGTTGTCGCCAATCTCGGTGGCAAACGTCACCGCAACGATCAGGTCCACACCACGTAATGTCTGAGCGACACCCGCGGCCCGGAGCCGCCGCCGAGTTTCGGGCCAGCGCCGCACCGGTTAGACGCCGGCGAATTCGCTCCCGTTGCCGCCGAGGTAATTTTCCGCGGGCGATCCGACGCGGATCAGGCATATGGCGTGCCGAGGGCTCATATTCGGCCAAAGAGACGCTTCAACACCTGAACATGCGACGTCGGCTCGACCTTGAAAAGCGTAGCTTCCGCAGCGCGGCCCGCCGCATAGGCCCGACCGCGCGATGATGGTGTCGGGCACGATACACGATTCCCACCACCATTGTGCCGACAGCCCGGTCCCCTCCCCTACCGGCCAGGTTGCAGGGCATGCTCGAAAAGCGCGGCTGGCAGGCTCTCGGCCCCATGGAACCGTACAAGGTGCGGCGTCGTCGGCAACCCACCAACAAACAACGCTTGCTTGCTGTGGTGAATGACTCCACGTTCGGTGGGTCATGCGTTGCGGTCCCGACCTCGTCGGACGTATCCCATGGAACGAATGCCCACTACGATCGTTGCGCTAGCGCGGGTTCTCCACCTCGCCATCCCCTAAAACTGAAGGATTGAATAATGAGCGAAGGCGTCGGCACATCAACGCTTGATCTCGGAGTAATCGGCAATGCGGCAGCGGCTGCGCTGATCGACCGGGAAGCCAGCATCGTTTGGATGTGTTCGCCGCGGATGGATGGCGACCCTGTGTTTTGCAGCCTTTTGGGCGGAACGGAAACTGAGAATGGCGCATGGTCTGTCAGCCTTGAGTATCTTGCAGCGAGCGAGCAGCGGTATCTGCGTAACACCGCGATTCTTGAAACCATACTGACCGATGAAAGTGGGGGCCGGCTGCGGATCACTGACTTCGCACCGCGTTTCAAATCTGCAGGACGTATATTCCGGCCGCAGATGATCGTTCGGCTGATCGAACCCATCGAAGGTTCTCCGCGCATGACCATGCGTCTGCGCCCGCTGCATGGCTATGGCGCTTTCGTCCCGGAAACGACCCGGGGGTCCAGTCACATCCGCTTTTTGTTAGGCGACGAAGTCCTGCGCCTGACCACCGACGCGCCGGTGGAATTCATCGAGCAGGGCCAACCTTTTCTGGTCGACCGCCCTTACGCCTTTGTTCTAGGGCCGGACGAAAGACTGGCGGAAGCGCCACTTCAGGTAGCCCGCACTTTTCTGGAGGCGACGCGCGACTATTGGTGCGAATGGGTCCGCTACCTGTCGCTGCCAATAGACTATCAGGACGTGGTAATCCGGTCTGCGATAACGCTGAAGCTGTGCTCGCATGAGGAAACCGGCGGCATCGTTGCCGCCCTGACCACGTCGATCCCCGAATATGGCGCGAGCGGCCGGACCTGGGACTACCGCTTCTGCTGGCTGCGAGACTCCTATTTCACCGTCAAGGCGCTCAACCTTCTAGGCGCGACGAAGACAATGGAGGACTATCTTGGCTACGTCTCCAACATCGCCGCAAGCTCCCCGGACGGCTATCTACAGCCCCTTTTCGGTCTTGGCCTTGAGCGCAAGGTCGACGAAGCGATCATCGCCACCCTCCCCGGCTATCGGGGCTTTGGACCGGTACGCTGCGGCAATGCCGCCTACAGCCAGGTCCAGAATGACGGCTATGGGTCTGTCATCCTTTCGATAACCCAATGCTTCTTCGATGAGCGCTTGCCAACCATGGGCGGGGAAGCATTGTATGAGCGGTTGGAGCTTCTGGGCCAACAAGCGGCACGGCGATGGGACCAGCCGGACGCAGGTTTGTGGGAATTCCGTACCCGCGGCGCTGTTCACACGCACTCCGCGATCATGTGCTGGGCGGCCTGCGATCGGCTGGCAAAAATCGGCACGAAACTGGGTCTGACGGAACGCGCGGCATACTGGCGAGATCATGCCGACCGGATTCATGCGGGTACGCTTGAGCGGGGGTGGAACCAGGACATCGGGAGTTTCGTGTCGAGCTTTGGTGGTTCCGATCTCGATGCGAGCTTGCTGATGATCCCTGAAATCGGCTTCCTGCCTGCGCGCGACCCGCGCTTTTTGTCAACACTCGCTGCCTGCGAGAGCCACCTTCGTTTCGGCAACCATCTCTATCGCTACCGCAACCCGGACGATTTTGGCGAGCCCGAAACGGCATTTACCGCTTGTACATTTTGGTTGATCGACGCGCTGGTCAGGGTTGGCCGTCACGAGGACGCCCGGCAAATCTTCAACGATATCCTGGAGCGCCGCAATCATCTCGGGCTTCTATCCGAGGGGCTTCATGTCGATACGGGCGAGTTATGGGGCAACTTTCCGCAGACATATTCGATGGTAGGCCTGATCTCCGCGTCAATGCATCTTTCCCGCAGATGGGAAGATGTCTTGTAACCGACGGCCGGCACCAATCGATCGTCGAGAACGGTGGTGGCGCCTGACGAGAACCACCCGCCGGGTCTGGTTGACTTCGATCGTTACGACCCGGCTCGCAGCTACGGCACCTTTTCCAAGGCCGTGAGAAACGAATTCAGCCAAGTCTGTGCATTCTGGTGAAACACCTGCTCGCGCAAGGAAGCGTGCCTTGCCCTCCGTTCGTCGAGTGGCATTATCAGCGCCTGATGCAGTTGCGCCGCCATGTCATCAATATTGTACGGATTAACGATCAGTGCGTCGATCATCTCCTCCGCAGCTCCGGCAAATTGCGACAGGATTAGCACGCCCGGATCATCCGGGTCCTGCGCCGCGACATATTCCTTGGCAACGAGGTTCATACCGTCACGCAAAGGCGTGACGAAGCCAACATGGCTTCCCCGAAAAAGCGGTGCCAATATCCGGCGAGAGACCGGGCGATTGATATAGCGCAGAGGCGTCCAATTGAACTCGGCATAGCGCCCGTTGATCGCGCCAGATAGGGTCTCAAGCTCGGTGCGGATGTCGGCATAGGCATCAACTTCTTCCCGCGTCGGCGACGCAATCTGCAGAAAGCTGACCCCCTTTGAGAGTTCGGGATGCTGCGCCAGCAGCTTGTCAAACGCCTTGAAGCGCTCGGGCAGCCCTTTAGAATAGTCGAGTCGGTCGACACCGATTATCTGCCTGCGCCCCAACACCTTGCGCCGCGTCAGATCTACCGCAACTTCATTGTTGACCTCCTGCGCCATGGAACAGAAACCGGACGCATCGATCCCGATCGGGAATCTGTCGATCACGACGCTCCTTTCGCCAAGGCTGAACTTTTGGTCGGAAATCTGCACCGCCGATGCCGTGTCGGACAGATAGAGTTTCAAATTGCCAACATCTGTCCGGGTCTGGAAGCCGATCAGGTCGTATTGGAGCAGTGCGTCGGCAAGGCGCGCGTGCTCCGGGGAGGCGGAAAAGAGATCGCTTGGCGGGAAGGGAATATGCAGGAAGAAACCGATTGGCTGCTGGCAGCCCAGCTTGCGCAAGGCTGCTGCCAAAGGGATCAGATGATAGTCATGCACCCAGATCCGATCATCGGGTCGCAAGAATTCGAAAAGCTGCCGCGCGAAGGTCTCGTTGACCCGCCAGTAGCTTTCGGAAAATTCCGGGCGGTAGTCCACCAGATCAAGCCGGTAGTGAAACATCGGCCAAAGCACGCTGTTTGCGTAGCCGAGATAGTAGTTGGTGTTGTCCTCAGCGGAAAGCGGAACGGCAATACGCTCGACCTTGCCGATCTTTTCCACCTGGGCTTCGCCACCGGTTACCCCGTCGCTCTCCCCGTTCCAGCCAAACCAGATACCGCCCCTTTGCCGCAGGGCATCCGCCAGCCCGACCGCGAGACCGCCTGACTGGGTCTGAGCGCGCAGATCAGCGACGCGGTTTGAAACGATGACGAGCCTGCTCATTGTAGTCGCTGCCTTATATGATCCGGTCTCGCCGGCGGAACCATCATTGGCCCGGTTATGTTCCCACACCCCGGACGTCCAGCAGCGATTCGAGATACCCGCACACGGCATCGACGCTGGCGAGTCGGTATTTCGCAGCGGTTTCACCGTCACCGATCTTCACACTCACGCCCTGCATTGCGTTCACGACCGCCAAACCTGCTTCGTCGGTCACGTCATCGCCGGCAAAGAACGGCGTTCGACCGATGAAGGGAGGCTGGGCCATGAACTGCGCGATGGCAGTGCCTTTAGTAAGAGGAGCGAGGGTCAACTCGACTACCATCTTGCCGGGCATCAGGTTGATGCTGGAGTCCTTCCCGGACAGCGTCTGCGCAAGGTCGAGGCACTGCATTTCGAGGTCTGGCCGCTTGCGGTAATGCAGAGCGACCGAGCCAGGCTTGGCCTCGACCAGCGTTCCTTCGTGACGTGCGGAAAACTCACGGATGATGGAAACCAGTTGCCGAAATAGCTCGGCATCGAACTCGGCTCCGTTGATTTCACCGTTTGGCTCCCGGCGCTCAATGCCGTGTACGCCCGCGAGGGGAAGGTGAAGCGGATGTAGCATTTGGTCGAGTTGAGCAAGGCTGCGCCCTGAGACTACGGCCACAGCGCCGCGCGAGCGAACCGCAAGTCTTGCCACTGCCTCGAGCATGCGAGGAGAAACTCGCGCATGTCGTGGATCGGGCACGATTTCCGACAACGTTCCGTCGAGATCCAGGAAGAACGCGGTCCCTCCTGGATCAAGATATGGAGGGGGCATGGAGATTTTGTGTTGTGGCATGTTGTATGCAAACACCGGGAACCGGGTTTCGTTCCTTTCTCTGGGCTGTTGTTAGGTTGTTGCCCTTTGAGGGCACCGTCTGCCTTAGGCTGATCAACACCTTCAGGAATAGCGGGTTCCGTCGGGAGCGACACGAGAA
>JBEBXE010000197.1:0-6181 GCA_040391705.1 Aerobium aerolatum
GCGACACCAATTTGTCGTCCGCGTTGCGGCTGCATGTGCTCGATTGGTATCGCAATGGCCAGTCGTGACGCCGTGCGTCCTTCGAGGCTCGCCCAAAAGGCTCGCACCTCAGGATGAGGTCTGTTGTGACTCGAGCCCACGGCGTTGTGGGTTCGACAAACCACCTTCCTCATCCTGAGGTGCGAGCAAAGCGAGCCTCGAAGGACGCACAAAGTCCGTTGGTATAAGTTTATTCGCCGAAAATCATTCGCATGAACCCGTCACTGGAGCGCGGGGCGGCTGGTGCCTCAGGCGGCGGCGCGGCTTGCGGGTCGGGGCGCGGTGTCGGCACGGAGGTGACGGTTCCCGGCGTCTGTTCAGCCCCCTCGCCTGGAAGCGGCGTGGCCAAAATCGCCTCGACTGAATCCAGCAGAGGGTCGCCGATCTCCGGCGCTCCCTCAACGACAGGCGGCGTTTCCAGTTGGGTGCGCTCCTGCTCCAGACGCAGGCGCTCAGCCTCTTCCTGCTCAAGCCGCAGCTGGTGTTGCTCGGCATCCTGCTGGGCCTGCACCTCGCGGCGCAGCCGCTCGGCCTGCTCGACGGCGCGGCGGGCTTCCTCGGCGGCCTTCTGGCGCGTCTCGGCCAGCGCGGCGTAGTAACGCACCTCGCGGCGATGGCGCTGGCGCTCCAGCAAGGCGGCCTGCATCGCTTCGACGCGCTGCTGCTCCAGCTCCAGCGCGCGCTGGGTGAGGAACTGCGTCAGCATTTCGGTGTCGACGCTCACGTCGATGGCGTCGAGCGGCCCGGCAGCCGCCAGACGCACCGACGGCTCGGAACCGACCAGGGCCTCCTGCCCGGCCTTGTAGGTCAGCACCATGGCCGCGCCGACGGTGGCAGCGCCCAGATCAGCACGCAACTCGCCTGACAGCGTGGCGGCGTCGGTTTCCAGCCGCACCGGCGGCACGCGCGCCGTGCCGTTGGCAACGGTGAAGGCGAAATCGAGGGCGGCGGCGGTAAACGCGCCTTGCCGCACCAGCTGCGGCGCAAAGCCGGCGGTGGCCGCCGCGTTGATATCCGGGCCGAACTGGTCAGCGGCAGTCAGAAGAGCGGGAAACGCATTGGGATTGATGCCGGAGATCGACACGTCGCGCGCAGCGACGGTGCCGGAACCGGCGAGCGAGGCCATCAAGGCTTCGGCCGTCTTGCCGCTGCCGCTGAGCGCGGCGGTGAGGTCGAGGTCGCCGGTGATGCCGACAGCGCCGAGCAGGCTCTCGGCCTTGCCGCCAGACAGGCGCAGCTGGGTGGAGACGATGCCGGTGCCGCCATCGTTGCGGAAGTCCACCAGCCCGGTCAGGGTGCCGCCGTGGACCTGCATCGACGCATCGCTGATCGACACCGCATTGCGGCCGATGCGCAGGGTCATGCGACCGCGCTGCGCAGCGGCGAAATCGCCGGCGCGCAGGTTTTCGGCGGCGATTTCCAGATCGGTGGTGAACAGCGCATCGACGGAGGCCGCAAACGGCGTCGTCGGCCAGGCGTCGCCATCGCCCGACAGCGACGGTTCGCCGACCGCCAGATCGGCCAGCGACGCCAGATCGAACGAGCCGAGCGACAGCGAGCCGGTGAGATGCGGCAGGCCATCGCGCATCTGCGCATTGATGTCGCCGCGCGTGGCGTCGCCGGCGATGTCGCCGGACAGGCTGGAGAGCAGCAGCAGGCCATCGTCGAGATCGAGCTGGCTGTCGAGCGACACCGGCAGTCCCAGGCCGAAGCCCGGCAGCGACACGCCGGCAACCGCCAGCCACGGCTCGATATCGTCGGCGCGCAGCGACGCGGTGCCGCTGGCCGTCAGCCCGGCAGCGCCCTGCGCGACCTCGCCGTCATAGGCCAGCGTCAGGCCCTCGCCGGCAAATTCGAATACGGTGTGGCCGCCATCGGCCAGCGCGCCGTCGAAGGTGATGTCGGTCTGGGCCGGGCCGACGAGGCCGAACGGCAGCGCCGGCACGCCAAACAGCGCATAAAGCGCTGCGGCATCATCGTTCTGGGCGGAAAACTGCGCTTTGACCGGTGTCGCCAGCACATCGCCCGCCAGCCCGCTCAAGGCGGCGGCAAAGGTCAGCGTGGTGCCACCGGCGCTGCCCGTCACGTCGAGCGACAGGTCGCGCGCGCCATCGGCGCTGGGCTCGGCATTGGCGACCAGTTGCAGGTTGGCGTCTTCCAGAAACCCCGGAAACAGCGTCGTGCGCCGGGCGAGTTCGGCGGCAACCTTGTAATCGGGGAAACGCGCGGCGAGCGTGTCGACCAAAGGTTGCAGGTCGGCGGCGATCAGGCTGGCGTCGAGCGTGCCGGTCGGCGCGCCGTCGATATCGCTGATGATGCCGGTGGCGCTGATGTTGGCGCCGGACAGGCCGCCAATCGACAGCCGGTCGATGTCGAGGCGGCCATCGCGCAGGCGCAAAGCGGTGTCGAGCGTCTCGGCGCTGAGGCCGGCGGCGCTGACGGGACCGGCCTTGATCTCGAACTCCAGATCGCGCGCGGCCAGCCGCGTCTGCCCGCTCTCGCCCAGGAACAGCGAGGCGAACGCCGACATGCCCTCCATGTCGAGGCTGTCGCCGTCGAGCTTGAGCGTCATCGACGGATGCGCGGCGGCGGGCGTGCGGCTGTCGATCTCGCCCCGGAATTTGGCGGTGCCGAGGACCAGTTCGAGATTGCGGAACTGCTGGCGGTCTTCCTGCAGGTCGACCGCAGCGCTGAACCCGGCAGCCGGCAGGCGGCGGATCGCCTCGTCGACGTCGCGCGACAGCCACGCGGCAAAGCCCGAGGGCTGGCCGATTGCCAGCAATAAATCGCCGGTGAAGCCGATGGTGTCGGCCAGCGCCAGCTCGCCCTTGGCTTCCAGCGTCGTGCGCCCCGGCAGCGTCGCCTGCACCGAGGCGATGCTCCAGCCGGACGGCGACGGGCTCGCCGACAGGCGCACGTCGCGCACCGTGGTGTCGCCGGCGACGATGGCCGGCAGCGCCACCTCGATGCTGCCGGGAATGGTCGGGCGCGGCAGGTCGAGCAAGGCTTCGCGCAGGCCGGTCAGGCGGTCGGCAAAGCTGACGCCGCCGCCTTCCTGGCTGGCGTCGCCATCGTCGAAGCGGAACTGCGCGCCATCGGCGCGAACCTCGAAGCGCGGCTGTGCGCCGAGGTCAAAACGGGCTGAGCCATCGGCGGTGTACGGGTCTTCCAGCGACCCGGTCTCGAAGCGGAACTGCTCGATGCCAAGGGCGGCGTGGCCGAAATCGAACGCGCCGCTGAGACGATAGGCGGGTGGCGGGGCGTCGCGTGCCGGCTGGCCGGCTTCGGCATTGAGCGAAATGGTGCCGCCATCGCCGGTGCGCAGCCGGTCGCCTGTGGTGGAGGCGTTGAGACGGAACTGGCCGGAATAGTGCGGCACGCCATTTTCGACGCGCGTCGAACCATCGGTTTCGACCACCAGCGGATAGAGGTCGGGCTGGACACGCAGCCGCAGCCGCATCGAGCCGGCATCGTCCACCGCGCCGGTCGAGGCGGAGACGGTCGAGCGCAGTCCGTCGAGCCGCAGCGTGCCGTCCATGCGCCACGGGCCGGTGAGCGCACGGGCCGACAGGTCGGCGTTGATTTCGGTGAGGTTGTGGGTGCGGCCGCTGGCGGCATGGCGCAGCGCCACCCGGCCTTCGGTGATGGTGAGCTTTTCCAGCGAGATGTGGCTTGCGTCCAGCGGCACCGACGGGCGCACCGCCCAGTCGAGGGTGCCGTCGGCGGCAATCTCGACCCGGGCGACGGGGCGCACCAGCCGCATGTCGAAGATGTGGAAATCACCGCGCATCGCCGGCGCCAGCTCGGCATCCATCGAGAATGTCTCGATCGTCATCGCCGGCTCGGTGGTGCCCTGCCCGGACACGACGACATCGGTGAAGCTGACGGACGGAAACGGCAGCAGCCGCGCGCTGGCGGTGCCCTCGACCTTGACCGCACGGCCAAGAATCCGGCTCGCCTCACGCTCGAAATCGGCGCGGTAGGAGGTCCAGTCGATAAAGTATGGTGCAACCAGCGCTGTTGTCAGCGCCAGCACAATCAACCCACCGATGGCGACGAATAACCGTGCCAGTGTTTCTCTCCCGCCGAATTCGCCAAGCCGTCTGGCAGTTTAGCCGCAATACGTTGTCGATAAAGTGGCAAAAGCGCCGAGCCTGCGACTGTCCCGCCTAAAGCGACCCGCCAGGCAGGATCTTGCCGGGATTCATGATGTTGAGCGGGTCAAGCGCCTGCTTGATCGAGCGCATCACGTCGACCGCGTCGCCGAGCTCGTGGCGCAGGAACGCCGCCTTGCCCTGGCCGATGCCATGCTCGCCGGTGCAGGTGCCTTCCATGCCGATCGCCCTGAGGTTGAGACGGGCGACAAAGGCTTCGGTCGCCTCGATCTCGCTGGCATCGTCGGGGTTCATCAGCACCAGCACGTGAAAGTTGCCGTCGCCGACATGGCCGACGATCGGCGCGATCAGCCCGGAGGCGGCGATGTCTTCCTCGGTTTCGTGGATGCATTCGGCCAGCCGCGAGATCGGCACGCAGACGTCGGTCGACAGGCCCTTGCAGCCGGGACGCAGCGCGATGCCGGCCCAGTAGGCGTCGTGGCGTGCCTTCCACAGCTTGGCGCGTTCTTCGGCGACGTTGGTCCACTGGAACGGTCCGCCGCCGAAGTCAGCGACGATCTCGCCGAACGTTTCCGCCTGTTCCTTGACGCTGCTGTCGCTGCCGTGGAACTCGACGAACAGGTGCGGCGTTTCGGGCAAGCCGAGCTTGGCGTAATTGTTGAGCGAGCGCACCGTCAGGCCGTTGACCAGTTCGATGCGCGCCACCGGAATGCCCATCTGGATCGTCGCGATCACCGCCTGACAGGCGGCGTCAACGCTTGGAAACGGACAGACGCCGCCCGAAATCGCCTGCGGAATGCCGTACAATTTCAGCGTCAGCGAGGTGATGATGCCGAGCGTGCCTTCCGCGCCGACCAGCAGCCGGGTCAGATCGTAGCCGGCCGAGGATTTGCGTGCCCGCTTGCCGGTGGTGATGGCGCGGCCATCGGCCATCACGGCGGTGAGCGACAAAACGTTTTCGCGCATCGTGCCGTAGCGCACCGCGTTGGTGCCGGACGCACGCGTCGAGGCCATGCCGCCGAGGCTGGCATTGGCGCCGGGGTCGATCGGGAAGAACAGCCCAGTATCACGCAGATAGGTGTTGAGGTCTTCGCGGGTGACGCCGGGTTCGACGGTGCAGTCGAGATCCTCGGCGTTGAGGCTCAAGATCTTGTTCATGCCCATCAGGTCGATGGAGATGCCGCCGCCGGGCGCGTTGACGTGGCCTTCCAGCGAGGTGCCGGTGCCGAACGGGATCACCGGCACGCGATGCTCGGCGCAGAGGCGCACGATTTCCTGCACTTCCTCGGTCGACTGCACGAAGGCAACGCCGTCGGGCAGCTGCGACGGAATGTAGGTGGTGGTGTGCGCGTGCTGGCCGCGAATCGCTTCGCCGGTCTGGAAGCGGTCGCCGAAACGCTGCCTGAGGAGGCCAAGCACCGTTGAAATGCCCGCTTCGTTCCTCGTTACAGCCTGAAGATCGGCCAGCGCCATGCTATTTCCTCCGTGGATTGGGGACACGGCCAGCTTGTGCTGCGCCACCCCTTGGTCTTGTATCCGCAGTCTGCAAATGAGCGCGGCTTTGTCCAGCGCGTCCGAACATGGAAAATGGAAGAAGCCGACATGACCGACCAGACACCGTTTCTTTCCCGCGTTCTCGAGATCGAAAAGGAATGGATCGACTACAACGGTCACCTCAACATGGCCTATTACAACGTGCTGTTCGACCGCGGCGTCGACGAGGCGTTCGCGCATCTCGGCATGGGGCCGAGCTATGCCAGCCAGCGCCAGCTGACCACCTATACCGGCGAAATCCACGTCTGCTACGTGCGCGAACTGCATCTGACCGACAAAGTGCGCTGCTCGTTCCAGCTGCTCGACCACGACGACAAGCGCTTCCACGTATTCCAGGAAATGCGCCATGTCGACGGCTGGCTGGCGGCGACCTGCGAAAGCGTGGCGCTGCATATCGACCAGTCGGGCCCCAAGGTGACGCCGTTTCCGGCCGACATTCTCGCCAACATCGAAGCGATGCGCGCGCAGCACAT
>JBEBXE010000198.1:0-6163 GCA_040391705.1 Aerobium aerolatum
GTCGTCGTCTTGCCGTGGGTGCCGCCGATGGCGATGGCGTTGCGAAAACGCATCAGCTCCGCCAGCATTTCGGCGCGCCGCACGATCGGCAGCAGATTTTCGCGGGCAGCGATCAGTTCGGGATTGGTCTTCTTGACCGCCGTCGAGACGACGACGACTTCGGCGTCGCCGAGATTGTCAGCGGTGTGGCCGACGAAGCAGGTGATGCCCTTGTCGCGCAGGCGCTGGACGTTGGCGCTGTCGGCCTGGTCGGAGCCCTGGACGCGATAGCCGAGATTGTGCAGCACCTCGGCGATGCCGCTCATGCCGATGCCGCCAATGCCGATGAAATGCACGACGCCGATTGTCTGCGGCATTTTCATGCGCGGGTCCTTCCTTTGAACGCTGCAATGGATTCGCCCGACGCAATAGCCTCCACGAGGTCGGCAAGCAACTGTGTGGCGTTCGGCTTGCCGGAAGAGCGCGCCGCTTGCGCCATGGCGGCGCAGTGGTGCGCGTCCGTCATGTAGGCGGTGAGCTTGCTGGCGATGACATCGACGGAGAATTTCGCCTGCACGCAGACTTCGGCCCCACCAGCGCCAGCCAGCGCCGACGCGTTGGCGGCCTGATCATGGTCGAGCGCGTGGGGATAGGGCACCAGCAGCGCCGGGCGGCCGATGGTGGCGATCTCGGACACGGTCGATGCGCCCGAGCGTGAGATCACCAGCTGCGCCTGCGCCATGCGCTGCGCCATGTCGGTGAAGAACGGCGAAATCTCGGCGGCAACGCCCAGCGCCGCATAGGCGTCGATGGTGCGCTGGCGGTCTTCTTCACGCGCCTGCTGGGTGACCCGCAACCGCGCCCGCAACTCCTGCGGCAACAGGGCGATGGCAGCGGGAATGGCGTCAGAAAAGAACTGTGCGCCCTGACTGCCGCCAAACACCAGAAGATGGAACGGGTCGGTGGCGGCCGACGGCTGGTAGGCGGTCTTTGCCGCTTCCAGAACCGCAGGCCGCACCGGATTGCCGGTCTCGACGATCTTGCCTGCGTGGGTGCCGGAGGCCGGGAAGAACCCGCCGGCAATGGCGGTGACGCGCGCGGCCAGCGCCCTGTTGGCGCGGCCCATGACGGCGTTCTGCTCGTGGATGACGGTAGGGACGTTGCGCCGCGTCGCTGCCCAGAGCGGCGGCAGGGTCGGATAGCCGCCAAAGCCGACGACGGCTTTCGGTTTGATCTCGGCGATGACGCGACCAGCTTCCTGCCCGCCACGCCAGATGGTCCAGAACGCGCGCGCCAGCGCCAGCGGGTTCTTCGAGCCGATGGTGGCTGACGCGATGGCGTGAATCGCGGTGGCCGGAAACGCACCGGCATAGCGCTCGGCGCGGCTGTCGGTGGCCAGATGCACATCCCAGCCGCGCGCGATCAGCTCATGCGACAGCGCCTCGGCTGGAAACAGGTGACCGCCGGTGCCGCCGGCGGCCAGAAGAATGACACCCTTCGCCATCATTCGGCCGGATGCAGGAAGCGCGGCGACCGCGACTGGCCGGGGCGCATGCGCTTTTGCGGGTCCTTGCGCGTCAAGGCCAAGACCATGCCCATCGAGATGGCCATCGCGATCAGCGACGAGCCGCCATAGGACACGAAGGGCAGCGTCATGCCCTTGGCCGGCAGCAGGTGCAGATTGACGCCCATGTTGATGATCGACTGCAGGCCGAACAGCACCACCAGCCCGCCAACCGCGTAACGGGCGAAATCGTCGGTCTCGTTGAGCGACTTGGTCAGGCCACGCAGCACGACGAAGGCAAACAGGCCGGCAATCAGCAGGCAGACGACGATGCCGAACTCTTCGCCGGCAACCGCAAAGACGAAGTCGGTGTGGCTGTCAGGCAGGATGCGCTTGACGGTGCCCTCGCCCGGCCCCTGGCCGAGCCAGCCGCCGCGCAGCAGCGCCTCGCGGCCCATGTCGACCTGATAGGTGTCGCCCTCGCCGGTGAGGAAGCGGTCGATACGACCGGCGACGTGCGGAAAGGTGGTGTAGGCAAGCAGGCCGACGCCGATGCCCGCGCCGCCCAGAACTGCGATCCAGAACCACGGCATCCCGGCCATGAAGAACATCACGCCCCAGGTTGCCAGCACCAGCAGGGTCTGGCCGAGATCGGGCTGGGCGACGAGCAGCGCCAGCACCAAACCAAGCAGGATCATCGCAAACAGATTGCCCGGCATTTCGGAGCGCCGCGAATGCTCGGAAAACAGCCAGGCGCAGATGACGACAAAGGCAGGCTTCATATATTCGGACGGCTGGATCGACACCCCGGCAAGGTGAACCCAACGCCGTGAGCCCTTGATTTCAACGCCGAAATACAGCGCCGCCACCATCAGCACCAGCGAGCCCGCCAGCATCAGCAACGCCAGCCGGCGCACATGGCGCGCGTCGAGGAACGACACGCCGATCATCACGATCAGCGCCGGGACCATGAACAGCATCTGCCGTGTGACGAAGTGATAGCTGTCGAGGCCGATGCGTTCGGCGACTGCCGGCGACGCGGCAAACGACAGCACGATGCCCATGCCCATCAGCATGAGAAAGGCAGCGAAGAACCAGCGGTCGATCGTCCACCACCAGTTTGCGACGGGTCCCTTGTCGATGCGGCTGACCATCAGCGTGCCCCTCCGATTGGCTCGATGCCATCAAGTGCGAGAACGGCTTCGCGAAACGCGTCGCCCCTCACTTCGAAATTCCTGAACTGGTCGAAACTGGCGCAGGCCGGCGACAGCATCACCACGGCCTCGTCGTCGCCAGCGTCCTGCGCGGCGTCGCGGGCGGCGTGGTGCAGCGCCTCGTCGAGCGTGCCGGATATCTCAAACGCCGCAGCCCCGCCGAGCGTGGCGGCAAAGGCCGGTGCGGCCTCGCCGATCAGATAGGCTTTGGCGATGCGCGGGAAGAACGCGCGCAATGCTTCGATGCCGCCGTCTTTCGGCAGGCCGCCGGCGATCCAGTGGATGCGCGGGAAGCTTGCCAGTGCCGGCGCGGCAGCCTCGGCGTTGGTGGCCTTGGAATCGTTGACGAACAGCACCCGTCCGCGCCGCGCCACCTGCTCCATGCGGTGCGCGAGGCCGGGAAAACTGGCGAGGCCGGACTGGATTTCAGCAGCCGACAGGCCAATGCGCAGGCAGGCGGCGACGGCCGCCAGCGCGTTCTGCGCGTTGTGTGCGCCACGCAGCGAGCCGATGCCCGCCAGCGAGAAGACAGGGCTGTGCTGGCCGCCGACGGCGTGCAGCAGCTCTGCGCCCTCGGCAAAGTAGCCATCGGCCAGCGGCAGGCGCTTGGACAGCCGCACCACATCCTTGCCGGCGCGTTGCAGCCGGTCGGCGATCTGGGCGCAGTGGGAATCATCAACGCCGATGATGGCGGTGTCGGAACCGGCGACCAGCTGTTCCTTGATCCCAGCATAACGCTGCATCGTGCCGTGACGGTCGAGGTGGTCCGGCGTCAGATTGAGCAGGATGCCGGCGGTCGGATTGAGCGAGGGGGCCAGCTCGATCTGGTAGGACGAGCATTCGATGACGTAGAAGCAGTCGTCCGCAGGCGTGTCGAGCGTCATCACCGCGCGGCCGATATTGCCGCCCATCTGGGCGTTGCGGCCCGATGCTGCGATAATGTGGGCGATCAGCGCCGTGGTGGTCGACTTGCCGTTGGTGCCGGTGATGGCGATCAGCGGCGCGTTCGGCGCATGGACGGCACGTTCGCGGACGAACAGCTCGATGTCGCCGATGATCTCGACGCCGGCGGCGCGCGCCAGATCGACGGTCCAGTGCGGCTTGGGATGGGTCAGCGGCACGCCGGGCGACAGCACGAACGCCGACAGCAGCGTCCAGTCCAGCTGCGCCAGATCGCCGACCGTCAGCCCCTCGCTGCGGGCCTTGTCGACGCTGACGGGATTGTCGTCCCATGCCACCACATCCGCGCCGCCCGCCGCCAACGCATGCGCGGTGGCGAGGCCGGAGCCGCCGAGGCCGAACAGTGCGACCTTCTTGCCATGGAATGTAGTGGCCGGGATCATCTGACTATCTCAGCTTCAGGGTGGACAGGCCGATCAGCGCCAGGATGACCGCGATGATCCAGAACCGGATCACCACCTGGCTTTCGGTCCAGCCGAGTTTTTCGAAGTGATGGTGGATCGGCGCCATCAGGAAGACGCGCTTGCCGGTGAGCTTGAACCAGCCGACCTGGATGATCACCGACATGATCTCGACGACGAACAGGCCGCCGATGATGACGAGGACGATCTCGTGCTTGGCCGCAACCGCGACCGCGCCGATGAGGCCGCCAAGGGCGAGCGAGCCGGTGTCGCCCATGAAGATGGCGGCCGGTGGCGCGTTGAACCAGAGGAAGCCGAGGCCAGCGCCGATCACCGCGCCGAGCACGACGGCGAGCTCACCGGTGCCGGGGGTGAAATGGATCTGGAGATATTCGGCAAACACGGCGTTACCGGCGAGATAGGCGATGACGCCAAAGGACGCCGCGGCAACCATCACCGGGACGATGGCAAGACCGTCGAGCCCGTCGGTCATGTTGACGGCGTTACCCGCCCCGACCATGACGAAGGCTGCGAACGGCACGAAGAAAATGCCGAGATTGAGAACGAAATCCTTGACGAACGGGAACGTCAGCGACGACGAGAACGGCGCATTGCCGGACTGCATGATGACCCAGGCGGCGATGCCGGCGATGAGGAACTCGATGCCGAGCCGGGCCTTGCCGGAAAAGCCCATATGCGACTGCTTCGAGACTTTGAGGTAGTCGTCATAGAAGCCGATGGCACCGAAACCGAGCGTCACCATCATGACCATCCAGACCAGTGTGCTCGACAGATTGCCCCACAACAGCACCGAGCCGACGATACCGGCCAGCATCATCAGGCCGCCCATGGTGGGGGTGCCGGCCTTCTTGAAGTGGGTTTGCGGCCCGTCAGCGCGGATCGGCTGGCCGCGTCCCTGACGGATGCGCAGCGAGTCGATGATCATCGGCCCGAACATGAACACCAGCAACGCCGAGGTGATCAGCGCGCCGCCGGTGCGGAACGTGATGTAACGGAAGACGTTGAAGGCCGAGATCTGGTCGGCAAGCCCTACAAGCAGCATCAGCATAGGTGGCGGTCCCCGAACCTTTTCAAACGTCTTTTACAATGGCGGCTGGCGGCGCAACCACGGGATAGTCTCGCTTCAGCGCGTCCACCAGCCTGGAAAAACCGATGCCGTTGGACGACTTGATCATGACGACGTCGTCGGCGCGCACGGTGTCGAGCAGCAGCGGCTTCAGCGCTTCGACTGTGTCCTTGTGCACCACCGCCATGTCGCTCGGCAGCACCTCGGCCAGCGCTTTCATCTCGGGGCCGGCCAACAGCACGATGTCGGCGCGGGCGTTCCTGACCAGACTGGCCAGCGCCTGATGCAGCTTCTGCGAGTGCTCGCCCAGCTCCAGCATGTCGCCGAGGACGGCGATCCGGCGGCCGCCGGGCTGTACCGTGGCGTCGGCCAGAAGGTCGAGCGCGGCCTTCATCGATACCGGATTGGCGTTGTAGCTTTCGTCGATCAGCACGATCTCGCGGCCCGATGGATGGCGCAGTATGCTGCGCTGGCCGCGGCCACGTTCGGCGTGGAAATTGACCAGCTCGGCCGATGCCTTGTCGATGTCGCCGCCGGCGAGATAGACAGCGCCCATCACCGCCAGCACGTCCTGCGCGATGTGGCGGCCCGGCGCGCCGACCATGAACGCGAGTTCCTTGCCGGCCATGCGCATGACCAGCTGCGAGCCGGCGTCTTCGGGCTGGAACCCGACCATGCGGAAGGTCGAGCGGGCGTTTTCGCCAAAGCTCCAGATATGCTCGATCTTGGCGTCGCGGGCGGCCTGATCGAGGAAACGCCACTGGCGGTCGTCGCGGTTCAGCAGCACATGGCCGTCGCGCACCACGCCTTCGAAAATCTCCGCCTTGGCGCGGGCGATCTGCTCGAGGCTGTCGAAAAACCCGAGATGGGCCGGTGCGATGACGGTAATGATGGCGATATGCGGACGCACGAAACGCACCAGCTGGCTGATCTCGCCGGGATGGTTCATGCCGATTTCGAAGATGGCGTAGTCGCAATCTTCCGGCATCCGCGCCAGCGTCAGCGGCACGCCCCAATG
>JBEBXE010000199.1:0-6156 GCA_040391705.1 Aerobium aerolatum
ATGGTCGGCTTTTGCAATTCCCGCCTGTTGCAAGTGGCAGACTTGCTTGCAATTCTCGGAAGTAAATTTCCGATATGAAAAATCGGCCTGCGACCCTCTTGCACTGCACGATAATGTCGATCGCAGCCAATAGCATCTGTCGGATGTCCACCCTGTCCAGATTGCTGCCTCCTGCAGATTCCTTGACGAGTAGCGTCAATTGCTCGAAGGCGAGGTATGGATTGTCTGCATGAACGGTCGTAATCGATCCGGGATGGCCTGAATTCACGTTTCGTATGTAGTAGAAGGCCGTGCCGTCGCGCAATTCCTGCAGGAGTATCCTGTCGGGACGCATGCGAAGGCTGGATTCCAGCAACTCCTTTGCGCCGACCGGCGAGAGGCCTTGTTCTCCCTTTGAATAAAACAGGCGGACATGATTGGGCTGTGGAATCACAAGTTCGGGCGTGTCCTCGATCGATATGATTCGCTCATCGATGGGGATATGCCGGATCAGCGCCTTGGACAGCGTCGTCTTTGCCGAGCCTGTCGCGCCCGAGATGATGATGTTTTTCCGAGCAATGACCGCCTCACGCAGAAAATCCTTGTACGAGCCGGCCTCGTAAAGTGCCTCCAACTTCTGCGGATTAGCTATGGCCGCTCCCCTCGAACGACTGACTTCACTAAAAAAACCCCTCTCCTCCAGATCGTCGAGCGTGAGGTTCAATGATGAGGGCTTTCGGATGGTGAGGCTGACGATCCCGGCTGCTGTCGCGGGCGGGATCACGATCTGGATGCGTTCCCCTCCCGGCAGCGTGGCGGAAAGAATGGGACGCGTTTCATCGATGGACTGGTTGGAACAGGTCGCCACCGCTCGGGCAAGCCGCATAAGCTTTTCGAAGGACAGTTGGGGGAGATCATATGCGCACCAGCCGTCAGGTCCCTCAGTCAGGACCTTTCCCGACTGATTCACAATCACCTCGTAAAGCATCCTGTCTTCCAGAAATGACGCCAGCGGCGACAGCAATTCCCGTACGACCGCCGCATCGGTTCCCTCGGCCATGGCGCATCCCGCCTACTTCGTCACGAGCTTCGGGTCCGGCGCAAAGTCGCCCAACACCGCCCGGTCGTAGACGCGGTTCCTCGGCTCCGTGACCCGGAGCCGATAGACACTGGAGAAATCGAGATCGCGGGCAACGAATATCGACACCAGTTCACCCTGATGCTTCGTGAGCGTCGGTGGAATATTGATCGATTGCTCGACGGCGATTGCCGCCGCCTGCTGTCCGGCGCTGACGGCGCCCTGTGCGTCGACGTCGCTGTCTTGCAGACGCCTGCTGGCGTAGCTCATGGCATCTCCGACGATGGAAAGCAGAAGTGCGCTTCCGAACCGCTCCCACCAATGGGTGTCGACATATCCGTCGACACCTGCTCGCCCGAGGGCATCAGTCGTGGGTGACGCCAATGTCACGATGACGCCTTTTGGGGTCTTTGCCCGGTTCCACAGCACGAACAGACGTTTTTGACCTCGCTGCAGTCCGCCTCGATATTCACCAACGACCTGTGTGCCCTTTTCCATCAGAACGACGCGGCCATTGTCGGAAAGCACATCGCGGTTGATCACGCAGCTCACGAACCCCGGTTGATCCGAAGCCATGGCCGTTTCGAGCACGCACGGGACCGATGTCCCCATGGCGACGATGTAATTTCGATTGCCGAGCGTACCGGCGCGCGAACCCTCAAGGCGCGTCGACTGGAGCAGGCTGTCAAATCGCTGTGCGTCGCTGCTGGCTGTGTCCTGTCCGCCCATCATCGTGCCATCGAGCGGCACGAAATTGCTCTCGGGTGAGGTTGTCGGATCGCCGGCATTGCGGGGCGGCGCAGCGTTTTGCTGGCCACCGCTATAGGCCATGACGGGTGCGCGACGAGCAGAATCCAGCAGCGGGTCTTCCTCTTCCACGTCTTCGGCCACAGTCGGCGTCGGCAGCCTTACCTCGGGCTTGGGGGGAGCAGGTTCTGTCCTTTCCCTGGCCGGTTCGAAGTCGGCTGTTTGTCGCAGCACCACCCGCTCCTGCCGGGATGTCTCCGATGGCGCCTTGTCACCACTCATCGACCACAGGGCGAAAGACACAAAGACGACGACTGCGAGCGCGACCGCACCCCGCTTCAGAACGGGATTGCCTTCGTTCTTCCTGTCGACAACGGTTTCGGCGCGCTCGCCCGGGATGCGGGCTTCATTTTCCCGAGCCATGGCAATCTCCTATCGTGTCCCCGTGCTATCGGTTCGCGTGACGCGTTCGACCGATGGCGAGGTTGTCCCGGTTTCCGGATTGATGCCGACCCGGTCATAGGCTTCGTTGAAGACGCAAAGCACGTCTCCTCCCTTGCGCAGGATGAATTTGCGACTGACCGCATGGACGAGCACCAGGTTGCCGTCGACGGATTTCGGGACCAGGCTCTCGCTGCCGTCTGAATTCTCGATATAGATTGCCGGCATTTCCTGGTTGCCGACGAAGGCGAAGGTGGTGACCTTGCCATTGTCGTAGACTGATTGCGGTTCGAGCGCCTGCGATCCTTGCGCCGAGTAACGCCAGTTCCGCGGTCCATAGGATTCATGAATTCCCAGCACATCGTCGGCGTCATTCGCCTGTGCCGCCATGGCACGCGCTGCAGCCGCCTGCCGGCGTCGCTCGGCTTCATCGCCGGGATAGCGATATTTGACGTAGAAATAGGTATTCTGGCCCACCTCCACCGTACCATCCCGGACAGTCAACTCCATCTGATAGCTGCGGGTGGACCCGTCGCGACGCGTTGTCACGACGGAGATGTTCGTGACAGGCTGGTTCTCCCGGGGCTTGAGGAAGAGGATGTTGCCGGCCGGGGCCACTTCCCAGGCAACGCTGTTGCCAAGGGCCACATGGGCGATTTCCTCATCGGCCGCGAACTCGACCTGCACCGACGAACGCAGTGAGCCGACGATGCGGGTGATGTTGTAGGGCTGGTAGTTGACGAAACGCACGCGGCTGTCCTGCGATGCGCCAGTCGGGATGTCCAAGGCAAGCGCCGACGAAAGAGTGCCGGCGAAAAAAAGAGCGAGGAACGCAGCAGGCCTAATCAATTGATCGTCTCCGGATCTGCCCGGTATTCGCTGACCGCGAATCCGAGCGGGTTCACAAGCCGGTCGGTCGATGACATCGGGGCATTGACGTAAGCAAAGGTGAGTGTCGCGACCCAATGCGACGTTCGGCTCTCCTCCCCGCGTGTGATGGTGCGCATATACCGGACGGAAACGACATTCGGATTGATCAGCGAGATCGAGGCGATGTTGATGCGCGCCGTCGCGTTGCGCCCATAGGCGTTTTGTGGCGAATCCGGATTGCTGCCGCGATAAAGGGCCGCGAACCGGGCCTGTTCCGGCTGCGTGGACAGCAGCGAGACCGTGCGGAAATTCTCCTGTGCCTCGCTCCAGACATAGCCTTCACGTGCCCGTACATACTTGGCGGCAAAATATTTGGTCACGGCCTCATCGTAGGTGCCGGCCGCCGAGGTCAGCGCCGAGACCACATCGACAATACCGGTCGCGTTATCCACGCGCACGACAAACGGCTCGACGGTTTTGAGCGGGGTGAGGCTGGCAACAGCGAAGATCGAGACACCAGCGAGGACGCCGGCAACAATGGCGACAGACCAGGCGATGCGTGCCGAACGCTCGACCTGGATCATGCGATCCTGATCGAAGCGCCGGGCCTTTTCGAAATATGCCTTGAGTTCGTCCCTTGCGATCATTGCGCTACCCTCTGCAGGGCCGTGTTGGGTCACTTGCTCCAAGATGAGCGAAGGCTGCGGGGCTGCTACCCTGTTCGGCATAGCTGGTGGCCGGACCGGGGTTTGCAGATTCGGTATCGGAGAGCTTCTGACCGAGATTGCTATTGTCCTCCCATTTCCACATGGCGCGGTTGAGCGGCCGGCGCGAGTAGCCGTCGCATTTGGGAAGCGGATAGCTCAGTGCTGCGCAGCCGCTCAGGACGGCTGCCATGCAAAACAGCGCAATCGTTCTGATCATTCGCGGATTGCCTTTTGATGCTTGTGCAAGGGAAGCGATCTCATGTGCCGGGATTCCGCGATCTGAATGTCCGCCCAACGAAGCGGGCACCCCTCCCCATCATCCGGGCCGCATGGGAGGTTCCCCGTGCGAGCATGCCCTCATGCGCATCGCGTGCCGTACTGTAACCGTAGGCTAGGGAGGCGCCACCGGACGACAGGGCTGAAGCAATGCCGGGAAGCTGATAAAAGACATAGAGGGCGGCAATGCAGATGGCGCACAACGCAACGGGACGCATAAGAACGTCGCTGTATCCGTCGATCGCGGTGAATGTCGTATCGATGCAATCTATCAGCAGCGAGCCCACAGCTACGACGAGGACCTGGAGAATGACGAAGTTGGCAAGTTGTCCGATCCAGGCCTCGGTGAAGCGCCGGGTCGACTGGAACATGGCAAGCGCCACGAATATGGGCCCGATGGCCAGGATGATGGCCAGGGCCAGCCGGGCATAGAGCGAAACGATATAGCCGATCGCTGCGACAATGAAGCTTGCCGCGATCACCATCATGCCGCCGACGCTGGTGACGAGGTCGACCGGCCAGGAAGCGCGCGACCAGATATCGGTGGCGGCCGCCTGACCCTTGTCGAGCAGGCTGTCGAAGGTGGATGCGCTGGGGGCGGTACCGGTGTTCAGTGCCTGTGATATCTCGTGCGGCAGAACATCGAAGAAGATGTTCGTGACATAGGTCTGGTACTCGCCAGCATTCCTCACCAGCATGACGATAATGGCGAGCTTGATCGCCCTGTAGGCAAAGCCGAGGACGGGGTCCCGCACGGATCCGCGCAGGACCAGATAGCCGTAGAGCACGACATAAAGGGTGACCGCTGTCGTCAATGGACCAGAGGCCCATTCGGAGATGTTCGACGTTCCGTCGGAGATAAAGGTTTCCAGCGGTGACTTGAACTGCCCGTCGACGAAAGCGAACACGTCGTACACGGCTCAACCTCCGAGCGATTGCCGCATGCGCTGGAGCCGCAGCTTGCCCTGTGCGGCCTCGGCATTCCGACAGTTCGCTGTGTCTCCAAGCTCGCCGGGATTGTTACGGCAGTCGGTTATGAGCTGCGAAAGCAACGCCTCGTCGGCGACCAATTCATCGACGGTGTAGGTTTGTTCCGGCTGCTCAAAGCATCCGGAAAGCAGTAGAGCTGCAATCAAAAGCGAAAATATTCTCATTGGAGTGCTGCCTTCATGGAATCCATGCGCTGGCGCCAGTCCTCGGCCTTGCGCTGCTCGTCGATCTGGGCCTGCGCCTGCTGGACCATCTGAAGCCCATTCATGCGCAGCACGTCGGTCTGGAGGAACGCGGTTTCGGCCTGGAGCCGAGCCTGCAGGTCAGCGATCTCCTTGGCGTCGCTTGCCGACGAAATCCTCTCACGTAACTGGTCGATACCGTCGATTCGTTTCGTTGCAGCGTCGTAGATCTGCTGGCCAAGGCTCATCTGACCGGCATTCCTGCTTTGGATCCGCGACAGTTCCTGCGCATAGAAATCGTCGGCATCGGTGCGATAGGTCGTGTTGCCGTCGAGGAATCTGGAAGCCGCATCTCCGAATGAACCCGTGCCGGTTCCCTTGAGCAATCCCTCGATGGCCGCGAAATCCTCCGGCAACGCATTACGGATTGCCGGATCGTTCAAGACGCTTGCGATATCCGCTATATCGGTAAGCTTGTTGAGTGAGCCATAGAGCTGCTGCGCCTGCTCGATCTGCTGGTGCAATGCGTCTAGCTGTGATTTGAGTTGCGTGATGCTCTCGATATGCTTGGTGATCGCGGTTTTGTCGATCACGGGAATACCCTGTGCAGCAGCCGCACCGGCTGACAGGACAATTGCTGCGGCGATAGTCACTCCATGAAATCGAAATGAAATCATTAGCTTGCACTCCTTCTTTGCTGAAAAATGGGAAGCCAGTCCTCACGCCGCTCGCCGACCTCCGCCCGGATTTTGTCGGCGAGTTCGACATTGGCCGTGCGGCCAGAAAGGATGGCCAGTTCGTCGTCGAAACCATTAAGGTTCAGCTCGGCGACGACGCTGTTGTGCCCCTGCTTCAGGACAAATCTCCGGCTCTCGACGGAGAGCTC
>JBEBXE010000200.1:0-6139 GCA_040391705.1 Aerobium aerolatum
TTTCCAGATCAATCCCCGCTGGGCGTTCGGCTGGGACGTGATGGCGCAGAGCGACAAGATCTTCGCTCATCGCTACGGCGTCAGCGGCTACACCGACGTCAACCGCGCCGACAACGTCTACCTCACCGGCTTGAACGACCGGAACTATTTCGACCTGCGCTTCCAGCGCTTCACAGTTCAGGAAGCCGCGCGGTCCGGCCGCAACGAGGTGCAGCCATGGGTGCTGCCGTCATTCGATTACGCCTTCACACCTCAGGAATCGCTGGCCGGCGGCGAGTTGACCTTCAACGTCAATGCCCAAGGGATTTCGCGTGACGCGCTCGATGAAGCGATTTTCATGGCGAACGGCCACAACCAGTCCGCGCTCAAGGGCCTTCAGGGCACCTCTGCCCGCCTGACGGCCGAAGCCCAATGGAAGCGCTCCTTCGTCACCCCCGGCGGCTTGATGCTGACACCGCTGCTTCACGCCCGCGGCGACGCCATCGGCGTCGACTATCGCGGTGGGTCACTAGCCGGCATTAACACCCTTGCCGCCCATAACGGCTACGGCACCGACATTCACTCGTCCTACTACCGCTCGATGGCCACCGCAGGCCTTGAGGCGCGCTGGCCGGTGCTGTTCACGACGCCGAACTCCACCCATGTCTTCGAACCCATGGGCCAGTTGTTCGTACGCCCCGATGCTGCCTATGCATCCCGGCTCGGCATTCCGAACGAAGACGCTCAAAGCCTGGTTTTCGACGCCAGCAACCTGTTTGAACGCGACAAATTCTCCGGCTACGACCGCGTCGAAGGCGGGACACGCGCCAATCTCGGCATCCGCTATTCCGGCGCTTTCGCCAATGGCTGGTCGGCAAACGGCCTGTTTGGCCAATCCTTCCATCTGGCCGGAGTCAACCCCTACACCTCGCCCGATCTCGTTCACGTCGGCGCCCATTCCGGTCTGGAAACCGCGCGATCCGACTATGTCACATCGCTGGGCGTGATCAGCCCGGACGGCTTCTCGCTCAGCGCTGGCGGCCGCTTCGACGAAACCGATCTGGGGCTTCGCCGCGCCGATGTGACGGCAGGCTACGCCTCGACCCCGCTGACGGTGTCGACCGCCTATTCCTTCATCGAGAAGCAGCCGGATTACGGCTTTACCGAAGACCGTCACGAACTGCGTGCCAATGCATCGGCCCGCGTAGCGGAGAACTGGCGTATCTTTGGCGGCGGCACCTACGATCTTGAAAAAGACGTGGTGGTGGCGAAAACCATCGGCTTCGCCTATGATGATGATTGCTTCGCCTACACGCTGTCCGCGACCGAATATATCGATCGCACCAACACGTCACGGAAGTCGCAGACCCTCGGTTTCGCGGTTTCGTTGCGCACATTGGGCGATTTTGGTTCAACCAGCGATCGTTAAGCCTTATAAGGCAGCCGTTCTGGCGTATATGCGCCGCTGCGGTCACGGTTTTGCCCCATACACAATGCACCGGTGAAAAATGACGGCAGCCGATGGATCTAGGGAGATAAGAACGATGCACAAGGCCAGAGGCGTTCTGCGCCATTGCGCGCTGGCTCTCATGCTGGTCGGCACGGCATTGCCGCTGACAAGCGGCACAGCATCTGCTCAGGCGAGCGAAATCCGCTACGTCGTGAACAACCAGGCCGTGACGAGCTACGACATCCAGCGCCGTGCGGCGTTTTTGCGGCTTCAGAACCGGCGCGGAAACGTCCAGGAGATGGCCGCCGAAGAGATGATCGACCAGGCAGTGCGCAACGCGGAAATCAAACGGCTGAACATCCGTATTTCCGACGATCAGGTTGCTGCAGCCTACGAGCGGTTTGCCAAATCCAACAATATGGGCCCGGCCCAGATGGATCAGGTGCTCAGCCAGACCGGCGTGACCAAGGGCCATTTCCGCGATTTCATCCGCGCACAGATGGGCTGGTCGCAGGTTCTGGGTTCACGCTCGCGCACGCCAGGAAACAACAGCGGTCGCATGACCGAGCAGGAAGCCGTGCGGCAGATGCTGCAGCAGGGTGGCAACAAGCCGTCCGCGACGGAATACATGCTGCAACAGGTGGTTTTCGTCGTTCCGGCAGCAGAACGCCGCGCAAAACTGGCCACCCGCAAGCGGGAAGCCGAAGCCTTGCGGCAGCGGTTCCGCAGCTGCGATTCGACGCGTGAGTTTGCCCGCGGCCTGATCGACGTGACCGTGCGTGACCTTGGCCGCCTGCTCGACCCGGAACTGCCACCGGATTGGGAAAAGCAGATCAAGGCGACGAAGGCCGGCGGCGCGACAGTTGTTCGCGAAACCGAGCGCGGCGTCGAATTCCTCGGCGTCTGCAGCACCCGCGAAGTGTCGGACGACCGTGCGGCAACGATGGTGCTGCAATCCCAGCAGGGCAACAGCGCAGCCAATGACGAGACCGACAAGCTCTCCGAAAAGCTGACCAAGGAACTGCGCGGCAAAGCGCACATCGTTCGGCGCTAACAGTATAGCGGACGCTCGGCAACGGGCGTCCCGCGACCTCTCTTCCCGACACACTCGTTTCAGGACCTTCCAGTGACGCCGCGCCGCTCCCTCGCATTGTCTGTCGGCGATCCCTCAGGAATAGGTCCCGAGCTCGCCATCGCGGCCTGGCTCGCGCGTGCACAGCATCAGCTGCCGCCGTTCTATCTGCTGGCAGATCCGGACCTCATCGCCAGTCGCGCGCGGTCGATGGGCATCCCCGTTGATCTGGCAACCGTCGACGCCACCGGCGCGGCTTCGATGTTCGACACAGCGTTGCCAATCGTCCCGCTCGAAAACGCCATGCTGGACGAAGCCGGTATCCCGAGCCCGGTCAACGCTGCCGGCACGATCGAGGCGATCGAACGGGCGGTGCAGGACGTGTTCGACGGCAAAGCGGATGCCGTCGTCACCTGCCCAATCGCCAAGAAGCCGCTTTACGACGCCGGGTTCGCCTATCCCGGTCACACCGAATTTCTCGGCCACCTTGCCGAACTGCACACCGGTGCCAAAGCAATGCCGGTGATGATGCTCGCGGGGCCTGAGCTGCGCACCGTGCCTGTCACCATCCACATCGCGCTTTCCCAAGCGCCGCGCCAGCTGACGACACAGCTCATCGTCGAGACGGCGATCATCACCGCGTCAGACCTGATCGAAAAGTTCGGCATCGCCCGGCCGCGTCTGGCCATTGCAGGGCTCAACCCGCATGCCGGCGAAGGTGGGTCAATGGGCCGGGAGGACGAAGACATCGTGCGTCCCGCCGTCGAGGAACTGCTGCGGCACGGCATCGACGTGCGCGGCCCTCTTCCCGCCGACACGATGTTTCACGCCCGCGCCCGCGCTACCTATGACGTGGCGCTGTGCATGTATCATGACCAGGCGCTGATCCCCGCCAAAACGCTCGCCTTCGACGACGCGGTCAACGTGACGCTGGGGCTGCCCTTCATCCGCACCTCACCAGACCACGGCACGGCCTTTGACATCGCCGGCAAGGGCATCGCACGGCCGGACAGCCTGATTGCGGCGCTGAAACTTGCGCGCGCCATGGCAGACGCAAAGGCACGCCGCGCATGACATTCGACGGCCTGCCTCCGCTGCGCGACGTTATCGAGCGGCATGGACTACATGCCAAGAAATCGCTTGGCCAGAATTTCCTGCTCGACCTCAATTTGACCGGCAAGATCGCGCGCTCTGCCGGCGATCTGTCGCGCACCACCGTCATCGAAGTTGGCCCCGGCCCCGGCGGCCTGACGCGCGCGCTGCTGACCCATAATGCAAAGCGCGTCATCGCCATCGAGCGCGACGAGCGCTGCCTGAACGCATTGGCCGAAGTGTCGGCACACTATCCCGGCCGCCTTGACGTGATCTCCGGCGACGCGATGACGACGGATTTCGCTGCGCTCGCCGAGGGCGCGGACGACGTCAAGATCATCGCCAACCTGCCCTACAACATCGGCACCGAGCTGCTGCTGCGCTGGCTGACGGTGACCGCCTGGCCGCCGTTCTACTCGTCGATGACGCTGATGTTCCAGAAGGAGGTCGCTCAACGGATCGTCGCGACCCGCGACGACGATGCCTATGGCCGCCTGGGCGTTCTGGCCGGCTGGCGTACCGATTCACGGATCGTCTTCGAGTTGCCGCCGCAAGCCTTCACGCCGCCGCCCAAGGTCACGTCGGCCGTGGTGCACATCGTGCCCAAACCGCAGCCGCTGGCAGCCGACGGCAAGTTCCTCGGGCGCGTCACTGAAGCTGCCTTCGGCCAGCGTCGCAAGATGCTGCGCCAGAGCCTGAAAGGCATCGGCGGCGAACGCCTGCTGGAAGCGACCGGCATCGACGGCACCCGCCGCGCCGAGACGCTGTCAGTCGCCGAATTCGTTTCATTGGCCAACGTGCTGCAGGGCGCATGACAGCGCGGCGCGCCGTTTTGGCTGGCTGCGCGCTGGTCCTGGCAGCGCTGGCCGCTTTGCCCGCACAAGCACGCACCGTCTGCACCATCATTGCTGATGCAAACAACGGAGCCGTACTTCAGGAAGAAGGCGACTGCCGCAGCCGCGTCACGCCCGCCTCGACCTTCAAGATCGCGCTGGCGCTGATGGGCTATGACGCCGGCATTCTCACGAGCGCGCAACAGCCAGCCCTGCCCTTCAAGCCCGGCTATGCTGACTGGGGCGGCAAGAACTGGCAGCAGACCACCACGCCGCTACGCTGGATGGCCTATTCCGTCGTCTGGTATTCGCAACAGATCGCCCGCGATCTCGGTGTGGAGCGGCTTTCAAGCTATGCGTCGCGCTTCAGCTACGGAAACGGCGACTTTTCCGGCGATCCCGGACGAAACAACGGCCTCGAGCGAGCCTGGATCAGTTCGTCGCTGACGATCTCTCCGTTCGAACAGACCCAATTCCTGCACCGGTTCCTGACCGCGCAACTGCCGGTCTCCCCGCAAGCCATCCAGCAGACCGCAGCCATCGTCGAACACAGCCAAGCGGGCGACGGCTGGACTGTCTGGGGCAAGACCGGCTCAGCCTATCCCCGCAAGGCCGATGGCACGTTCGACCGGGCGCATGGCTGGGGCTGGTTCGTCGGTTGGGCGAAGAAGGGCGAGACGACACTGGTGTTTGCGCGGCTCAATCAGGATGAGCGCCGCAACAGCCAGTCTGGTGGCCTCCGTGCCCGCGCGGCATTTCTCGAGGAATGGCCGCAACGCGCTGCCGAGGCCTTGCGGCCGTAATCATCAGCCTGAGCTGTAGAGGCCGTTCTCGTCCGGCTTCACCTTTTGCAGCGCTTCGAACGCTGCCTTCGCCTCGTTGTCGGTTTCGCCAACCTTGTCTTTCAGCGCGGCGTCGAGTTGCTGCTCGTCATCGCCGCCCGGCTCGGTGACCGCACTGATCAGGGTGTCGAGTGAAATGCCCAACTCATCAAGGCCGAGATTCTTTTCGATCTCCTTGATGATCGCCGGACTATCGGAGAGTCGTTTGATGCCTTCCAGGATCGATTTCAGCGCGACACCGTAGGCAAATCGTGAATCAAAATCATCCATCGAAATTCCAAGTTCCTCCCCCAGACGTTCCATCAGTCGAATTTTCATCGTCGTGGCATCCGGCACCAACGGATTGAACAGGGCTTCGGTGATCCGGCCCTGGGCCTGCAACAGCCCTGAACGGGCGTGGCGTCGGCGTCTTTTCCGTTGGCGGTGCGCAGCACACGCTCCGCGACGCTCACGCCATCATCCTGCGGACGCGATTTCATCAGCGCTTGCTGGAGTATACGAACGGCGGTCTTGTTTGGGGGAACTGAAAGCATCTTGTCTCTCCAGAACTCCTGTCACCCCTCATCGGCAACTCGGAAGCGAGAAAACAACAGCATCATGCCGTCTCGAACTACTGAGACAAAATACATCTGTAATACTAATAAAAACTAAGCTTCAGATGCCGCACAAGCGACGCACGCTTGCAGGCGATATGGTGCAGGCGATCGGTTACGACGGATGCCAGACCAGCGGGGGTTCAGACGAACGCGATTCCGCTGCTCGTTGTATCTAACCGCGCGCTCTCGCGCGCAGCGTGTCGCTCAATCCAGTTGCTCGTCCAGAAGTCCGGTGACGAAGTCGAACAGGCCGGGGCGGCGGTCGCGGCGCAGGC
>JBEBXE010000201.1:0-6118 GCA_040391705.1 Aerobium aerolatum
TCGTCTCCTCGACGACGCGGCCGAGATACATCACCGCCACGCGGGTCGCGAGATGTTCGACGACCGCGAGATTGTGACTGATGAAAAGATAGGTCAGGCCGAACTCCCGACGCAGATCGGACAGCAGATTCAGGATCTGCGATTGCACCGACACGTCGAGCGCCGAGGTCGGTTCGTCGCAGATGACGATTTCCGGCTTCATCACCAGGGCGCGGGCGATGGCGACGCGCTGGCGTTGGCCGCCGGACAGCTGGTTGGGATAGGAGCGCAGCACTCGTTTCGGCAGGCCGACAATGTCGAGTATCTCCGTGACGGCCTTGGCACGGCTGGCACTGTCGCCGATCTTGTGAATTCGCAGCGGCAGCGAAACGATGTCCTCGATCGCCTTGCGCGGATTGAGCGAGGAGTAGGGGTCCTGGAAGATCGGCTGGATACGCCGCGACAGCGCAATCCGATCCTCGCTGCCGATTGCCTTGCCCTCGATCAGCACCTCCCCGGTGGTCGGGCGTTCGAGGCCCAGCAGGATTCTGGCCAGCGTCGACTTTCCACAGCCGCTCTCGCCAACGAGGCCGAGCACCTCGCCACGCGCGAGCTTGAGGTTGACGCCGTTGATGGCATTGAGCGGTTTCGGCTTCTCGAAGAAACCCTGGCGAACCATATAGGTCTTGGTGATGGCCTTCAGTTCGAGAAGCGGCGTTGCCGTGCTCATAGCGCTATCCCCGCTGTCTGGCGCGCCCCGCCGCCCTCGTGGACACAGCGATAGGCGTGATTGGTCTCGATGTAGCGCTCAGGAATCGCGTCGGCACAGGCAGAGCCGGCAAATTCGCAGCGTGTGCGATACGAGCAGCCGCGAACATTGCCGATCAGCGATGGCACGATGCCGGGAATGGAGCCGAGCCGTGCGCCGCGTTCGTTGCGGCCGGGGATCGGGATGCAACGCAGCAGCCCGCGCGTATAGGGGTGGGCCGGTGTGTTGAACACCTCCGTGGCGGAGCCGTATTCGACCAGTTCCCCCGCATACATCACCGCGACATGGTCGGCGACGCGGGAGACGACCCCGAGATCGTGGGTGATCAGGATCATCGCCATGCCGAGTTCGCGCTGCAAATCGACGAGAAGACGCAGGATCTGCGCCTGAATCGTCACATCGAGCGCTGTCGTCGGCTCGTCGGCGATGATCAGGTCGGGCTCGCACATCAGCGCCATGGCGATCATCACGCGCTGCCGCAATCCGCCGGAGAGCTGGTGCGGATATTGGCGCAGGCGGCTTGCGGCAGCAGTGATGCCGACTTTCTCCAGCAATTCGAGCGCCCGCGCCTGCGCCTCCTGCTTCGAGACGCGCCGATGCAGGAACAAGGCCTCGGTGAGCTGATCGCCGATCGTGTAGGCGGGATTCAGCGAGGTCATCGGCTCCTGAAAAATCATCGCCATACGTTCACCGCGCAGGTGGCGCATGGTGCGCGGACTTGCGGTGAGCAGATCCTCGCCATCGAAGACGAGACGGCTCGCGTGTCGCTTCATTCCACCGCCGAGAAGGTCCATCACGGCCAGCGCCGTCATTGATTTGCCGGAACCGCTTTCACCGACGATGCACAGCGTCTCGCCGCGGGGAAGGTCGAAACCGATGCCACGCACAGCGTGCAGCGTGCCGCTCGAGAGGGGGATGTCGACAGTCAGGTCGCGGACGGAAAGGAGTGGCTCTGCCATAATCGTCTCAGTTCCGGTTTTCCGGCGCAGTCACGTCCCGAAGGCCGTCGCCGAGGAGGTTGATGGCAAGCACCAGCGCAAACAGCGCGATGCCGGGAATGGTGATCATCCAGGGGTTGAACAGCATCATCTGCTTGCCTTCCGAAACCATCAGGCCCCAGGATGGCGTCGGCGGCTGGACACCCAGACCGAGGAAGGAGAGCGCCGCTTCCAGCAGGATGGCGTGCGCCATCTCCAGCGTGACAACGATGATCAGGCTGTTGGCCACATTCGGAAGAATCTCGGACAGTACGATGCGCGGCACGGAGCAGCCGATGGCGCGCGCCGCAGTGACATATTCGCGCGAAACGATCTGCCGGGTCGCGGCGCGCATGACGACCGCAAAACGGTCCCACAGCAGAAAGCCGAGGACGAGGATCACCACCTGCAACGACCCGCCGAAGATGGCGACCACGGCCAGAGCCACGAGCACGACGGGCATTGCCAGCCGCGTGGTGATCAGGAAGGTGACGATCGTGTCCGTGCGGCCGCCGAAATAGCCTGCAGCGACGCCCATGGTGGTTCCGATCACGCCCGAAATGATCGCGGTCACGAAACCGATCGTCAGTGAAATGCGCGCGCCGTAGAGAAGCCTGGACAGGAAGTCGCGCCCAAGCTGGTCGGTCCCCAGAATATGGTCCCACGAGCCGCCTAGAAAGACAGGCGGTCGCATCCGCGCCGTGAGGTCCTGCGCAAAGGGATCATGCGTGGCAAGCAGCGGCGCAAACAGGGCAAGGAGGAAGACGACGATCAGCACCACCGAGCCGAACATCAGGCCGCGATGCCCGAAGACGCGCTTGCGCAGCATTTGCATCGGTGACGGGCCGACGATTTCCTCAGGCGTCAAGGTAAGAGCAATCGACATCATGCAACCCTCATCCGGGGGTCGAGCCAGGCATTGAGCAGGTCCGACAAGAAAGTGAAGGCGATGTAGAACATCGAGAAGATCAGGATCAGCGCCTGCACGGTCGGCAGGTCGTTACGAGCGATCGACTCCCAGGCGAGATAGCCCGCGCCGTGTAATGCGAAGATCGACTCGACGACGATCGAGCCACCGAGCATGAACCCCATCTGCACCGCCGCCAGCGAGACGACCGGGATGATGGCGTTGCGCAGCGCATGCTTGAACAACACCCGCCATTCGCCCGCGCCCTTGGCCCGTGCGGTGCGGATGTAATCGGCATGAAGCACCTCAAGCATGCCGGCGCGCGTCAGGCGCATGATCGCCGGCATCGCGTAGTAGCCAAGCACCACCGTCGGCATGATGAAATTGTGCCAGTTCTGCGTGCCCGACGGCGCCAGCCAGCCAAGCTTGATGGAAAAGAGCACGATGAGCAGAAGGCCGAACCAGAAGCTCGGCATTGCCTGTCCCAGCACCGAGACGAACAAGGCGGTGCGATCGACAATCGAGTTGGGCCGGACCGCTGCAGCCACGCCGAGTGGAATGGCAATCACCAGTGCGAAGATGATGGCGCAGACGCCGAGCGTCATGGTGATGGTCAGGCGGTCGGCAATCAACGATGCGACAGGAATCTGGAAATAATAGCTTTGCCCGAAATCGCCACGCATCGCATTCCACAACCATTCCCCATACTGGACGATGAAAGGTCGATCGAAGCCATAGAACGCGCTGATCGCTTCAATATCGGTTTCGGTAGCGCCCTCCCCGGCGACGGCAGTTGCCGGATCGCCGGAGAGGAACAGAAGCCCGAAACTCAGGACTGACACCGTGAGGGCCACAAGGATCGCCAGGCCAAGGCGTTTGAATGCAAAGACGAGCATCTCAGTTTACCCCCACGGTTCCCGTCATTAGTTCCAGCTCATCTCGACGAAGCGCAGAACTTCATCAGGCGTCGGCTGGTAGCTGACCTCCTTGGTGAAGATGTAGTTCGCGTTGTAGGAGAACAGCGGCAGCCAGTAGGCCTGCTCGGCGATCTTGTTCAGAGCCTTGGCGTAGTATTCCTTACGCTTTTCCGGATCCGTCGAGCTGTCGGCAACGTCGAGCCAACCCTTGACCTCCTCGTCATGGGCCTCATCGAGCGCGCCGAACTTGAAGAATTCGCTGACAATCGCCGACGCATCGTTGACGGAATAAGACGCCCAGCTCTGCAGCGAGAACGGCACTTCGCCCTTCATCTGCTGCTCGCGTAGGGCAGAATACTGCAGCATCCGCACATTTGCCTTGATCCCAACGGCCGTGAGATAGCTGCTGATTGCCTGGGCATAGTTCGGATCGCGATAGGCATAGAGATCGACCGTGAACCCGTCCGGATATCCCGCCTCGACCAGCAGTTGCTTGGCCTTTTCAGGGTTGTAATCGTACGTCGCCACGTCTCCGGTGCAGCCAAACTGCGACGGAAAGCAGGCCGAATGGACGACCTTGGAAGCCCCCTTGAGCAGCGAGTCGACGATCGTCTGACGGTCCACCGCATGTGAAACGGCCTGACGCACCTTCTGATGCGAGAACGGTCCGCCTGCCTTGGAGTGGCCAATCGCATCCATGGTCAGATAGCCGATGCGCATCGTGCTCTCATTGGCGACCGTGAATTTGTCCATCAATGCCAGTTGCTCGGCCTGGTCAGCCGGCAGCTGCCAGATGAAATCGATCGAGCCGCTCATGAGTTCGGCCAGCTGGGTGTTGATGTCCGGGATGGTGCGAATGTCGATCTTGCCGATCTTCGCCTTGCTCTTGGGGCCGTCGAAATAGTTCTCGTTGGCTTCCAGAACAAAGTGCTTGCCGGGCTCGACCTTGACCACCTTGTAGGGGCCGGTACCCACTGGCTCCACCCCCATTCCCGAGGGACCCACCTTGGCATAGTACTCGTTCGGATACATCGAGACCGGGCCGGAGAGGAATTCGAGCGCTGCCGGAAACGGTCCGGCGGTGTGGATGCGGACCGTGTACTGGTCGACCTTCTCGGCGTTCTTCATCCAGTTGACGTTGCGCTGCGTCTTTGCGCCGTTGGCTGGATTGGTGACGAACTCGATCGTGTAGACGACGTCGTCGGCATCGAAATCTTCGCCGTTGTGGAACTTGACGCCCTTCCTCAGCTCGAGCTCGAGCGTGGTGTCATCGACCCATTTCCACGAGGTGGCGAGGTTGCCGATATATTCGCTGGTCTTGGGATCGCGGTAGATCAGGCCATCCCAGATCGCCCGTTGCAACACCACGCCCTCGCGGGCCGAGTTGAAGTAGCTGTCGACGCTCTCAAGTTCCTTGGTGAACGCGACGCTCAGCGTGTCGCTCGCCTTGTCGGCATAAGCGCTTGAGCTGGCCAGCGCGATGCCAAGAGCGACCAGCCCTGCCCTAGCATATTTGTGACTCATCACCGCTGCCGAGCGCGTCATAGTCGCCACTCCGGCTGCCCTGAAAATACCATCAGACATCAGTCCCTCCCTTTTATTTTCTGATCTCAAATTACGCTTTAGTTGCGATATGCGCAATATACTAAATTTAAATATTGCATAGCGGAGTTTACAATCGTAATCTGCCCTTAGAACCACGGAATTCGCTGGCTCGCGCCATCCCGGGGCATCGAAGCGTTGACGCCACATCTTGAGCGCAGACATCCTCCAGACGGAGGGCACAGAAGGAAACGGAAGCGACTATGTCCAACCCGCTCTACGACAGCCTGCTTGGCAAACATCGTGACGCCACGAAGCCGTTTCTCCTGCTGGCTTCGGGCGAAGCTCTCACCTATCGGGGATTTCTGACGCTTTCGGCGCGCTATGCCGCGCTGCTTACGGCGCACGGCATCACACCCGGCGAACGTGTCGCCGTGCAGGTCGAAAAGTCGCCGGAAGCGCTCGCCCTTTACGCCGCCTGCCTTCAGACCGGCGCGATCTACCTGCCGCTGAACACCGCCTACACCGCGGACGAGCTTGGCTATTTCCTCGAAGACAGCGGCGCGCGGATGCTGGTCTGTGACAGCACCAAAGCGCCGGACCTTGCGTCACTGGCAGCGAAATTCGACTGCAAGGTCCTGATCCTGGACGCAGACGGAACCGGAACGCTGGCTGATGCCGCGCGCGAGGTACTGCCGGCAGTTGAGATCGCCGCCCGCGACGAAGACGACGTCGCTGCCATCCTCTACACGTCCGGCACCACGGGGCGCTCCAAGGGCGCCATGCTGACCCATCGCAATCTGCTCTCGAATGCCGAAGCGCTTGTCAGCGCCTGGCACATCTCGGAGCACGACGTGCTGCTGCACGCTTTACCGATCTTCCACAGCCACGGCCTGTTCGTTGCCACCCATGTTACCCTTGCCGTCGGTGGCAGCATGATTTTCCAGCCGCGCTTCGACCCCGATGCCGTCTTTGCGGCCCTGCCGCGCGCCACCACGATGATGGGCGTGCCGACCTTCTATACGCG
>JBEBXE010000202.1:0-6107 GCA_040391705.1 Aerobium aerolatum
GGAAGGAGCGCTTGCCGTTCAGGTGGCAGCTTCTTCCGGATGGACAGGGAGATGATTTCAGGAATGGGCGCTGCCTGAAGGTTGCCGCGGACGAGTTCCCGGCAAACTGTTGGTGCTGTGCGTTCTGCAAGCCGGGAGGCCAGTCGAAATGATGTCCGATTGCCTGCATGTGGCAGGGAGGGTTTTGCCGTGAGCGTTTCCGTTGCGCCCGGGCGGCTTGAGCTTGAGGGGCTTCATCTCTCCTTCGGGGGGCTGAAGGCCATCAGCGATGCTTCCTTCGTCGCCGAGCCTGGCAGGATCACCGCTCTGATCGGTCCGAACGGTGCCGGCAAGACCTCGATGTTCAACTGCATTTCGGGTTTCTACCAGCCGCAGCGCGGCGCGGTTCGCTTCGATGGGCGCGATGTCAGCGCCCTTGCGCCGCCGCAGCGCGCAAAGCTGGGTTTTGCCCGTACCTTCCAGAATATCGCGCTGTTTCGCGGCATGACGGTTCTGGACAATATCAAGCTTGGCCGTCATGCGCATATGCGCACCAATGTCCTGCAGGCGCTCACCTATTTCGGCAGGGCGGCGCGCGAGGAAATGGAACTTCGCGCGGAGATCGAGCGCGACATCATAGATTTTCTGGAGATCAACCATATCCGGCATATGCCGGTGGGTTCGCTCTCCTATGGCCTTCAGAAACGCGTCGAGCTGGCCCGCGCGCTGGCCATGCGTCCGCGCATCCTGCTGCTCGACGAGCCTGTCGCCGGCATGAACCGCGAGGAAACCGAGGACATGGCCCGCTTCATTCTCGATGTGAAGGAGGAGTGGGGCACCACGATCCTGATGGTCGAGCACGACATGGGCATGGTCATGGATATTTCCGACCATGTTGTCGTGCTCAATTTCGGTCAGGTCATCGCCCGCGGCCTGCCGCACGAAGTGCAGAACAATCCCGATGTGGTTGCCGCCTATCTGGGATCGGGCGATCCGGCGGCGCTGATGAAGAAGCTGGCCGGTGAAGCCGCGGAGCGCGCCGCATGAGCGATTTTCTGTTTTTTCTTGAAGTGTCGCTGGCGGGTCTCGGCTCCGGTGCGCTGCTGTCGCTTACAGCTCTGGCCTTCGTGCTGATCTACAAGGCAACGCAGGTCATCAACCTCGCCATCAGCGAGATCCTGATGATGGGCGCCTATATATTCTTTGCCTTCGCGGCAGGGCTCGGCCTGTCGCCATGGCTCGCGCTGCCGCTGGCCATCGCCGGCGGTGGCGTCATCGGCGGCATCGTCGAGCGCGGTGTCATCCGCCGCATGCTGGGCGAGAGCCCGATCTCGATCTTCATGGTCACCGTGGGGCTCGGCTCCGTTCTGGTCGGCCTCGTCGAGTTCATCTGGGGTGCCAATCCGCGCACCCTGCCTGATTTCATTGGCAGCGCTCCCGTCTTCATCGGCGAACTCTATGTGTCGCGCAAGATCGCGGTCGGCTTCTGTGTGGCGGCTGTCGTCATCGCCGTCTTCCTTGTGCTGTTCCGCTACTGGCGCGGCGGTGTCGCCCTGCGCGCCACGGCTAGCGATCAGGCTGCGGCCTATTCCTGCGGCATCAACGTGCCGGCCGTCTTCTCGCTGTCGTGGATCATCGGCTGTGGGGCAGCTGCCGGCGCAGGCGTTCTTCTTGGTGCCATAGGCGGTATCTCTCCCACCATGGGCGCCTTCGGCCTTTCGGCGCTGGTGGTGGTCATTGTCGGCGGCATGGATTCGGTTGCCGGCGCGCTGATCGCGGGACTGGTCATCGGCCTCGTCGAGGCCTGGGCCGGCACCTATCTCGGCGGCGAATACAAGTCCGTCTCCACCTTCCTGATCCTGATCCTGATGCTGATGGTCCGGCCCTATGGCCTCTTCGGCACCCGCGAGATCGAGAGGCTCTGATGCGTATCGCCACTGCCAAGCAAACCTATCTTGCCGACGAGGCTCTGATCCGCACCCGCACCCAGATGGCATGGTGCGGCGTGCTGGCCGCCAGCCTGCTTGCAGCACCGTTCGTGCTGGACTCCTACTGGCTCTATCTGGCCTGCCTCGTGCTGATCAACGTCGCCAGCGCCACCGGCCTCAACATCCTCACCGGCTATACCGGTCTCGTCAGCCTCGGGCAGGCGGCGTTCATGTCGGTCGGCGCCTACACGGTCGCCTGGCTGGAACGCAATACAGGCATGCCGTTCCTGCTGAACCTGCTGCTGGGCGGTGGGGTCGCGGCGGCTGTCGGCATGCTGGTCGGTATTCCTTCGCTGCGGGTCAAGGGCCTCTATCTGGCAATCGCCACCATCGGCGCCTCGATCATCCTGCACTTCGTCTTCCTGAACTGGACGTCGGTGACGGGTGGCGCACGCGGCCTGCAGGTGCCCCCGGCCAGCCTGTTTGGAACGCAGCTTACCACCTATTTCCAGCTCTACTGGGTGTTCATGCCGATCACCGTCGTGATGGTCATCGGGGCGGCCAATCTGTTCCGAACCCGCATTGGCCGCGCCTTCATCGCCATTCGCGACCGCGACATCTCGGCCGGCGTGCTGGGCATTCCCCTGCTGCGCTACAAGCTGATGAGCTTTGCCATTTCATCCTTCTATGCGGGTGTGGCGGGCGGAATGTGGGTCTACTTCTTCCGCGTGGTGAGCCCGGAGAGCCTGACGCTTGCCGATTCCATCTTCTTCCTCGCCGCGATCATCGTCGGTGGCATGGGATCCATTCTGGGTGCGATCCTCGGCGCCATCTTCATGACGCTCGTGCCGGAAGTGCTGCGCTATGCGGTCGAGGCTGCCTCGCCCTATGTGGCGGATGCCGGCTCGCTTCTGTCACCGATCCGCACCATCGCCTTTGGCGCGCTGATCATGCTGTTTCTGGTGTTTGAACCGCAGGGGCTGGCCGAAATCGTCCAGCGCATCCGCCGGTTCTTCCACCTGTGGCCTTTCAAGAAATAACCCCGAACAAGGAGGAGACCGGAATGTCGGGCATTACCAGGAGAATGTTAATGGCGCTGCTGGCGTCGTCGGTGCTGGCAACTGCCGCACCCGCTTTCGCGCAGCAGGACGTGGATGAAATCATCATCGGCGGCTCCATGCCGCTGACCGGCGTATTCGCCTTTGCGGGCGTGGCGATCGAAGCCGGGATCCGCGACTATGTAAAGATGATCAACGAGGAAGGCGGCATCAACGGCAAGCCGGTACGCTTCATCTATGAGGACACCGGCCACCAGATCGATCAGGCCGTCGCCATCTTCAACAAGCTGACGACCCAGCACAGGAACATCCACCTCTATTACGGCGATTCGACCGGCTTCTCCCGCACCATCAACCCGGAGCTGGAGCGTCGCGGCGACATCATGCTGACCAGCGTGTCCTTTGCCTCGGAGATCAACAATCCGGAGACCTTCTCCAACCAGTTCATTGCCGGTCCGGACTATTCGCAGATGGTCTCGATCCTGCTTGAGCACATCGCGAAGGAAAAGCCGGGCGCGCGCATCGTCTTCGTCAATTCCGACGGCGAGTTCGGCCGCGATCCGATCGAGCCCTCGACCGCCCGGGCGAAGGAGCTTGGTCTGGAAGTCGTCGAACAGATCATCACGCCGCCGGGCGCCGTCGATGTGTCGACCGAAGTTCTCAAGCTGCGCCGCGCACGGCCCGACTACACCATCTTCCACGGCTACATCCTGTCCCCTCTGCCGGAATTCATGACGCAGGCGAGGCAGCTCGGCCTTGAAACCAAGTTCATGGGCACGTTCTGGTCGATGGATTCCAGCATCTGGGAAGATGTGGGCGAGCATGCCGATGGCTTCATGGGGGTTATGCCTTATCGCTACTACTACGATGATGCGGCCGATGCTCCGATGCTGGAGCGCATCCGCCAGATGCGTCCTCAGTATCAGCCGACCGGCTACACGCAGGGCTTCCTCACCGCCATGCTGATGACGGAGGCGGCAAAGCGCGCGCTGGATGCCGGCAAGGAACTGAACGGCGCCAACCTGAAGGCCGCGCTGAACTCCATTCAGGATTTCGACACCGGCGGCATCATCGGCGTGCCGATCAGCATCTCGGGCAATTCCATTCCGGTGGGGCGCATCTACCAGTACAGCGCCAGCGCCAGGCGCATGGAGCCCGTTTCGGACTGGATCAGCCTGAAGGACTGACGAACGTGACCAGCCAAACCATCCTCTCGGTCGAGAACATCGAGGTCGTCTATAACAAGACGATCCAGGTGCTGCGCGGCCTGTCACTCTCCGTTGGACGCGGTCAGGTCGTGACGCTGCTGGGTTCCAACGGAGCCGGAAAGTCCACGACGCTGAAGGCCATATCGGGCCTTCTCGAACTGGAGGATGGTGCGGTGACGTCCGGAGCCATCGACTTCGACGGGCGCAAGGTCGCCGAAGACACGCCGCACGGCCTCGTGCGACGCGGTCTCTTCCACGTCATGGAAGGGCGGCGCATCTTCGAGGACCTCACAGTCGAGGAAAACCTCACCGCCGCCACCTATGCCCAGACCGGCCGTGGTACCAGGCCGCCGTCCTTCGATCTCGTCTATGGCTATTTCCCCCGCCTCTACGAGCGCCGCCACGGTCGCGCGGGCTATCTGTCGGGCGGAGAGCAGCAGATGCTGGCGATCGGCCGCGCGCTGATCGCCCAGCCCAAGCTCATCCTGCTGGACGAGCCATCGCTCGGGCTGTCACCTTTGCTGGTGGAGGAGATCTTCACCATCATCGCCCGCATCAACCGCGAGACCGGCGTGTCGATGCTGCTGGTCGAGCAGAACGCCGCGGTGGCCTTCGCCATCGCTCACTATGGCTACATCATGGAGAGCGGCAAGATCGTGCTCGACGGGCCGACGGAACGCCTCGTCAACGATCAGGACGTGCGCGAATTCTATCTCGGTATGAGTTCGGGCGAGGACGCCAGGAACTACCGCGACGTGAAGCACTACAAGCGGCGCAAGCGCTGGCTCTCCTGAAGAGCCGGCCGGCCGACCCGATTTGAAGCGTCGCCGGCGGATGCCGGCGCGGGCAGACATGGATTTGAAGGACATGGCACCGTCAAGCTTTCCCGAACTGACCCTGCCGCAGATGTTGCGCGAGCAGGCAAGGCGAACGCCGGACCGCATTGCTGTCCGGCAGAAGGATTTTGGCATCTGGAACCCGGTCAGCTGGGCGGCTTATTTCGAACGCTCAGCTGCTGTCGGCCATGGTCTGCGCAAGCTCGGCCTGTCGCAGCAGGGGCACCTCGCCATCCTTTCCGAGAACCGCATCGAGTGGGTTCTGGCCCAGCTGGGCGCGGGCATGATGGGGGCGGTGGCGATCGGCGTCTATCCGACCAGCCCGGCCAATGAAGTGGGCTATGTTCTGGAGCATTCCGATGCCGAGATCATCGTGTGCGAGGATCAGGAACAGGTCGACAAGGTGCTGGAGGTGCGCGACCAGCTTCCACGCCTGAAGAAGATCGTCGTCGTCGAAAAGAAAGGCATGCGGGCCTATCCGGGTGACATCGTCGTGTCCTTCGATGCCGTGGAAGAGTTGGGCGCTGCCGACCGCAAGGCTGATCCGGGCTTCGTCGATGCGTGCCTGGAGCGCCAGACGGCGGATGACATCGCCCTGATGATCTACACGTCCGGATCGACGGGCAAGCCCAAGGCGGCGATGCTGTCCTATCGCAACATCCGCGCGCAGGCCATCGCGGTTGCCGACCTGTTCGGCATCACGCCGGAGATGACGCATCTGTCCTATCTGCCGCTGTGCCATGTCGCGGAGCAGATGATGACCACCTTCGCGCCGATCTACTGCGGCACGCAGATCAATTTCGGCGAATCCCTGCGCACGGTTCAGGAAGACCTGCGCGAGATCGCGCCCTCGATGTTCCTTGGCGTCCCCCGCATCTGGGAAAAGCTGCATTCCTCGATCCATGTGCGCATGCTGGATTCCGGTCCCTGGCGCCGGAAACTGTTCGACTGGGCCTATGAAGGCTGCGAGCCTTTCGCCGAAAAGCCCCGCTCGGCCCGCACTCCGGCGGAGAAGCTGCGCTATCTGATCAGCTACCTTCTGGTATTCCGCGCCTTGCAGAATTACATCGGTCTGCGCAAGGCGAAGGTGGCGATGAC
>JBEBXE010000203.1:0-6102 GCA_040391705.1 Aerobium aerolatum
TCATCGGCGGATTGCCGCGGCAGCCTGGTCAGAACCGGAACGATGATGATGGCGCGCGCGGTCTTGTCGGCGTGCACTTCAGCGCCGTCCGCCCCATCGGGGCGGTTGCGCTTTCCCTTTACCTGCTTGTCCTCGGTCAATCAGGCTTCCCGGCCGCCGTCTTCACCATCGAACATCTGCACAGGCTGGCTCGGCATGATGGTCGAGATCGCGTGCTTGTAGACCAGCTGCGAATGACCGTCGCGCCGCAGCAAAACGCAGAAATTATCAAATGAGGTGACGACACCGGTCAGTTTGACGCCATTGATAAGGAAAATCGTGAGTGGATTCTTGCTCTTGCGAACAGAATTAAGGAACACGTCCTGAAGGTTTTGCGTCCGTTCCGCCATTGTTCTTATCTTTCGCCGATCCCCAACGGTGCGCCCCTAATAGCGCCCGATTGAGTGTGCTCTGTCAAGCGCACAACCAAAACTTCGCCTGCCATTATCGGCACGCGCACGATTCTGTCGGCCCTTTCGCTGACGCGGTTATCAGGCCTGTGTCTTTTCCGCAACTTCAAAAAATGCCTCACGCAGCGAAAGGGTCACCGATCCCGGGTGTCCGTTCGCCACGCTGACGCCGTCGATCTCCACCACCGGCATCACCACACTCGTCGCAGCGGTGATGAAAGCCTCCTTGGCACGCTGAGCTTCATCGACGCTGAAACCTCTTTCGTCAACCGCGAGACCGAGCTTACGGGCGATGTCCATCACGGTTGCGCGTGTGATGCCCCTGAGAATACCGGTCTCGGCGGGCCGTGTCACCAGCCTGCCATCCGCAGTAACGATCCAGGCATTGGTCGACGCGCCTTCGGTGACCGCGCCGTTGGCGTCAACGAACCATGACTCCGCGGCCCCTGCCTCGCGTGCCTGCTGGCGCGCCAGCACGTTGGGCAGCAAACCCACGGTCTTGATGTCGACGCGGCCCCAGCGGTTCTCCGGCACAGTAATGACCTTGATGCCTTGCGCCACCTTGCGGGCGGCTGCGGCCGGATCGCTGCGCCGTGATGTCACCACCAGCGCCGGACGCACCGACGCGGCCGGAAAGAAGTGGTCGCGGGGCGCGACGCCGCGCGTCACCTGCACATAGACGAGGCCGTTCTCGACGCGATTGCGGCGGACGACTTCGCTCATCACCATTTCGAGGGCGCGCCGGGTGAGCGGCCAGTCGATCCGCAGTTCCCGCAACGACCTGTCGAGCCGATCAAGATGCCGCGTCCTGTCCATCAGATAGCCGCGCGCGACCTCGCACACCTCGTAGACGCCATCTGCAAACTGATACCCACGATCCTCGATATGCACCGCCGCGCTGGCGTGAGGCGTGTAGCGTCCGTTGACATAGGCAATGCGTGGCATCGTTTCCCCCTCAGGCAAACAAAATGGCGGAGCCCGGACCGTTCCGGTGCTCATCAACTCTGGAAATTGTCAAACGCCCAACGACTTGAGCTTGCGGTGCAGCGCCGAGCGCTCCATGCCGATGAACTCTGCCGTGCGCGAAATATTGCCGCCGAAGCGGTTGATCTGCGCCAGCAGATATTCCTTTTCGAACTGTTCGCGGGCTTCGCGCAGCGGCAGCGCCATGATGTGCTGGTCCGACTGGTTGGGCGTGCGTGGCATCACGTCGCCGATTTCCTGCGGCAACAGATCGGCGGTGATCGGGCTTTCGACATCGTCCCCACGCGCCAGAATCATCAGGCGTTCGATGTTGTTCTTCAACTGGCGCACGTTACCCGGCCAGTTATGCGCCTGCAGCACCGCCAGCGCATCGTCGCCCATGCGGCGCATGCGGATACCGGCCTGCGCGGCGATCTGGCGCATGAAGTGGTCGACCAGATAGGGAATGTCTTCGCGCCGCTCCGACAGGCCCGGCACCGTTACCGGAACCACGGCTAGCCGGTGATAGAGATCTTCCCTGAACCGGCCTTCCCGAATCTGCTTTTCGATGCTCTGCGAGGTCGAGGAGATAATGCGGACGTCGACCTTCACCCGCTGGGTGCCGCCGACACGTTCAAATTGCTGATCGACGAGGACGCGCAAGATTTTGGCCTGGGTCTCACGCGGCATATCGGAAACTTCGTCGATATAGAGAATGCCGCGATGGGCTTCCTCAAGCGCGCCGACCTTGCGCTGCCCGTCGCTGTTGGCTTCGGTGCCGAACAGTTCCGTTTCCATGCGCTCCGGCGTGATCGAGGCCGCGTTCAAGGTGACGAACGGGCCGTTCTTGCGCGGCGACAGCGCGTGAATGGCGCGCGCCGCCAGCTCCTTGCCGGAGCCCGAAGGCCCGGTCATCATGACGCGGCTATTGGTCGGCGCGACGCGCTCGATGGTCTGGCGCAACTGGCTCATCGCCGCCGACATGCCGATCAGGTCGAACGTCTCGCCGCTGCGTTTGCGCAGATCGGACAGTTCGCGGCGCAGTTTCGAGGTTTCCAGCGCGCGCTCCGCGATCAGGATCAACCGATCGGCCTTGAACGGCTTTTCGATGAAATCGTAGGCGCCACGACGGATTGCCGAGACGGCGGTTTCGATGTTGCCATGGCCGGAGATCATCACGACGGGCAGGTTCGGGTGCAGCGTCTTGACCTCGTCCAGCAGCTGCAGGCCATCCAGTCGCGAGCCCTGCATCCAGATATCCAGAAACACCAGCCGCGGCACGCGCAACGAAATGGCGGCAAGCGCGCTGTCAGCATCGTGCGCCGTGCGGGTCTCGTGCCCTTCATCCGACAGAATACCCGCAACCAGTTCGCGAATGTCGTCTTCGTCGTCAACGATCAGAATATCAGACGCCATTTTCAACCTTCTCAACAGTCTCTACGGCCGTACCGCCATCTACCGCTGGCAGCACAATCCTTATCATCGCCCCACGCCCGTTGTGGAATGTGTCCGGCGCATCATGGAGTTCGAGTCGCCCTCCATGGTCCTCGACAATCTTCTTGACGATTGCGAGGCCGAGGCCGGTGCCTTTTTCGCGTGTCGTCATATACGGCTCCAGCAGCCGCTGACGGTTCTCGCGCGGCAAGCCCTTGCCGTTATCGATCACCTCGACGCAAATATCCGCGCCGACCCGTGCCGCAACGATGCGGATGACACCGGCAATCCCGTGCTCGCGCTGGTCGGCCTCGATCCCCTCCGCGGCATTCTTGATCAGATTGCCGAAGGCCTGGCTCAACAACCGGCTGTCAAACGTCCCCAGCAGGCGCTGGTCGCCGAATTCGCGTACGAACGTTATTTCCGGATGACTGACTTCGACCAGGAAAGACGCTTCGCGCAGCGACTCGCGCAGATCGATCACCTTCATGTCGGGTTTCGGCATCCGAGCAAACGCGGAGAATTCGTCGACCATCCGGCCGATGTCGCCGACCTGACGGATGATCGTCTCGGTACACTGGTCGAACACCTCGCGGTCCTCGACGATCACCTTGCCGAAGCGCCGCCTTATGCGCTCTGCCGACAGCTGGATCGGCGTCAGCGGGTTCTTGATCTCATGGGCGATGCGCTGGGCAACGTCAGCCCAAGCGGACGAGCGCTGCGCCGACATCAGGTCGGTGATGTCATCGACCGTCACCACGTAAGATGTCGGCCGCCCGGCCGCGCCATCTTCTTCGATGGTGACCTGAACGTCGAAGGTGCGTTCGGCACCGCCGCGATAGAACGTCACCTGCTCGCGATAGACCGGCTTGTCGGACTCCACCGCGTTCTCGAACACGCCGCCGACATGCGGCAGCACCTCAACGAGGCTGCGGCCCAGCACCGTTTCAGAGCGAATCATCAGCATCTTTTCGGTCGAGCGGTTGATGATCGAAATCGTGCCGTCGCGCTCGACACCGATGACGCCTGCCGTAACGCCGGCAAGAACGGCTTCCGAAAACCGCCGCCGCTCGTCGATCACGTCCTTGGCATCGAGAATTTCGTTGCGCTGCGATTTCAGCTGCAGGATCATCTTGTTGAACGTATCGCCGAGCGAGGCCACGTCGCCGTCCGACTGGCGAATCGGCACCGCCACGTCGAGATTGCCGGTGGCAACCTCGTCGGCTGCGCCGATCAACTGCCGGATCGGCCGCACCAGCCGGTCGGCCACCGCGATCCCGGTCCAGATCGCCGACAGCACCACCATCAGCGTCACGCCGAGATAGATCAGCGCGAAGGCGACCTGCGTCGAGACGCGATTGCTTTCGAGCGAACGATATTCGTCGGTGTTGGCGCGCACGATCTGCCGCGCCCGGATCACTTCCGGGTCGAGCGTGCGGATGGTGTAGAGATAGGCGTCGTCGATCTCGCGCAGCTTGACCACCGCGCCGACGATGTTGCGCGTGCCCGGCGGGATCAGCACCGGCAGGCCATCCGTCGCGGTCTGGATCACCTCCAGATACGGCGCTGGCATCGGGAACGTCGCTTCCGTCTCGGCCTGCATGATCAGCGAGCCGTCGGAGCGCACGATCGCCGCGTGGTCCAGTCCGCGTCCCTGCGCCTGACGGCTCAACAGCACCCGGAAGCCGGTGCGATCCAGCGTGTACAGGGTTCGGTTGGCGTCGAGATCGTAGGCCATCGACAACGTCGTGCCCTGCAGGTTGCGGGCGTTTTCATTGACGTAGGCCTCCGCAATCGACAGCGACGAACTGATGATCACCTTGGTGCGGATCTCGAACCAGCGGTCCAGCCCGACATCGAGCGTCACCGAGGCAATGATCGCGACGAGAATCGCCGGGATCGCAGCCACCAGCGAGAACATCGCGACAATACGGACATGCAGGCGAGACGCCGCCTTGCCGTGGCGGCGCGCCATGAAAATGCGGCGCACCTCGCGCGCGATCAGGCCGATCAGCAACAGGATGAAGGCGGCGTTGATCGCAATCAGCACCAGCGTCGTTTTCTCGTCCGGCGTGATCGGCGTGATGCCAAGCAGGACGACGAACGAGACCGCCGCCGTCAACAGCGCGCCGACAATGGCCGCGATCCCCGGCAACGCAAGCAGCCGCCGACCATCCCCGTTTCCAGGGTGTGCCGGCTCCGCTCCGTTGATCACAGGTGTCTGCAGCGCCATTCCCGATCCATCTGCCGCTTCGATGCGTGGCACCTATGCAACGCATTGTGGCAATTGTGCAACGGCGGATGCCGGGAAGGTAGTGTTATTTGCCGATCCACATTTTATTTGCCCTGCCCCATCCTACTTGGCAGCGCGATAAACGTTGACGCCGAGCTCGCGAATTTTCTTGCGCAGCGTGTTGCGGTTCAACCCCAGCAGTTCGGCAGCCTTGATCTGGTTGCCGCGCGTCGCCGTCATCGACGCCAGAACCAGCGGATATTCGACGTCGGCAAGCACGCGCTGATAGAGGCCGGGCGGCGGCAGGTCGCCATCGAAGCTGGCGAAATAGCGCTGCAGATGCAGCTCGACGGCCTGCGAAATGGTGATGTCGTCCGGCAGCGCAGCGCTACCCGCAGATGCTGGCGCCACGTTCGCCGTCTGCAATTCGGCCTCGATGATATCGACGCCGATTTCGTCTTGCGGATACAACGCCGCCAACCGCCGCACCAGGTTTTCCAGCTCGCGCACGTTGCCAGGCCACGGATAGCGCTTCATCTGCTCGATCCCGGCCGACGTGATTCGCTTGGTCTGCAGCCCTTCCTTCTCGCCCTGCTTGAAGAAATGCCGCACCAGATCCGGCACATCTTCCGAACGTTCACGCAGCGGTGGCAGCCGCAACGGCACAACGTTGAGGCGATAGAACAGATCTTCGCGGAACAGTCCGAGATTGATCAGGTTGCGCAGATCCTTGTTGGTGGCCGCCACGATGCGCACATCGGTGCGGATCGGCGTGCGCCCGCCCACCGTCATGTATTCACCCTGCTGCAGCACCCGTAGCAGCCGCGTCTGCGCCTCCATCGGCATGTCGCCGATTTCGTCGAGAAACAGCGTGCCGCCATCGGCCTGCTCGAAGCGCCCGGCCGAGCGGTTCTGCGCGCCGGTAAACGCGCCCTTCTCGTGGCCGAACAGGTCTGATTCGATCAGGTCGCGCGGTATAGCCGCCATGTTGATGGCAACGAACGGTCCGCTGCGCCGGCGGCC
>JBEBXE010000204.1:0-6043 GCA_040391705.1 Aerobium aerolatum
CTAGCGCGTCGTGACGCGGGTGAGCGGCAGCATCGTCAGCAATCCGACCACCGAGACCGCCGCCAGGAAATAGCCCAGCCCGGTCCAGCCGGACGTCTCGATGATCCATGCGGCAATCGGTGGCCCGAACACGGTGCCGATGCCGCCAGCCTGGCACACCAACCCGAACGCCACCGCGACGGAACCCGCACGCGGCGTCGAAAACGGAATCGCCGCAAACTGCGCCGACGACACCACCGCGCCGGAAATCGCCAGCGCCAGCGCCGCAATGGTGGCGATCACCGGATCCTGCAGCGCAAACGCAGGGATCGCCGCAAGCATGCTGACGGCAAAGCCCACTGCCCCGAGCTTCGCCATGAAGTCGGGCCCGCGCCCGCCGACAAGCACGCTGGCCAGCACATTGCCCAGCGGCACGCACAGCGCCACCGTGCCGGCGCTCAGCAGGTAGTAATTGCCCGCGCCCGCCACGAAGGCCGGCATGAAGGTGAACATCGACACCGACACCACCACGAACGCGCCGAACGAGATCGCCAGAAGGACAATCTCCTTCGACACCGTGGCGCGGATGCTGCCACTGCCATCCGACGGAACCGCGATGGGATAGCCACGCAGCAGCAGCAGCGCCGCCAGCGACAGCGCCGCAAACAGCAAAATGATGATCAGCAGAAAGGTCGGCGGACCGAAATTCGGCAGAACCGAACCGGCCAGAAAATCCGACAAGGCGAAGCCGAGCGGAACGAAGCCGCTCCAGATCGCCAGCACCGGCCCCTTCCAGCGCGTCGGCGAAATCGCATCCAGCGCGGCAGGCAGCCCGACGCACAGCGCGAAATAACCAACCGCCTCGATGATGCGCGCTGCAAAAATGTCGGCAGGCCGCAGCGAGACTGCAAGCCACACGCCGCCGATGGTGAGCGCGGCGACGCCAAGGCTGATCGACCTGAACAAGCCCAGCCGGTCGATCACCCAGCCTGCGGGCAGCGCGCAGGTGGCAATGAACACGCCGAGAATGGCGGCAAGCCACCCGGCGGCGACCAACGAGAAGCCGAGTTCGCCAGTGTACCACGGGATCAGGGGCGCGATCTTGCCGAGTTGCGCCCCGGTCAGCACGCCCACGAGCAAGATCAACGCGATCAGGACAACGCGCGCGCGCACGGGGGTGGAGAAAGTCTCACTCGTCATGGACACCGACTCAACGCAAAGCGTTTGACCAGCCAACGAAAACCGCCGGGCAAGGCCCGGCGGCGTTCAGATCAACCTGCGTCCGATCAATAGGGGCAGGAATTGTCGTCCATGAAGTTGTGGACCTTGATCTCGCCCGCAATGATCTTGGCCTTGGCGGCTTCGACAGCGGTCTTCATCTCGGGGGTGATCAGCGACGCGTTGTTTTCGTCAAGCGCATAGCCGACGCCATCTTCGGCCAAGCCGAGAAGATTGACGCCACCGGTGAAGTTGCCGTTCTTGGCGTCGTCGAAGGCCTTGTAGACGGCGAGATCGACGCGCTTGAGCATCGAGGTCAGCACCTTGCCGGGGTGCATGCCGTTCTGGTTGGAGTCGACGCCGATGCCGAGCTTGCCGGCATCCGCCGCCGCCTGCAGCACGCCAACGCCGGTGCCACCGGCAGCATGGTAGATGACGTCCGCACCCTGATCGATCTGCGAGCGGGTGATCTCGGCGCCGCGTGTCGGATCGTTCCAGGCCGCCGGCGTATCACCGGTATAGTTGCGGATGACGGTCGCCTTCGGGTCGGTTTCCATCACGCCCGAGACGTAGCCGCATTCGAACTTGCCGATCAGCGGAACCTGCATGCCGCCGACGAAGCCGACCTTGCCGGTCTTTGACGCCATCGCGGCGAGCACGCCGACAAGGTAGGAGCCTGCGGGTTCGTCATAGATCACCGAGCGCACGTTCGGCTTGTCGACCACCATGTCGATGATGGCGAAATCGGTGTCGGGGAATTCGCCAGCCACCACTTCCAGCGCCGAAGCCCAGGAGAAGCCGGCCATGACGATCGGGTTGCGGCCATCTTCAGCGAAGCGGCGCAGGGCCTGCTCGCGCTGGGCGTCGTTGGAAACCTCGAAATCGACATAGTCGATGCCGGTTTCCTTCTTGAACACTTCCGCGCCGTTATAGGACGCCTCGTTGAACGATTTGTCGAACTTGCCGCCGAAGTCGAAAAGAAGACCCGGCTTGATTTCTTCCTGCGCGAAGGCGGTTGCGCACATCGCAGTAGCGGCCAGGAGGCCGAGAACAAAACGCTTCATTGATCCACACCCTGTCGGTTGCTCTTATTGGCTAGCTGACAGCGTCCCCCGGCTCATGACAAACCCGAGGCTGCCATCCGGCAGGGAGCTCCCACCCCCCACTCTGCGATCAATGTGGCATGCGTGCGTGGAAAATTCACGCGGAATCTTGGCCTTGCGGCGAAAGCGGATTTGACGCCGCTTTGTCAGGTGGCGGCAGGCACCGCACAGCTCACGCCGGTTCCCTTGAGCCCGCAATAACCGTCCGGATTCTTGGCGAGATATTGCTGGTGTTCCGGCTCGGCAAAGTAGAACACCGGCGCCGGCGCGATTTCCGTGGTGATCTCCGCCCGTCCAGCCTTTGCCAGCGCGCCTTCGTAGGCGTCCCTCGACTGCGCCGCCTGCACCGCCTGAGCCTCGCTCGTGGTGTAGATGGCGGAGCGATAGGTGGTGCCGACGTCGTTGCCCTGGCGCATGCCTTGTGTCGGGTCATGGCTTTCCCAGAACACCCGCAGCAATTCGCCATAGCTCACTTCGGTCGGGTCGAACACGACCATCACCGTTTCGGCATGCCCGGTCAGCCCGGTGCAGGTCTCCGGATAGGTCGGGTTGGGCGTTACGCCGCCCTGATAGCCGGATGCGGTGACCCAGACGCCGGGCAGTTCCCAGAACAGGCGCTCGACGCCCCAGAAACAGCCCATGCCGAAATAAGCAATCTCCAGCCCCTGCGGGTAAGGCCCCTGCAACGGCCGGTTCGACAGATAGTGCGTCGACGCGGTCGGGATCGGCGTGGCGCGCCCCGGCAGAGCCTCCTGCAGTGTCGGCAGTTTCAGCTTCTTTTCGTTGAGGAAAAACATTGTTTCTTTCCTTCCGTTTCAAAAGGCACAGCCACAAGCCGGCCGATTCAGCGATACGCGACGAACCGGTTTATGCGCTCCGTGCGTCGCCGCCCGCCCAGCGCAAGAATGCCAGCGAGAGCGGCAAAGACGACAAATCCCGGCAGGCCAAGCAGCGATGTCGCAATCGGGTCCCAAAAGAACGCCGGCACGTGCTGCGCAAACGCGACGCGCACGCTATCCAGCGTCGCCGGAGACACGCCCGCCCAGGACGCCGCAAGGGGCGTTACCACCAGCGCCTCGGCTGCAATCGAGCGCGTCGCATCCAGCACCGCCATGATTACCGCAACGGATAGAACAATCATCGACAGCAGTCGTAACAACGCTTTGAACATGCCTGAACCGGGCGGTTTCCGCTGAACCTGTGGGGCAACTTGTCTCTCATGAGATAGGCGCGAAGCCCGGGCTTGGCAATCCACAACACCGATTTCCTCCGCCGTCGGTCGTCGTGCCGGTCGAACGGAGCAAAAAACAGGCCGTGCGACAAACTCTTGTTGCAAAACTGTCAATTGACCGCTTGGCATTCGGCGACGGATCGACTAGATGAGCGCTTCGACCATCCCGCAAAAGCGGGACGGGCTGCGGAGAGGTGGCCGAGTGGTTGAAGGCGCACGCCTGGAAAGTGTGTATACGGGGAACCGTATCGAGGGTTCGAATCCCTCTCTCTCCGCCATAAATCATTGATCTTTCCGAGATCGATGGCCCCCAATCAGCCTACACAGGCACGGGGCTTGATTTCGACGCAATCGTCCTCTATATACAACTCATCAGTCGATTGCGGCTTCGAACGTCCTGCGAGATGCGTGGTGAGGTTTGAGTGCCCAGAGACTGAATTTGTTCCGATCGAGACGCACGCTGACCATGAATGTACCGGCAGCGCGATGAAATCTCGGAAAACGAAGGGAAGCGGGCTTAGGCCCGCTTTTTTGTTGCCTTTTTCACCCCTGCGCTACTGAACCACCCGCTTGAGCCCGCTCAGGGCGGCTTGCAGGTCGATGCGCGCTTCGCCTTCTTCCGAATAGACCGCATAGGCCGGATAGGTGAACCGCGGCGCACCGGGGACGTCTTCGAGTTCGCCGGCGTCGATATACGGTTTCACCGCGCCCTTGCGGAAATAGCCCATCCCGCCGGCGCGCAGAATGTAGCTCAGGCCCAGCGGCCCAAGCCCGACCATCAGGCCGGGAGCTTCGAGCGCTGCCGAGCCATAGCCGTGCGACGCCACGAATTGCGGTCCCCAGTCGACATGGACATAGTCGAACTCCTCCTGCGCATCCGGCCGGCCCGGCTTGGGCACCGTGCGCACGAGCACCAGTTCTTCTTCTTCGACGAGGATGACCTTGAAGCCCGACAGCAGCGGCGGCGCATAGAGCACGGCAATGTCGAGAACGCCGATGCGCAGCTGCTCGATCAGCTGGTCCGGGATGCCGACACTGACGCGGACGGCGATTTCGTGCCGGTGCTGCTTCATCCACACCAGCCAGTCGAGCAGGACCGGGTTCCACAGGCTCAACTCGCCGCCGAGCGCGATGACGCTGGTTCGCCCCGGCGGGATCTTGAGCTGCTGGCGCGCGCGCTCCCACACCTGAAGAAAGGACTGCGCAAAGCGCTCGAAGTCGCGGCCGGCTGCGGTCAGGACCGCGCCGTTGCGGTTGCGCACGAACAGCCGGCGGCCGAGCTCTTCCTCCAACGTACGGATGCGGGCGCTGACGGTGGTCTGCGTGACGTGAAGCCGGTCCGCAGCCTTGAGGAAGCTGCCGGTGTGGACGATTTCGAGGAATGTCCTTGCCCGGTCAATATCCATGACGCCTCCGCCGTGTCGGTCGAAGCTTAGCGCAATTTATTTGCATTCATACAGCATTTAATTTCGTTTGCCTTCCGTTTTGACGGCGGGCAGCCTGAGTCCAACAAGCATGGACCTTTGCTCATGTCAGACTTCCCCGAACCCACAGAATACGCCTCGCCGCCATGCTTCATGCATGAGCTCTCCCAGGACTTTGTCGGCGGGTCGGTCCCGTCAGAGGCATGGACCGATGTCCAGCGCTGGCGCAGGGCGGAGCGCAAGCGGCTGATCGACAGCCGTCTTGCGCTCGGCCAGACCGAGCGGCACGCCCGCGCCGACATCATCGCCAAGAAGCTCGACGCCACGATCCGTCAGTTTGCCGGCCGCATCATCGGCGCCTATTGGCCGTTCCGCGGCGAACCGGACCTGCGCAACTGGGGCATCGAAGTGGCCGAGCGCAACGGCCGCATCGCGCTGCCGGTGGTGATCCAGAAGGGCTGGCCGCTCGAATATCGGATCTGGACCCCCGGCGATCCGCTCAAGCGCGGCATGTGGGACATTCTGGTGCCGGCGCGCGGACCCGCAGTGCAGCCCGACATCGTCATTGCGCCGCTCGTCGGCTTCGACGACCAGAATTATCGGCTCGGCTATGGCGGCGGTTTTTTCGACCGCACGCTGGCAACGATGCAGAAGAAACCGTGGACGATCGGCATCGGCTACAGCCACGCCCGTCTTTCGACCATCTACCCGCAACCACACGACATCGCGATGGACATGATCATTACGGACTGACCAGCACACCGCAGGCTAGGCCTGGTTCCTATATCGGCGACGATCGCCCCCCCGACGTTGCCGTCTGAAACCGCCGCGCTTGCCACACAGGAAAGGCACGGCAGCATGTCGGATTTCGCACATACGGACGAGGCGGAGCACCGGCCGCCTTTCGTCCGCCGCTGGCTTTTTTCGACCAACCACAAAGACATCGGCACGCTCTATCTGATCTTTTCGATGCTCGCCGGCGTGCTTGGCACCGGCCTGTCCGTGGCGCTGCGCATGGAACTGCAAGAGCCCGGCATGCAGATCTTCGCGTCGTCCGACCTGTTCAACGCCTTCGTCAGCGCCCACGG
>JBEBXE010000205.1:0-6017 GCA_040391705.1 Aerobium aerolatum
TCCATGTTCACACCGAAAGGAGTCTAACCATGCCGGCACAATCGAAAGCACAGCAGCAGGCTGCGGGTGCGGCGCTTGCGGCCAAGCGCGGCGAGGCGAAAAAGTCGGAGCTGAAAGGCGCGGCGCGCGAGATGTATGAGTCGATGACCGAAAAGCAACTCGAGGACTTTGCCGAAACCAAACACACGGGCTTGCCGGAAAAGAAGGGCGACTGACCCGTCAGACGAACGGCATGCCGGGCTCGAAACGGCGCGGCAGCAGGCGGTCGAGATAGGCGTGACCCTTGTCGGACAGGCGATTTTCGCTCGGGTGGAGGTAATCGTCCGGCATGTGGCGGGTCTTGCCGGCGACGTTTTCGAGCGGGATTTTGCGCAGCACCGTCTTGCCGTCCTCGACCTGCAACGCGACCGAGCCGCCGCCCTGGTCCGCAACTTCAATCGCAAACCGGCCGGCGTCGAACGCTTCCTGCGCATCGACGGCATTGATGGCGCCGATATTGCCGCGCGGCAGATAGCCAAACGTGTCGACGCGGGCGCGCTTGCCGGTCAGGTCTTCGGCGAGAATATGCTCGATGGCATGGGCGAGGTCGGTGCCCGAAAGCTTGACGTTGCCATGCGCGTCATATTCCAGCCGGTCGTGGGTGGTCAGTTCTTCCACCAGCGACTTGCCCGACGGTGAGGTGATGCCCTCCGACAGCGCGACGATGCAGCGGCCGTGTTTGGCCATCGTCGCCTTGACGTCATCGACGAAGCGGGCGCGCTCGAAGGCGCGTTCCGGCACGTAGACCAGATGCGGACCCGACTCGTCATCGAGCCGCCAGGCGGCTGCGGCAGCGGTGAGGAAACCGGCGTGCCGGCCCATGACGATGCCGCAATAGATGCCGGGCAGGGCGCGGAAATCGAGGTCGACCGACAGGAACGCCGAGGCGACGAATTCGCCAGCCGAGATGAAGCCCGGCGTGTGGTCGTTGTCGACGAGATCGTTGTCGATGGTTTTCGGCGCGTGGACGAAGGCGATGCCGCCGCCCGAGGCATCGCGCAGGATCGCTTGCGTGCCCGAGGTGTCGTTGCCGCCGATATAGATGAACGCGTCGGCGTCGACCTCGCGCAAGCCCTGCAGGATCGTCTCGCAATAGGCCGCGTCCGGCTTGTCGCGGGTCGAGCCAAGGGCGGCACTCGGGGTCGCCGCGATGCGCAGCAGCGCCGCTTCCGACTGCTGCGACAGGTCGACATAGTCGCCATTCCTGATGCCCCGCACGCCGAAGCGCGCGCCCAGAACCCGGCAGCCGGGATGCTTGCGGCGCGCCTCAAGCGCTGCACCCACCATCGTCTGGTTGATGACGGCGGTCGGGCCGCCGCCCTGCGCGATTACGAAAGTCGGGGCCATGAATGTCATCCTTCTGCACGAGACGATCGCTGGATCGTTCGTGATTAACCCTGCCATGAAAGCCGCTCTTCCGAAAGCGTTTCATGGCGCAAAACACCGGTTCCGGCCTTTCCCTCTGCGCTGCACGCGTTACATAGAGACGACCGAACCAACGGAGAGAACCGATGATGCGTCCTGTCGTTGTGGCTGCCGCGCTGGCCTGCCTCGCAACTGTCGCCCATGCGCAAGGCCGCAGGCCCGATACCCGCACCATGAGCTGCGAACAAGTGCAGAGCCTGATCGGCGCGCGCGGCGCGGTGGTGATGTCCACCGGCCAGCACACCTACGACCGTTACGTCACCGACCGCTTCCAGTGCATGCTCAGCGGCGAGGTCGCGGTGCGCGCCTACGTGCCGGCCACCGACGCGGCGCGCTGCCCGGTGTGGCGCTGCGAGATCATCGACCCCGTGGACCGGGGCGGCGAAATCACGAACTGATCGCCTTGGCGCGGATGAAGCGCGCGATCCGCCCGGCGGCGTCCTTGAGCACGTCCTCCGGCTGGCACAGGCTGATGCGGATATGGCCCTTGGCGGCGTCGCCAAAGCTGGCGCCCGGCATCACCGACACTTTCTCGGCCTCCAGCAGCGCCCAGGCGAATGCCTCGCAGTCCGGCTCGACGGCGGAAATGTCGAGCATCACATACATGCCGCCCTCGGAGCCGCGAATCGTCACCTCGTTGAGTCCGCGCAGCGCGTCGAGGAAAACCGTCCGTCGCGCCGCATAGCGGGCGGCAATGTCGGCGACGCCATAACCGTTTTCCAGCGCCTCCATCGCTGCGCGCGAGGTGAAGTCGGGCAGCCCGTAGGTCGAGACCAGATTGAGGCTGACCAGCGTGGTGATCGCCGCCTGCGGCCCGGTCAGCCAGCCGACGCGCCAACCGGTCATGCCGTGGCTCTTCGACATCGAGTTCACCACCAGCGTCCGTTCGGCCATTCCGTCGAGCGCGCGCGGCGACAGATGCTCGCGCCCGCCGGTGATGGTCCAGTAGACCTCGTCGGAGATCAGCCACAGATCGTGATCGCGGCACAGCCGGGCGATGCCTTCCAGCGTGTCGCGGCTGTAGACCGCGCCGGTCGGATTGTTCGGCGTGTTGATCAGGATGGCGCGGGTGTTGGGGCGGATCGCCCGTTCGATATCGCGTGCGTCGGGCTGAAAGCCGTTTTCGGCCAGCGCGTCGACCACTGAAATCTCCGCGCCCGCGGCGCGAAACGTCGGCGGGTAGGTGGCGTAGTAGGGCGCGATGATGATGACATGGTCGCCGGGATCGACGGTGGCAAGTGCCGACGCAAACAGCGCCGCCTGTCCGCCCGGCGCGGCCAGAACCTCGCTTGCCTGGGTTTCGACGCCGGTGCAGGCGGTGGTCACGCTGGCCATCGCGGCGCGCAGGCGCGGCAGGCCGGGCAGCATGGTGTAGTGGTGATGGCCGGCGCGAACCTCGCGGACGCAGGCGTCGACGGTCTCTTGCGGCGTGTGAAAATCATGGTCGCCGACCGACAGCATGATGATCGGCTCACCGGCCTGCCGGCGCGTGGCGGCGGCGAAATGCACCTCCCATCCGTCCTTGCCCGACGGGGTGATGGCGCTGACGCGGTGGGAGAGTTTGGGCATGGCGAGTACTGCTTTCAGGTGACGGACCCTCGAAAGGGAATCGATTTTTGGCAAGTGTGCGCAACCGCTGCCGGCGGTCCTAGGCGCAAGCGGCGACTGTCATCTGTGCCAAAGGATTTGCTTGCCCGGCCGGATTGGCCTATGCGATGCCTCGTTTCTTGCATGATGCTCATGGGTTTCTCCCCGAGGCATAGCGAAAGGCTCGACATGCTGGCACCCGACGGGAAAAATCAGATCACCGACGAAACGGCGATCATTGACGAGGCGATCACCTCGCGGCGCTCCGTACGCGCCTTCCTGCCGACGCAGGTGGATGACGATGTCATCCGCGACATTCTGCAGGTCGCCGCGCGTGCGCCGTCCGGCACCAACATGCAGCCGTGGAAAGTGTTCGTCGTCTCCGGCGGCAAGAAGCAGGCGCTGACCGATGCCATCGTCAATTCGGGCATCCGCCCGGAAAAGATCAACTGGGACGAATACAAATACTATCCGGACCAGTTCTTCGAACCCTACCAGTCGCGCCGTCGCGCATCGGGTTTCGCGCTCTACGGCCTTCTTGGCATCGGACGGCGCGAAGTTGAGAAGATGCGGGCGCAGCACGATCGCAACTTCACCTTCTTCGACGCGCCGGTCGGGCTGATCTTCACCATCGACCGCCGGCTCAATGTCGGCTCGTGGATCGACCATGGCATGTTCCTGCAGTCGATCATGATCGCGGCGCGGGCGCGCGGCCTGCACACCTGCGCCCAGGCTGCCTTTGCACCCTATCACCGCCTGATCCGTCCGATCCTCGACCTGCCGGAAGAAGACATCGTCGTCTGCGGCATGGCGCTTGGCTATGAGGACGAGTCCAAGCCGGAAAACCAGTTGCGCAGCGAACGCGCGCCGCTGGACGAGTTCGTCACCTTCACCAAATAGCGCCACGAAAGTGTGGAGAGCGGCCCATTGCAACGCGGCGATCCGGCCTGCACCCGATCGCTCGTCTTGCCGCCGCCTGCGCACTCGCTTATCAACACTGAACGTGTCCTCAACGGAATTTGCCGTATCCGCATGAAGTTGATGGTTTCCTTCCTCTCCCGGCTTCTCGTGCTGCTGCTGTTGCTGGCAGTGCCCGGCATTGTCGCCGCGCAGCCGCACGACACTGCGGGCGACGGCGGCATCCAGCTCGGCGTCGGCCCCGCGCCCACCGCGGGCCCCGAGCTGGTGGTCGAGCAGGGCGCGAAAATCACCGCGATCAGCCAGCAGGCTGACAAACTGCAGGCGCGCGTGGCCGCCAATGCCGAGAACGACGCGATTCTCGTCGACATCCGTTCCGAACTCGATGCGCTCGCCCGCGAGTTGCTGGCCGCCGGGGTGTCGTTCCGGCCGCGTCTGGCGGCGATCAATGCGCGGCTCGACGAAATCGGCCCGGCGCGCGGCGCAGACGAGCCGGCCGAACCGGCAGCGCTGACCCAGGAACGCCAGAGCCTGACGCACGAGAAGTCGGAGATCAACGCGCTGCTGGGCGAGGCGGAGCGGCTGTCGCTGCGCGTCAACAAGATGATCGAAGACATCGCCCAGATGCGCCGGGCGCTGTTTTCCAACTCGCTGTCGCGGCGTTACGACATCTCGATGGCGCTCAGCCCGGACGTTCTCGACGATTTCGCCGCCGAGACCGCCAAGCTCGGCAACGCGGTGACGTCATGGCTGAGCTTCCTGTTCAAATACAAGCTCAGCTCGGTGCTGCTGGCGACCTTCTACGCCTTGCTGGCCGCTGGCGTGCTGTTCTTCGGCGGCCGCCGGCTGGTCGGCAATCTGGTCAACGCCGACCCGGAGCGCAAGGAACCGACCTATCTGGCGCGGCTGTCGGTGGCGTTCTGGTCGACCCTGCTGCCGTCGCTGTCGCTCGCGGTGTTTCTCGGCGCGACCTATTTCTTCTACAGCTATTACGGCGTCCTGCGTTCCGACATCGCCCAGATCCTGCAGACCTTGTTCAAGGTCATCGCCATCGTCTTTTTCGTCTATTCGCTGTCCAGCTCGGTGTTTTCGCCCAATTTGCCCAATTGGCGCATGGTGCCGGCGTCGTCGCGCGGCGCGCGGCTGCTGTTCTGGCTCACCTTCATGATGGCGCTGGTTACCGGTGCCGACTATGTCGCCAGCCGCGTCAATCAGGTGATGGGCTCGCCGCTGACGCTGACGGTGGCCAAAAGTCTGGTCTCCACCGTTCTGGTCGGCGTGCTGGTCGCCATCATCGGTTTCGTCAAACCCTTCCTCGACCGCGACGGCAAGCCGCGCGGCTGGAACCCGTATGTGCGCGCCGTCATCTTCCTGCTCGCCGGGGGCACTATCGTTGCAGCGCTTCTCGGCTATATCGGCCTGGCCCGTTTCATCTCGCAGCAGATCGTCGTCACCGGCGCCATTCTGGTGACGATGTATCTCGGCTACCAGTCGGCCAGCGCCGTGTCGGAGCTCGGCGCCTTCGGCCGGACCGGGCTCGGCAAGGTGCTCGACCGCCGCTACCAGATCGACGACACCACCAAGGACCAGCTCGGGCTGGTTTTCGGCATGTGCATCAATCTGATCGTGCTCGCCATCGGCCTGCCGCTGATCTTCCTGCAATGGGGGTTCCAGTGGGGCGACATCGAAACCTGGACCTACAACGCCGCCAACGAGCTGCGCATCGGCTCGATCTCGATCTCGCTGGTCGGCATCGTCACCGGCATCGTCGTGTTCCTGCTCGGCTATTTCGGCACCCGCGTGTTCCAGCGCTGGCTCGACGGCAAGGTGATGACGCGCGGCCGCGTCGATGCCGGCTTGCGCAATTCCATCGGCACGGCGGTCGGCTATGCCGGCATTGCGCTCGCCGGACTTGTCGCGATCTCGGCGGCCGGGCTCGATTTGTCCAACCTTGCGCTGGTCGCCGGTGCGCTGTCGCTCGGCATCGGTTTCGGCCTCCAGAACATCGTCAACAACTTCGTCTCCGGCCTGATCCTGCTCGCCGAGCG
>JBEBXE010000206.1:0-5987 GCA_040391705.1 Aerobium aerolatum
AATAGGGCTAAAGCTTGTCGCCCGAAAGTGGGAACCGGTTTCGGGGCAACGACATGCGTGGAACAAAGCGGCTAAAAAGAAAAAAGGCCGGGATTGACCCGACCTTCCTCTGCCGATTCGAAGCCCCGCCAGTACATCCGTGGTCAGCGCTTGAACCGTTCTGACTCAAAGCTAGGTCAGGACGGTTAACAAAACGTTAACGCACCGCGTGTGCTGGCGTCAGGAGGCGCTGCCCATGACGGTGACCCCGACGTAGATCGCGTAAAACACGACAAACATCAGGATCGTCAGCAGAATTACAAAGCCGATGGCGCCGACTATGCCTTTCAGTCTTTCCAAGGGGAGGCTCCGTTCGTGTTGTTGGTTCTGTGGTGCCGGCCGGAAAGCCAAGCTTGGCATTGGCATTTACGGGTTCAAGCGCGCGGCGTCACCCCCAAAAGGGCCAAGCCTCGCCTTTCGATGCGACAAACACCGTTCGGCTGCACGCCGCAAAAGAAAGCCGGCAGATGCCGGCTGAGGTGAGGTTTGGGAGTGACGGCTTGGCCGTCGCTCAAACAACGCGGAACGCAGGGCAAGGTTCCGGGTCTGGTTCATCAGTCATTCTTCAATTAATGCGTTCGCCAGAATTATCTCGCCTTTGCCTAAGTAATCGGCATGGAGCGTAGATGCTGCATGAGTTCCTGGGCGCTTGGCGACAGGGGTCTCTTGATCGTCGCGACCTGGCGGATTTGAAAGCGAAGCTCGGGGCCGTCGAAATCGATCACGCTCACCAGCCCGCGTTGCACGTCAGCTTGAACGCTGCTTTCGAGTGAGCAGGCGATGCCCACGCCGGCTTCGACAAAACTTCGCAGGAACTGATACTCGGTGGCTTGCGCGGAAATGCGCACATTGTTGACACCGACCGAGGCGAGCAGCCGCGACACCGTCCGCCCGAAACGCGTCGCCGGGGGCGGGCCGACAAAATCATGGCGCTCGATTTCTCGCGCCTTCACTTTGCGTCGCCGCGCCAGCTGGTGTGAGGGGGAGGCGATCAGCACCAGTTTCTGTGTTCCGATGACCTCCGAGTGCAGGCCACGGATTTCGTCGTTTTCGAGAAAACACCCGACATCGGCGACGCCATTATGTACGTCATCAATGATGTCTTCCTGCGTGCCGACGCGCACGACCAGCTGAATATCCGGTCGCGACAGCGCAAAGTCGGTGATCGGCGTCTTCAGGGCAAAATTGGCCAGAGATCTCTGACACGAGAGCACGACACGTTTGTCGGTCGATGTCTGAATCTTGATGACCTCGGCGCGCATGTCAGCCGCACCGGCCAGCAGTTCGCGCCCATGCAGCAGAACACTGCGTCCAAGATCGGTGAGAACCGGTTTCCGGCCCCGTTTGCGCTCGAAAACCTTGCCGCCGATGTCGCGTTCCAGCGCCTGGATATGGGCGCTGATCGACGGCTGCGCGATGCCAAAACTATAGGCTGCAGCGGCAAAACTGCCGCCGTCCACAACGGCTACGAACACTTCCATACGGCGCATCGAGATGGTTTTCATAGCTCAACATATAGCCTTTTGGGTATTGAATATATAGCTACCCGGCCGATTGCTCTGCAACGCGCCAATCCCAATACTCACCTCGGATAACAGAAGGCAGTCCTGCATTTGCATGGCTAGCGGCACTGAGGGTTGGGGGGATTTGAGCCAGGGCGCATGCCGTGGACCGCCCTGCTTTACCTCAGGACTGCTACGTAGTCTGGGGAAGAGCGAATGAACGTAGTTGCAGTTGATATCGGCGGTACATTTACAGACCTGGTGGGTTACGTTGACGGCGAAATCGTCAGCTCCAAAACCTCCACGGTCCCGTCAGACCCAACCAAAGGCATCATCACCAGCCTCGAGCTGGCCGGGTGCCAGCTGGATAATCTGAACGAGATCATGCATGGGTCGACGGTTGCCATCAACACCGTCCTCGAGCGCAAGGGCGCCAAGACGGCGCTGATCACCACCAAGGGGTTCCGCGACGTCTACGAGATTGGCCGCTCCAATCGGATCGAGGCGTTCAATCTTTTCTTCAAGCGCCCGGAACCGCTGGTCGAGCGCAACCTCACCTTTGAAGTGCCGGAGCGGATTCTCGCGTCGGGTGAAGTCCTTGAGGAACTCGACGAAAGCACGCTCGGTGCCATTCTTGCCGTGATTGAAGCCGAAGGCGTCGAGGCGGTCTCGGTCTGCCTGCTGCACTCCTACGTCAATCCCGCCCATGAGCGTCGGATCGGCGAGATCATTCGCACGGCTCGTCCGGACCTGTTCGTCACGCTCTCCCACGAAATTCTGCGCGAATACCGCGAGTATGAGCGCACCTCGACCACAGCGTTGAATGCCTATGTCGGACCGCGCGTCGAAGGATATCTGAAGCGGCTCGAAAGCCATCTGCGCGACGGCGTCTTCGAAGGCAAGATCCAGATCATGCGGTCGAACGGCGGCATCATGTCGATCAAGGTGGCGCAGGAGCAGCCGGTTTCGATGATGGAATCCGGCCCCGTTGCGGGCATGATCGGTGCCGGTCGTCTCGCCACGCTGCTGGGCCTGCAGCAATGTGTTGGCTTCGACATGGGCGGCACGACGGCAAAGTCGAGCCTGATCACCAACGGCGCGCCGGCAATCGAGAACGGCTATGTCATCGGCGATCACGCCAGCGGGCAGCCGATGCAGCTCCCCGTCGTCAACATTGTCGAAGTTGGAGCTGGCGGCGGTTCGATCGCCTGGGTCGACAAGGCTGGTGGTCTGCATGTCGGCCCGCAGAGCGTTGGCGCTGATCCGGGGCCTGCCTGCTACGGCAAGGGCGGCCAGCATCCGGTTGTCACCGATGCCGACGTCATCCTGGGGCGTATCAATCCGCAGCGCTTCCTCAATGGCGGCATGGGGCTCGATCGTGACGCATCCCTGAGCGCGATGCAGGAAAAGGTCGCCGGGCCTCTCGGGCTCGACGTTATCGCCGCTGCACATGGCGTTGCCCGTATCGCCGACACCTCGATGTCGCTGTCGGTGCGTGCCGTCTCGATCAACAAGGGTGTCGACCCGCGTGATACGGCCATGATTGCCTTTGGTGGTGCAGGGCCGTTGCATGCGGTTTCCATCGCCCGTGAAATCCACATCCCGACCGTCATCGTCCCGAAACTGCCGGGTACGTTCTCTGCGCTGGGAATGCTGATGGCGTCGTGGCGGCAGGACTTCGTTCAGACGCTGATCGGCCGGGTGGGCGAGCTGGCCGAAACGGAGATCAAGCGTGTCTTCACCGACCTGACCTCGGCCGGGCAGGAGCAGCTGCAGCGTGACGAGATCGCACCGGACACCGCGGTGTTCCAGTATTCTGCGGATCTGCGTTATGTCGGCCAGGAGCACGCAATTTCGATCCCGATCGAAAACATCGGCATGCTGACGGGTGAGGCTGCTGAAGTTCGCCAGCGCTTCAACCACGAGCATGACCGCCGCTACAGCCAGTCTGCGCCCGACGAGTCGCTCGAAATTGTCAGCCTGCGTCTCGTTCTGACTGCGGAACGCAGCAGCAGCGCAATTGACGAGTGGCTGTCGCGCCCGTGGGTTGCGGAGCCGGAAGTGCCGGTCACGACGCGTGATGTGATCTTCAATGAAACCACCGAAGCGTTGCCGGCCAAGATCTATTGGCGCCCCTCGATGCCTGCCGGGATGACCCTGGTCGGTCCTGCGGTCATCGAAGAGCCTAACTCCACAATTCTGGTCCATCCGGGCGACGAGGTCGTGGTTACCGATGCCGGGCATCTGGTGATCACCCTTGCAAAGCATTCTTGAAGGAAAAACCATGAGCGCTCTTCAAGCAGATCCGATCACGATCGAAGTTGTCCGCAATGCGATCGTCGCTTACGCCGACGAAATGGCGGAAGCCCTGTGCAAATCCGCCTACAACATGATGATCTACGAGGTTCGCGACTATTGTTGCGGTCTCGTCGACCTCCAGGGACGGATGGTGTCGCAAAACCGCGGTGGCTTGCCGATCTTCCTGGCCGACCTTGGCGTCGCCGTCGAGGACGGCATCAAGAAATACGGCCTGGACGGTTTTGAGGAAGGCGACGTCCTGGTGATGAACCACGGCCATATCTGTGGCCAGCACCTGAACAACGTCGTCGTTTACGCCCCGGCTTTCAACAATGGCAAACTTGTCGGCTTTGCCGCCAACCGTGCGCATTGGGTCGACATCGGCGGCAGCCGTCAGGGTTTCGGTTCGAATGCAACGACGGACATCTTCAGCGAAGGCATCCAGATGCGCTCGCTCAAGATCTACAAGGCAGGCGAACTCAACGACACGCTGTACCAGATCATCGGCGACAACATCCGCTATCCGGAAGCCAGCCTTGGCGACCTGCGCGCGCAGATCGCATCCTGCCAGATTGGCGTGAAACGTTACGGTGAGCTTGTCGGCCGCTACGGTCGCGACGTGGTCGAATATTGCGTCGATCGCATTTGGGATCACACCGATCTGGCCGTGCGCAGCGTGATCGAGCGTATTCCTGACGGCACGTATGAAGCCGAAAGCTTCCTCGACAATGACGGCCGCAACATGGGTGTGCCGCTGCGCATCAAGGTCAAGGTCATCATCGCCGGTGCGCGGATGACGGTTGATTTCAGCGAGATGCATCCGCAGGTCAACAGCCCGCTCAATTCGGGCCGGTCCGGTGGCATTGCGGCGGCGCGGGTGGCGTTCAAGGCGCTGACATCCCCTGATCTCGACGTGAATGAAGGCTGTTTCCGCTCGCTCGAGGTCGAATTGCCGGAAGGCACGATCCTCAGCGCGCGCCCTCCGGCGGCTTTGGGACAGTGGAGCATCGCGCTTCCGACGGTCATCGACACCATCCTGAAAGCGCTGGCGCCAGCTGTGCCGGATCTGATCCCGGCGGCGCACAAGGGCGACATGGGCGGCTGCTCTTTCTTCGGCTTCCATGAAGACGGCTCGCGCTTCCTGCTGATGAACATCTTCGGCGGTGGCTGGGGCGGGCGTCCGAATGGCGACGGTGCCTCGTCGGCGGTGTCGGTCTGTCAGGGCGACGTGCGCAACACGCCGGTCGAGCTGCAGGAAATCAAATATCCCTTCATCATCGAGGAACACGCGCTGCGGCCGGACTCCGGTGGTGCCGGCGAGTATCGTGGTGGCCTCGGGGTTTCCCTGACCTATCGCTGCCTGCGCGACTGCCGTGGCAACATCAACTTCGATCGCACCGTCACGCCACCGTGGGGGCTGCATGGTGGCCTGTCAGGCGCCGTCAGTCTTGCCATCATCCACCGTGCAGACGGCACGGTTGAACAGGTGCAGAAGGCAACCGACGTGCAGTTCCGCGTCGGCGACCGGATCACCTACCTCACCGCCGGCGGTGGTGGGTACGGCAATCCATTGGCGCGTGACCGCGACCAGGTGGCGCGCGACGTGCGCACGGGCCTGGTGAGCACGGAAGCTGCCGCTGCCGACTATGGCTACACCGACGCCCCGGCTCGTATCGCCGTGAACGCCTGAACCGGTGTGATCATGAACACAGCGCACATTCGATCTGAACGTCTGCAGCGTGTCATGGGGGAGGCAGGGCTCGATGCCCTGCTTCTCTATGGCAATGCCTGGCAGAATGACTACCTGCGTTACGCTGCGGATTTCGGCATCCTCGAAGGCGAGGGCATCGCGCTGGTCATGCGCGGTGGTGAGGCTACATTGTACCTCAGCCACGCCATGGAAGCCGAACGCGCGTCGGTCGAGTGTCCTGACCTCAGGATCGTCCATTGCGCCGATCTGGTCGCGGAACTTTCATCCGCGCTGGATCGTCTTGGTAACTCCCGGGTTGCTGCCGGACCCAAGCGGCATTTGCCGTACGGGCTCGCCAGCCGGAGCCAGCGTTTCGACGATGCGACCGCCCTGGTCGACCAGCTGCTGATGGTCAAGGCAGCGGAAGAACTGGAATGGGTCCGCAAGGCCGCTGTTGT
>JBEBXE010000207.1:0-5977 GCA_040391705.1 Aerobium aerolatum
CGCCTTCCGGCATGTAGACGACGTCGAGACCGAACAGGAAATAGCGTCCGAAGCCGTAGATCAGCGTGCCCATCGCAAGCGTGGCAAAAATCGCCGGGATTTCGACATAAGCGACGAGACATCCGGTGACCGCGCCGGTGAACAGGCTGAAGGCCAGTCCGAGGGCAACTGCCATCGGCAATGGTACCCCGCTTGCCACCAGTTGCAGGGTCCAGGCAACCGAGACCGCCATCAGCGCCACCAGCGACAGGTCGATGCCGCGCCCGATCACCACCAGCCCCATGGCAACGCCGAGGATGCCGAGGATTGAAACGCTCCGCAGAAGATTGAGGACGTTGTTCGTCGTCATGAAACCCGGCAGCGCGACGGCAAAACCGATGCACAAAAGGACCGCGAGACCGAATACGATCTGCTCCTGCGTCAGACGCCCGAAAAGCTGCATGCACTTCCTCCCTCGGTCACATGGTCCGATGAAGACCGCGACTTGAGGCGAGGTTAGCGACGCAAAACTGCCGCTTCTTGTCTGGGAACGTAGAAGACTTTCACCGCAGCGCAGTCGGCCCGATGTGGGTGGACGGCACCGGATTTGCGGACTACGCTCCGCCCATAATGCACATGGCTGGAAGGGGAGCAGGCGGGTTTCGCCTGAAGAACTGGCCGCATTCGATCAAGGGTGGAGGCCCATGAATATCGTTTTCTCGACAGACGGCCTCGCGCCGTCAAAGCGTTACGACGCGTGGCGCGATGCGATATGCGACGTCTATGTCCATGTCGACGTGGAAGCAACAAGCCCGCAGGATTATCGCGGCTTCATTCGTGAGGCCAAGTTCGGCGAGGTCGTGCTGACCGACATCCTGTTGTCAGAGCAGCGCATCCGGCGCAGCAGCCGCCACATCTCGCGCCTCGACAAGGACTGCTATTATCTGCAGCTGTTGCACCGTGGGCATCTGAGCGTATTGCAGCGCGGCGAAACCCATATTTCGAACGCGGCGCGCGGCGCGATCTTTTCCGCCACGGAGCAATACGAGCTGCAGTGCCACGGCGAAGTGCGCTCGTTCTATCTCGAACTGCCGCGCGATGAATTCGCACAGCGTTTTCCACGCGAGCAAATCCCGGTTTCAGCGTCGCTCAACACCACGCAAGGCGTCGGCCGCATCGCCACGGAATTCTGCGCCACGCTGGCTACGGAAGCCTCGAAGCTCGACGATGGCACACGCTCGGGCCTGGGCAGCCAGTTGATGGACATGCTTGCCTTCGCGCTGCTGGCGGCGGAAGGCGACGCGCCGGCTGCGGAAGGCTCGGTGCAACGCGCTCGGCTGCGCTCGATCCAGCGCTGGATCGAGGATCACATCGCGCAGCCCAACCTCACGCTCGAAAAAGTCGCGACCGCCAACGGCATCTCGCTGCGCTATCTGCATCTGCTGTTCAAGCACAGTGAGATGTCGGCGATGGAGTGGATCTGGAACCGTCGGCTGCAACTCGCCTATAATCGCATCTCAAGCGGCAACGGTCCCTCGCTCACCGCCATCGCCTATGATCACGGCTTCAACAGCTCCTCGCATTTCAGCACGATGTTCCGTCGCAAATACGGCGTCTCACCGCGCGACATCGCTGGCTGGCGCTAGCAGCTACGCTGCCGGCAACTGCGCAATCTTGTCGCGAAAACTGTCTGCGCCGGCGGCAATGTGGTCGAGAACCGCGTCGAGCGCCCAGTGCCGCTCGACGATATCGTAGTCGACAACCCGCGAATGGGCGCTGGCAAAGGTGCCCAGACGCTGATGATAGCGCTTGGCATTCTTGGGATAGCCCATGCCTTCAAACATCGCGGCCAACGCCAGGAACACTTCGAGATCGCGCACCAGTTGCGTCTCCCGCTCGCGGTTGGCGTAGAGGAACGCATAGAGGTCCGGCACCAGGTTCGACAGAACGCCGGAGAACCCTTTCGACCCGGCCTTCATCGCGTCGAAGGCGATCGCGGCATTGGCGTTGACGATGTGCAGCGGCGATCCGGCGCACAAGGCGACCCGTTCGGCCACCGTCGGCAGGTCGCACGAAACGTCCTTGAGCACCACGAAACGACCGGTGTCGCGGCAATAGGCCAGTTCATCGCGGCTCAGGAGACGGCGATACGGTGCGGGGCATTCGTAGAGGCCGAGTGGCAGGTCGGCCGGCAGATTGGCCAGCAAATGGTCGAGGCTTGCCCGGAATGCGTCGGTGCCTTTGCTCTCGGGGTCGAGGCGGTTGGTAACCAGCACGAGCGCGTCGACGCCGGTTTCGGCGACCGCCCGCAACTCCCGCACCTGATCGTCCAGCGGGGTCGAGACATGGCCGGAAGCGATCACCGGAACCTTGCCGGCGACCAACTCGCGCGTCAGGGTGGCGAGGCGAACTCGTTCTTCCAGTGTCAAGCGCTGCATCTCGCTCGATTGGCACACCGCGAAAAGCGCGTCAGCGCCGTTGGCGAGATACCAAGCGACCAGTTTTTCCAGACCGTTCTCGTCAAGGGCGTCGCCCTCGGTGAACGGCGTGAGCATGACGGGGACAACCCCTTCGATCGAAATGTTCATTGCGGTGCTCGTACAGGCTGACAAGGGGGATCAACTGTGGTTAGGTAACCAAATTGGAATAGCATTCCAAAATGGTTTTGAACAGCAGTTGAGAGCAGAATGAACGTCAAAAGATGGGAAGACGACACCACGCTGTGGCATGGCCCCAGCTATGCGGCCCAAAACCTGGCGTATGACGCGCGCGTCCAGAGCGCGGCCGTCGCCGGGCGGATCATCGTCTGTGTCGACGTCGTCGACTGGGATGGCGACGGCGGACGCGATCTGCTCCTGTCCAGCTGGGATGCCTGCTATGACGGCTGCGTCTATCTGCGCCGTCAGGTCGGCACCAATCCCGACGGCACGCCGCTGCTCGGTCGCGAGGAGCTGGTCCCCAACGTGCGCGGCTATGTCACCGCCGTGCGCGATGGCGAGCTGTTCCATCTCGTCTCCGCATCGCGGATGCGCAAGGAAATTTACCTCTTCCCCAATATTGGCACCCGCACCGAGCCCAAATTCGGCGATCCCGTGGTGCTCGAACTCGATGCCGACTGGGTCAAGGGCAACGAATTCCGCCACATGGCGCGGTTCCACGACATCGACGGCGACGGCGTCAAAGAGCTGGTGGTCGGAACCGACAATTGGGACGATTACTGGCCCAACGGCCTTGAATGGAACGACGAAGGCTACAAGCCGTACGACAATGCCGGCCGCTATCTCGGCGGGCCGCTGCGCGGTTTCCTCTACGCTTTCAAGAACGAGGGCACGCTGTCAAATCCGCGTCTGGCGCGCGGCAAGCCGTTGATGAGCGGGGAAACACCGCTCGAGGTTTATGGACAGCTTGCGCCTGCCTTCGGCGACTTCGCCGGCGACGGTGGCAACAGCGTCGTCTGCGGCGAGTTCTGGAACATCCTTCACCTCGCAAGGCAGACCGGTCCGAACGGTTTTGAGCCGGCGCGGCTGGTGTCGACCGCCGATGGCTCGCCGCTGCAACTCGACCACTGCATTCACCTGCCCTGCGTTACCGACTGGGACGGCGATGGCCGTCTCGACATCCTCGTCGGCGCGGAAGATGGTTATGTCACCTGGCTGCGCAATGTCGGCGACGACGCTGACGGCAACCCCATGTTTGAAAAGATGGGACGGGTGCAGACCGGCGAACCGCTGCTGCATGCCGGCGTGCTGCCCAACCCCGCCGCCTACGATTTCAACGGCAATGGGCTGCTCGACCTCGTGGTCGGAAACAGTGCCGGCGAATTGCTGTTCTACGAAAACCTCGGCCCGAAGGAAGCACCAAAGCTGGCGCTCGAGAAGCAGCTCACCGCAGGTGGCAAGCCGGTGCGTATCAGCGCAGGACTGCCGGGATCGCTGCAGGGCCCTTCGGAGATCATGTTCGGCTACACCTCGCCGACGATCGTCGACTGGGATGGCGACGGGCAACCCGACATCCTGTTGAGCGATGTCACCGGCTACCACAGCTTCTTCCGCAACACCGGTTCCGGGGCCTATCCGCCGACGTTCGAAGCCGCGCGGCACCTGACCTATGGCGGCAAAAAGCTCAAGACCGTCTGGCGCGTCAAGCCGAGCGTCGTCGACTGGCTCGGCGACGGACAGGCCCGCTACATGACGCTGGACGAGGAAGGCCGGCTCGCCGATTTCCGCCGCGACGACGACACCACGCTGTCCGACAAGCGCTTCCTCAACTGGGAAGACGGCGACGCCGTTCGCTTTACGATGGATGTCGGCGGTGGCCGCGGGCGCATCAAGCTGGTCGCGTGCGACTGGGAGGGCGACGGAAAGATCGGCCTGATCTTCGGCACCCATGCCCGCGCATCCGTTCCACCAGTGCCGGAGGCCGGCCCGCGTGCGACCACCCAGCAGGCGGGCATCTTCTTCCTGCGCAATGTCGGCACCAACGCCAACCCGGTGTTCGCGCCACCGCTGCATCTGAAGTTCAAGGGCGAACCGATCATGATGGCAATGCACGAAATCTCGCCGGAAGTGGTCGACTGGGACGGAAGTGGCTCCAACGGCCTGCTCGTCGGCATCGAGGACGGCACCATCGTCTGGCTGCCGCGCAACGAGCTGAGCTGGTGAGCGAAACGATGACGGCAGTGGCGATCAACGGCGCAACGAAGCTGATGGCGATGATCGGCGATCCGATCACGCAGGTGCGTACCCCCGACGCGATCAATCCGATCTTCCAACGTCAGGGGCGCAACATCGTCTGCGTGCCGCTGCATATCGCTGCCGCCGACTTCGCCACCGCCTGGCAAGGGTTGAAAGCCTCCCGCAACCTGATTGGCATGGGCATCACCCTGCCGCACAAGCAGGCAGCGGCCGAGCTGTGCGACAGCCTCGATCCGCTGGCGGCGATGCTCGGGGCCGTCAATGTCGTGCGCCGCGAACGCGACGGCTCGCTGCGCGGCTATCAGTTCGACGGCGACGGTTTCGTGCGCGGCCTGAAGGCCCAAGGCATCGAACCGCATGGGCGCGATTGCCTGATGATTGGTGCAGGCGGCGCGGCAGTCGCCATCGCTGCGGCGCTGCTGAAGCACGGCGCGGCGACGATCACCGTCGCCAACCGCAGCCGGGACAAGGCGGAAGCTCTGGCGGAGCTCGTCTCGCGTACGGTTGGCGTGGGCTCAATTCTGGTGGGCGAGCCACATCCAAGAGCCGGGCAGCTGATCATCAACGCCACCTCGCTCGGGCTGCACGACGCCGACCCGATGCCGCTGGACCCGGGCCTGCTCGATCCGTCGATGACGGTCGCCGAGGTAGTAGCAAAACCGGAAATGACCGCCCTGCTCTACGCCGCGCAGGCGCAAGGCGCGCGCATCCACAAAGGGATCCACATGATTGAGGGTCAAGTCGGCCTGATCGCCGAACATCTCGGCGAATTCTGGGGACACTGACGCCAAATCAAGGCATGAAAATCGCTCGGCAACGGTCGATGGCCGTGTCGAGCACCAACTCGGGATCCTGCTGCGCCCAGTGGTCGGAGAATATCTCGACTTCAATCGGGCCTTGATAGCCGGCCCTGCGCACCAGCTGCCAGAGATGCGCGAGGTCGATGATTCCGTCGCCCATCATGCCGCGGTCGCGCAGGATGTCGCGCGTCGGCACCAGCCAGTCGTTGACGTGGAAGCCGAGGATGCGCCCAGCCCCCCCTGCCCGCGCAATTTCCTGCTCCAGCCGATTGTCCCACCAGACGTGGTAGACGTCGATCACGATGCCGATGCCGTCGCCAAGTTGGTCGCAGAGATCGTTGGCCTCCGTCATCGAGGTCATGATGGTGCGATCGCCGCACAGCATCGGATGCAATGGCTCCAGCGCCAGCTTCACGCCGCAGGACCGGGCATGGTCGAGCAACCGGGCGACGGTTTCGCTCAACCAGCGACGCTGGCCGTCGATGTCTTTTTCACCGAGGGGAA
>JBEBXE010000208.1:0-5923 GCA_040391705.1 Aerobium aerolatum
CGCGCGGCGCGGAGGAGGTGCGCCGCGCCGGCGCCGCCTTCATCCAGATGCGCGAACGCATCGAGCGCCAGATCGAGCAGCGCACCGCGATGCTGACCGGCGTCAGCCACGACCTGCGCACCATCCTCACCCGCTTCAAGCTGCAACTGGCGCTGGGCAACTCGAAGTCCGGCCGCGAAGCGCTCGATCAAGACATCGACGACATGCAGTCGATGCTCGAAGGCTACCTCGCTTTTGCGCGCGGCGAAGCCGGTGAAGACACCGGCACGTTCGATCTCGCCGCCTATCTGGACAAACTCACAGAAGAAGCGCGGCTGCGCCAGCGCACGCTCACCGTCGCGCTTACCGGCAGCCCGGAAGTCTTTGTCCGCCCCAACGCATTCTCGCGTCTGCTGGCCAACGTCGTCGGCAATGCGTTCCGCTACGCCAAAACAGTCAAGGTGACCGCCAGCCACGCGCGCGGCTCGCTGCTGATCATTGTCGATGACGACGGTCCCGGCATTCCGGCCGACAAGCGCGAGGACGTGTTCAAGCCCTTCGTGCGTCTCGATGAAGCGCGAAATCAGGACGCCAGCGGAACCGGGCTTGGCCTGTCAATTGCGCGCGACATCGCGCGCAGCCATGGCGGCGAAATCTCGCTGGGCGACAGCCCGCTCGGCGGCCTGCGCGCCATCATCCGGATTCCGGCCTGAACACCCAGGGGCTTGCGGCACAATTGGCGACAATAAAGTCCGCACGCGCACGCACCGCGCCGTGGGGAACCTCCAGCAGCGCATAGCCGGCCCGCCGATAGCCGTCGACCAGCGCGTCATATTCGCGGCAGGCCGCGTCGAAACTCTTGCCGCGCTCGCCATCGTCGACGTAGATGTCGCGCCACGGCGGCGTCACGAAGACAGTGCGCGCGTAGCGATACGCCTGCACGGCACGCATCAGTTCGGCGGGCACCGGGATGCCCTTCATCTCGAGAAACGATGTCAGGTCCACCAGCGCGCGATCAAAGAACACCGGGGCGCTCGATGGCGGCGTGGTGTTGAAGAGATACAAGGTGCGGGACGCGGCGAGTTCCACAAATTTCTGGGCATCCCGCCACGGCAGGCCGTCGCCGTCGAGATGCATCTGCTCGCGCACGATCTGCCGGCCGGCTTCCGGCCGCACCGCATACCCGCGCTGGGCAAGCGCCTGAAGCAAGGTGGATTTGCCGCCGCCGGAGCAGCCCGTCAGGATGAAAGCCAGCCCGCTGGCAGCGAGCGCCGGATTACCCGGCTGATAGGCCGTTTCGTCTTCCATAGGCATTGCCTGGAGCAGCGATCTTGAAATTCAGAACAGCTTGCCGCCGTTGGGGACTGTCTTGTCGATGGCGGCGAGGACGACTTCACCGTCTTCATCCGGAAAGCCGAGCGTCAGCACTTCCGACATGAACTTGCCGATCTGGCGCGGCGGGAAATTCACCACCGCCATCACCTGCCGCCCGAGCAAGGTTTCGGGCGTATAGTGGCGGGTGATCTGCGCCGAAGTCTTCTTTTCGCCGATCTCCGGGCCGAAATCGATGCGCAGCTTGAACGCCGGCTTGCGGGCTTCGGGATAGGGCTCGGCGGCAACGATGGTGCCGACCCGAATATCGACGCCGTCGAAATCCGCAAACGTGATCTCGGGCCGCAGCCCCGTATCGTCGCTCATGATGAAACTCAGCAGTTTCCCTGCGTTTCGAACAGGACGTTGGCCAACGCCTCGCGTGCCGTCGAACCCGACCACACCACGAACTGGAAAGCCTGGAAATAGCACTCGCAGGCTTCAAGCGCCGACGAGAGCAGGACTTCCACCTGTTGGCTTGTCGGCTCCGCCCCGCCTGCCAGCAGCAGCGACTGGCGGAACATGATCGCGCCTTCGCGCTCCCACAGGTCGAAATGACCGAACAGCATCTGCTCGTTGATCAGCGACAGCAAGCGCATGACCTCCAGGGCGCGGTTTTCCGGCACCTTGATGTCGAAAGCACAAGCCAGATGCAGCGCTTCGAAGTCCTCCATCCACGAGAACGACACGTGGTAGTCGGTCCAAGTGCCAGCGACGGAGATAGCGATCTCGTCATCGCCAACGCGCTCGAACGACCAGTCATTCATATTCGCGACGTGTTCGATCACATCCACAGGGTGGAGATCGCGTGCCACGTCCAGTTCAAGCAGATCCATCAAAACGTCTTCCCGTCGATCAAGTGTAAGCGTCCGCGTACGCCCCCAGCGGTGCACGCAGTACAGGAAATCGGCTACTGAGGAAGGCTGGCAAGCGAGCGACGCATACAAGGCTCTGCCGGACCGAACCACCCCACACATATCGACCCGCCAAATCGGCGCTTCGAATCATGCAGTAAATTCAGTGTATTGAAGCAGAGTCGCGTGAACAGCCCCTTTTTCGGGATTGGGGCGAATGCGATGTGGATAGAATATTAACCTTGGATTCAAAGCGGAGTCTAAGCGACTCTCGCGCCAGCGTTTTTCGCGCTGGCGCCATGTGGAAAAGTTTACTGAAAATTTACTGTGTTTTTTTGTCGAGCGGCTCGGAAGACGCCTTTTCCGGGCTGTCGGAGGCTGCGGCACCGAGCTGGGCCTCGAGTTCGGCGAGGCGGGCGGCGAGCTTTACGTTCTCGGCGCGGGCCTTGAGCACCATGTCACGCACGGCGTCGAACTCCTCACGCTGGACGAGATCCATGGAATTGAGGATGCGCTCTGCCTGACCGCGAAACGCGGTCTCGACCTCGCGGCGCACGCCCTGCGCGGCCCCGGCGGCATCGGTCATCAACTTGGCGAATTCGTCCAGAATACGATTTGGTCCGGTCGTCATGGCTGGCCTCGTTTTTGCACTCCAAGAGGTGGACGTAGTAGTGTGCACGCGGGAATGCAAGACGCACAGCGTCACATCCGCCAGCCTTGACCTGCGAAAACGCTGCCCTCATATGGTCAACTGACGAAACGGCCAATGGATCGCCCCACGTGACCGAAATTCTCCTGCCGCTGAGCGTCCTGACCTTCCCCAGCATCGACCCTGTCCTGATCCAGATCGGGCCACTCGCCATCCATTGGTATGGGCTGGGCTATGTGATCGGGATTCTTTTCGCGTGGTGGTATGCGCGCCGCCTCATCACCAATGACAGGCTGTGGCCTGCGGGTGGCAGCCCGATCACCCCGATCGACATCGACGACTTCCTGATCTGGGCCGCGGCCGGCGTCGTGCTGGGCGGACGCATCGGCTACATCCTGTTCTACGATTTTGCGCGTTATCTCGACAATCCGCTGTCGATCTTCGCGGTGTGGCAGGGCGGCATGTCGTTTCATGGCGGCCTCACCGGCGTGACGCTGGCGATGATCCTGTTTGCCCGCCGGCGCGGCTTCAGTATCTGGAGCCTATTCGACGTGATCGCCGCCGGCGTGCCGGTCGGCTTCGGGCTGGTGCGCCTGACCAATTTCATCAACTCGGAACTGTGGGGTCGCCCGACCGACGTGGCGTGGGCGTTTATCTTCCCCAATGGCGGGCCGGAACCGCGCCACCCGAGCCAGCTCTACGAGGCATTGCTGGAAGGTGCGGCTCTGTTCGTCGTACTGCGCCTGCTGACCCATTTCGCGCTCAAGCTGAAGCAGCCGGGCTTCGTCGCCGGTGCCATGGTCGCCTGGTACGGGGCGGCGCGTATCGTCGTCGAGTTCTTCCGCGAGCCCGATGCGCATATCGGCTATCTCGTCGGCGGTTGGCTGACCATGGGCATGGTGCTGTCGGTCCCGATGGTGCTGCTGGGGTGCTGGGCGATGCTGCGCGCCCGCAAGGCGGCGACCGCCTAGATGAGCGATCTCAAGCAACGCCTGACGCGGCTGATTGCCAGCGACGGCGCGATCTCCGTCGCCGACTACATGGCCGTCTGCCTGTTCGACCCCAAATCGGGCTATTACACCACGCAAGAGCCGTTTGGCGTCAGCGGCGACTTCACCACCGCGCCGGAAATCAGCCAGATGTTCGGCGAGCTGCTCGCAGTGTGGACGTTGTCTGCCTGGCATCAGCTGGGCAAGCCGGTGCCGTCGATGCTGGCCGAAATCGGCCCCGGCAACGGCACTCTGATGGCCGACATGCTGCGCACGCTGAACCAACTCGACCCGGCCTTCGTCATCCTGTCGCGGATCGGCATGATCGAGGCCAGCCCGCGTCTGGCAGAAAAACAGCGCGCAAAACTCGCGGCCGGCAAGGCCAAGCCGACCTGGTTTACCGAGGTGTCGGCACTGCCGCAGGTGCCGCTGATCCTCGTCGGCAACGAGATTTTCGACGCACTGCCGTTCCGCCAGTTCGTCAAGACGCCTACGGGATGGCGCGAACGCATGGTCAGCCTCACCAGCGACGATGCGCTGTGCTTCAGCGTCGGGATGTCCGGAATCGACGAGTCGATCCTGCCGCAAGGGGCAGCAGATGCACCCGAAGGCGCGATCTTCGAGGTCGCTCCGGCGCGCGAAGCGCTGATGGACCTGATCGCCTCACATATCGCCAAACATGGCGGCGCGGCGTTGTTTGCCGACTATGGCCACCTCAAATCCGGCGTCGCAGACACGTTTCAGGCTCTGCGCGGCCACGCCTATGACGACGTCTTTGCCAATCCCGGTCAGGCCGACCTGACCTCCCATGTCGACTTCGACGCGCTGTCGGTCGTCGCCCGCGGCCACGGTCTCGACGTGACGCTGGCGACGCAGGGAGAATTCCTGCTGGCGATGGGGCTTCTCGAACGCGCCGGAGCGGTCGGCGCCAGCATGGATCAGGCCGGCCGGGAGCGTGTCCAGCGCGATGTCGAAAGATTGGCCGGCCCGGGTGAAATGGGCAACCTTTTCAAGGTGATGATGATTGCGCCGAAAGGTGTGTCCCTGCCTCCTTTTGGAAGCATGGATTGACTTTTACCCATCGCCTGCCCCACGATCCCAGCGCAAATCGGGCGCGTCGTTATCGCGCCACCTCAATTGTGACCGGCGACCACGAGGGAAACGACATAGCATGAACGACAGCGTTCGGCCGGACCCTATCCGGACCCCCGCCTTGAACAGGCCCGGCGTCCGGCATGGCTTTTTCACGCGAACAGGCGGCGTCTCCACCGGCATCTATCGCGGCCTGAATGTCGGCGTCGGCTCCCAGGATGCGCGCGACAACGTCACCGAGAATCGCCAGCGCGTCGCCGACTGGATGCGCGTCGCGCCGGAAAACCTGCTGACGCTCTATCAGATCCACTCCGCCGACGCCCTCGTGGTGCGCGAACCGTTCGCCGGTGAGCGCCCGAAGGCCGACGCCATGGTCACCGACCGGCCGGGCATCGCGCTCGGCGCGCTGGCCGCCGACTGCGGCCCGGTGCTCTACGCCGACGCCGACGCGGGCGTCATCGGCGCGGCCCATGCCGGCTGGAAGGGCGCGCTGACCGGCGTGCTCGAAGCCACGATCGAGGCAATGGAGGGGTTGGGCGCACAACGCGACCGCATCGTCGCCATCCTCGGCCCCTCGATCAGCGCCCGCAATTACGAGGTTGGGCCGGAATTCGTGGCCCGCTTCGTTGCGGTCGACGCGACCAACGCCGACTATTTCACGTCGTCCGCAACGGCAGGCCATGCGATGTTCGACCTCAACCGTTACACGGTCGACCGGCTCAAGCGCGCAGGCGTGACCGCCGACATGACCGGACACTGCACCTACGCCGAAGAAGACGATTTCTATTCCTACCGCCGCACGACACACCGGCAAGAACCCGACTATGGCCGCCAGATATCGGCGATCGTCCTGGAGGATCATTGATGGCGCTGCACTTCGACAAGACCGAATTCGACGCACGGCGGGATCGCCTCGTCATCGAGATGGCGGCGCGCAAGCTCGATGCCATCCTGCTGTTCGCACAGGAAAGCATGTATTGGCTGACCGG
>JBEBXE010000209.1:0-5880 GCA_040391705.1 Aerobium aerolatum
GCACACGCGTCGACTGGGTCGACACAGCCAAAGGCATCTGCATCATCTTCGTCGTGATGATGCATTCGACGCTCGGCGTCGGCAACGCGATGGGCGGCGAAGGCTTCATGCACACCGTCGTGTCATTTGCGCGGCCATTCCGCATGCCCGACTTCTTCCTGATCTCGGGGCTGTTCCTCGGGCTGGTGATCGACCGCCCCTGGCTGCGCTATATCGACCGCAAGGTCATCCATTTCGCCTATTTCTACGTGCTGTGGCTGACCATCCAGTTCGCCTTCAAGGGGCCGGGCACGGTGATGGAAGAAGGCGTCGGCGCAATGATGCAGGACTATCTGTGGGCCTTCGTCCAACCGTTCGGCACGCTGTGGTTCGTCTACATCCTGCCGCTGTTCTTCATCGTCACACGGCTGGTGAAGGGCCTGCCGGTGTGGTTCGTGCTGGCCTGGGCCGCCGCGCTCGAAATGCTGCCGGTGCACACCGGCTGGCTGGTGTTCGACGAATTCTGCGCCCGTTATGTCTATTTCTACGTCGGCTATGCGCTGGCGAGCCGCATCTTCGACCTCGCCAGCTGGGCCGGCGACAATCGCGGCAAGACGCTGGCGCTGCTCGGCGTCTGGGCCGTGGTCAACGCGCTGTTCGTGTTCACGCCGGTGCCGGCCTCGCTGCAGTACCTGCTCGCCGCCGATGGCATTGCCCAGCACAGCGAAGGCATCGCCGCGCTGCCGGTGCTGTCGCTGCTTCTCGGCGCTGCCGGCGCAATGGCGATCATCATGGTGTCGACGCTGGTCACTAACGCGCCATGGTCGCGCTGGCTGACCTGGCTCGGCGTCCATTCGATCGTCATCTACCTGGCGTTCTTCGTGCCGATGGCGGTGACGCGCGTCGTGCTCCTGAAAACCGGGGTGATCACCGACATCGGCGTCGTGTCGCTGCTGGTGACGATTGCCGGCGTCGCCGGCCCCGCCATCCTCTACGGCCTCGTCCAGTGGTCCGGCTATGGCCGCTTCCTGTTCGAGCGTCCCGACTGGGCCTATATCGACCGCGCCCCGGCCAAGCCGCAAGTCGCGGGCAACCCGACCGGTTGATCAAACAAAGAAGCCCGGAACGATGTTTCCGGGCTTCTTTCGTTTCAGCTGTGATGACCACTCACGAGTGGGCAAAAATATCCTGTTCGTCCCAGCCCATCAGGTCGAGCTTGGCGCGGGTCGGCAGGAAGTCGAAGCAGGCCTGCGCTTCCGCCACCCGGCCATCGCGGGCAAGGCGATAGTTCAGCTTGTCGCGCAGCTGGTGCAGATACAGCACGTCCGACGCGGCATAGTCGATCTGCTCCTGCGACAGCGTTTCCGCCGCCCAGTCCGACGATTGCTGCTGCTTGGAGATGCCGACGCTGAGCAGCTCGTTGCACAGATCCTTCAGCCCGTGGCGATCCGTATAGGTGCGCACCAGACGCGAGGCGATCTTGGTGCAGTAGACCGGCTGCTGCGTCACGCCGAACGCATGATACAGCACCGCCAGATCGAAACGGCCGAAATGGTACAGCTTGGTGATGTTGCGGTTTTCCAGCAGCGACACGAGGTTCGGCGCCTGCGTCTGCCCCGCCGCGATCTGGATCACGTCCGCCGTGCCGTCGCCCGGCGAGATCTGCACCACGCAGAGCCGGTCGCGCAGCGGATTGAGCCCGAGCGTTTCGGTGTCGATGGCCACCGCATCGACATCGTAGTGGGACAGGTCAGGCAAATCGCCCTTGTGAAAACGGACAGTCATGGGTTTACCCTTCGCGCTCACGCCGTCAGCGCGGCAAGAATGCGCGCCCAGCTGCGTTGTCCCTTGTGGAACGAATTGAGGTCGTATTTCTCGTTTGGCGAGTGAATGCAATCGTCCGCCAGCGCAAAGCCGACCAGAAGCGACTCCATGCCAAGGAAAGTGCGGAAATCGCCGACGATCGGGATCGAGCCGCCGCTGCCGGTCAGCACCGCCGCCTTCGACCATTCGTCCGACAATGCCGCCTTGGCCTTGGTGATCACAGGCGAATCGTAAGACAGCTGAATCGCCGGCGAGCCGCCATGCTTCTCGAACTCCACCGAGCAGTCAGCCGGGATGCGCTCCTCGACAAACTTGCGGAACGCGGCGCGGATCTTGTCCGGGTCCTGCTTGTGCACCAGGCGGAACGACACTTTCGCCGACGCCTGCGCTGCAATCACCGTCTTGAAGCCCTTGCCGGTATAGCCGCCGATAATGCCGTTGAACTCGGCCGTCGGGCGCGCCCACAACAGCTCCAGCAGCGAGCGGCCCTTTTCGCCCGACAGTTCCGACAGCCCGATGGGGGCCAGGAAATCCTGCGCCGTCTGGCCGAGCGCGTCCCACGATTGCTTGATCTGCGACGGCGTTTCCTCGACCCCGTCATAGAAGCCGGGAATGGTGACGCGGCCGGTGTCGTCATGCACCGCGCCCAAAACCTTGGTCAGGATACGGATCGGGTTGGCAGCCGCCCCGCCATACATGCCCGAATGCAAATCGCGGCTGGCGGCCTTGACGGTGATCTCCTCGCCGACCAGCCCGCGCAGCGAGGTGTCGATCGACGGCGTCGTGCGGTCCCACATGCCGGTGTCGCAGACCAGCGCGAAATCGGCCTTCAGCTCGGCGGCATTGGCTTCGAGGAACGGCTTCAGCGACGGCGACCCGGATTCCTCCTCGCCCTCAAACAGCAGCGTGATCTTGCACGGCAGCCCGCCATGCACCTGTTTCCACGCCCGGCAGGCTTCGACGAACAGCATCAGCTGACCCTTGTCGTCCGACGCGCCGCGCCCGAAAATCACCTTGCGGCCCGGCTCGACCTCTTTCAGGCTCGGCGCGAACGGATCGTCGGTCCACAGCTCCAGCGGATCGACCGGCTGGACGTCGTAATGACCGTAAAACAGCACATGCGGCGATCCCTCCGGCCCGTCGTGGTGGGCCACCACCATCGGATGTCCCGTCGTGTCGCGCACGCTGGCCTCAAACCCGATCGACGTCAGGTCCGCCACCAGCCACTCCGCCGCACTGCGGCACTGGGCGGCATAGGCCGGATCGGTCGAAATCGACTGAATGCGCAACAGCGCAAACAACCGTTCCAGACTGGCGTCGAGATTGGCGTCGAGATGGTCAAGAACAGGGGAAACAACAGACATGAGCTAGCCTTTCGATTATTCCGCCCGACCCTATCGCCGCCTCCCCCCCACGAAAAGCCCCCCACCCAACTTCGCTGCTCCAATGGGTCGATTGACCTGGTGCTCCACCCTCCGTCATCCCGGCCAAAGGCGCGCAGCGCCCGCAGAGCCGGGACCCATTGGCGGTCCGATCATCGAGAATAGCCAGACACGCACCACCAGCACGGTGGCGCAGTCGCTCGAATAGGGATGTTCGCAGGGGGGAGAGGCAAAAAAGTGCCGCCGTGGCGGAGGGGGATACCACGGCGGCCTTTACTCAAACAATGCGGGAGCCCGGAGAGGGGGATGAGGCTCCCGCGATGTCCGGTTAAGGCGGGGGACGGGCCTGTTGCCGGACTCGGCGATAATTGCCGATAGACAGCATTTGGGGGTCCGAAAGTGGCGATTCAAGGGCGCCAACATTACACTTCTGTAACATGGCCGTGATCCAATCGGTTTGGCAGGAACCGGCTGACAACCCACCCTTCGCGCGCGCTTTGAGATGGACACAGATGGCCCCGCGCGCTACCCCTGCCGACATGAAAAAAGGCGATCATCTCTTCCTCGTCGATGGCTCGGGCTACATCTTCCGCGCCTATCACGCCCTCCCGCCGCTGACGCGCAAGAGCGACGGCCTGCCGGTCGGCGCCGTCTCCGGTTTCTGCAACATGCTGTGGAAGCTGGTGCAGAACGCGCGCGATACCGATGTGGGCGTGCCGCCGACGCATTTCGCGGTGATCTTCGACTATTCGTCGCAGACCTTCCGCAAGGAGATGTACCCCGAATACAAGGCCAACCGCTCGGCCCCGCCGGAAGATTTGATCCCGCAATTCGGACTGATCCGCGAGGCGACGCGCGCCTTCCACCTGCCGTGCATCGAGATGGAAGGCTACGAGGCCGACGACATCATCGCCACCTATGCGCGGCTGGCCTGCGAGGCCGGCGGCGACACCACGATCATCTCCTCCGACAAGGATTTGATGCAGCTCGTTGGTCCGACGGTGTCGATGTATGATCCGATGAAGGATCAAGAGATCAACGTCCCGGAAGTGATCGCCAAATGGGGCGTGCCGCCTGAGAAGATGATCGACCTGCAGGCGCTGATGGGCGACTCCGTCGACAACATCCCCGGTGTGCCCGGCATCGGCCAGAAGACCGCCGCCCAGCTGCTGGAAGAGTTCGGCGACCTCGACACGCTGCTCGCGCGCGCCTCCGAGATCAAGCAGAACAAGCGCCGCGAAACGCTGATCGAAAACCGCGACAAGGCGCTGTTGTCGCGCGAGCTGGTGCGGCTCAAGCACGACATCACCGGCCTCGACGCGCTCGACACGCTGGTGCTGCAGCCGCCGAACGGCCCCAAGCTGATCTCCTTCCTCAAGGCGATGGAATTCACCTCGCTGACGCGCCGCGTCGCTGAAGTGACCGCCACCGACGCCGCCGAGATTGAAGCTGCCAGCATCGCGGTGGCGACGCTGGAGGAAGCCCACGGGCCGGACCTCGACGTTGCCAGCACCGCCGATGGCGCAGCGGCCGTCGCTGGCCCCGACACCGCCAACACGCCGGCCGGGCTTGTGGCGGCGCGCACAAAACAGGCCAAGGCGTCGAAGATCGACCCCAGCGCCGCTGTCACCATCCGCGACCTGGCGACGCTCAAGCAGTGGATCGCCACGGCGCGCGACAGTGGCGTCGTCGCCTTCAACACCCAGACCACCTCAGCTGATCCGATGCAGTCGGAGCTGTGCGGCTTCTCGCTGGCGCTTGCGCCGGGCAAGGCCGCTTACGTGCCGCTGATCCACAAATCCGGCGCGGGCGACCTGCTCGGCGGCGGGCAGATCGACGACCAGATTCCGGCGCGCGAGGCGCTTGCCGAGCTGAAGACATTGCTGGAGGACCGTTCGGTCCTCAAGATCGCCCAGAGCCTCAAATTCGATCTGATCGTGATGCAGCGCCACGGCATCGGCGTCGCGCCGTTCGACGACACCATGCTGATGTCCTACGCGCTCGATGCCGGCATGTCGGCCAGCCACAACATCGACACGCTGGCGGAGCGCTGGCTCGACCACACGCCGATGACGCAGAAAGACGTCTGCGGCTCCGGCAAGAGCCAGATCAGTTTCGACATGGTCGCGCTCGACAAGGCCACCGCCTATGCCGCCGAAGACGCCGAGATCGCGCTGCGTCTGTGGCGCGTGCTCAAGCCGCGCCTGACCGAGGCCGGGCTGGTGTCCGTCTACGAGCGGCTGGAACGGCCGCTGGTGCCGGTGCTGGCGCGGATGGAACAGCGCGGCATCGCCATCGACCGGCAGATCCTCAGCCGGCTCTCCGGCGATCTGGCGCAGGGTGCGGCAGCGCTCGAAGACGAGATCCAGACCCTTGCCGGCGAAAAGTTCAACGTCGGCTCGCCCAAGCAGCTCGGCGAAATCCTGTTCGACAAGCTCGGCGTTCCCGGCGGCACCAAGACCAAGACCGGCCAGTGGGCGACCTCGGCGCAGATTCTGGAAGACCTTGCCGCCGAAGGCCACGAGATGCCGCGCAAGATCGTCGACTGGCGTCAGCTGACCAAGCTGAAATCGACCTACACCGACGCGCTGCCCGGCTTCATCCACCCCGACACCAAGCGGGTGCACACCTCCTACGCGATGGCAGCAACCACGACGGGACGGCTGTCCTCGTCCGACCCGAACCTGCAGAACAT
>JBEBXE010000210.1:0-5864 GCA_040391705.1 Aerobium aerolatum
AGACCATCGACGCCGTCGCCTGAACGCAGGTGCTTCTTAACCGTAAGCAATCGCTTAAGTTTTTTGCGGCATGCATAGGCGAATTGTATGGGGTGGGCAGAATGCCAGTTTCAGCCGCATCGTCGGTTTCCGCCGTCGACGTTGAGAGCGAGATTGCGAGGGGGGCGCGCAGTCTTCGGTTTTCTCAACCCATCGAACGGCTGTTTCTCGACGACTACATGAGCAATCGCGCCAGCATGATTCCCATTTGGGCGCTGGTTGGGACGTTGATGTATTGCATAGCGCTGGTCGGCGATTTTTCCATGCTACCGGACGTCGCGCCCATCATGTTGTGGCTGCGTCTCGGTGTCTTCGCGCCGTTCGCACTGTTCGTCATCGTGATGATGCGTTACCGCCCGACGGCGATGAACTACGATCTGTTGTCGTTTGGCGTTGGCGTGCTCGGGATCGCGATTCCAATGGTCACGCTGGTGTTCGCCACCGGGCCGTACGTGTTCATCTACCAAACCGGCAGTGTCGCCACGTTCGCGTTCTTTGTCATCGTGCTGCGGCCGCGATTCCGTACCGTGTTGTTGGGGCTGGGCGTCATGACGGCGATCCAGTTCACCACGACGAAACTCAACGGCAGCTTCGATGATGTCACCTATGGCGGGATCGTCACGTTCTACATCACGCTCGTGGTTTTCCTGGCGCTGTCAGCCTATTTCTTCGAAAATGTCGACAGGCTGAATTTCCTGCACCGCTTGAAGGGCAATTTGCTGCAAGCCGAATTGCGCGCGCAATCGGAGCAGGACGTGATGAGCGGCCTGGCGAACCGGCGTTCGCTGGCGCGCTATGAGCGCGACATCTGGAAGGCTGACGACAGCAAGACGGTGGTGTCGGCGATCATGCTCGATATCGACCTGTTCAAGAGCTACAACGACACCCATGGGCATCTGGCTGGCGACGCCTGCATCATGGCCGTCAGCCAGATCGTCAAGAGCTGGGTTGGCGACAGTGGCAGGGCGTTTCGCTTCGGCGGCGAGGAACTGCTGGTCATCCTGCCCGGCATGGCACGCGACCAGGCGCAGGAGCTGGCTGAAAACATCCGCGCCGGGATCGAATCAGCCGCCATTCACCATCGCGGCAAGGGGGCGGGCGGGGTCGTCACGGCGAGCTTCGGTGTCGCCGAGGGACATCCGGGTGAAAGTACGGTCCAGGCGCTGCTGCAGGCCGCAGACACCGCCTTGTATGAAGCCAAGAAGGCTGGCCGTAATACGGTTCGGGTCTGGGGTCTGCAGTCTGCCGACATCTGCGTGCTCAGGAATCAGACCGCCGGGGTGGACCGGTGAACGTGACGCCAGCAGCTCGGTGTGGCGGCAGAAACGATTGCCCTCCACAGACAAGACGGAATTTCCGGGCATTTGCCGACTGTTTTTGCAAATCACGAATTTCGCTCTTGCGAACTCTGAGCCGAGACGATAGGGCTTTCCTCGGTTCGGAGCGTAGCGCAGCCCGGTAGCGCACTTGACTGGGGGTCAAGGGGTCGTGGGTTCGAATCCCGCCGCTCCGACCATTTTCTCTCCCCATTTCAGTCACTTACGGTGACTGAAATCTTGCCGGAGACGCCGGGTTTGTGTGCACCCCCAAGAGCACCCCGGAACTGATTTCTCATTCTGCCCATTCCCGCCTTGTGCATCGAGCCTGTCACGAGGCGGCTTTGCTGCGCCTAGCTCCTTGCGGGTTCGTGATGGCGGAGGCAGGCGGATCGCTATAGAAGCGAAGATGGGGAATCAGGGGGAGACAGGCCATTCACGCACAGAGAACATCCGTCATCAGGGCAATTATCGTTACTGCCATGCTGACATTGACCACAACCTCAGCCTTCGCCCATGGTGGTGGCTGTCGCAAAAGTTCGCCACCCGGACAATGCTGTCACGCCGACAACAGTAATGGTGGACAGGTGCACTGCCATTAGCGATTGTAGGTCTTTTGGAGCCTTGGGAGGGGCCGTCATGAACTATCTCGGAGAAATGATCGTCATCACCATCCTGGGGCTGCTGGCGACAGCCGTCACGTTGCCTTGGCTCGCGTGATCGTTTGGGGACGGTAGCCCGCGAGGGGGTAACCGGTATCTTACCAAAGTGCCGCCTGTCGGCTCTCCCGCGATCGTGTAGCTGACAAGCAAAGGCCCGCCGCCCTTTCGGATGACGGGCCTGCGTTCATTTGCATGGCGTGTGGCGCCGCTTCACATCGCCGGCGCGCCTTCATGGACAGCCTTGCGTATTTCGGTTCGAAATTCCGGGGTATCCGTCTCGCCGTGCACGGCAACGGCATGCTGTACCGCTGCGTTGATCAACTCGTCTTCCCGATCAGCTGAGATCACCACACTGCATTGCATCTCACTCGGGAACTCGCGGCAGTCTATATATCGTCTTGCCATCTCTGCTCTCCCGACTTTGGCCGCCCAACTGCGAAATATATCCCTGCGTCGTCGTGCCGCCAAATCACGAAAGTCGACTGGCACGCGCCGCACGCTGGCTATTCTTCGACGTGGGTTTCGTCGCGGTCGCGTTGGTATCGTCTTTTAGTGGGGAAGGGCGGCAGCCACGATTCGCGGCGGATGGTCCACAGTTCATAGGTCGGGCGGAACTGGTCCGGCGCATCGAGTGCTCCCAGGTTCACTTCGATCTCGTCGGCGGTACGCGAGAACACTGATGAGCCGCAGCGCGGGCAGAAATGTCGCCCGGCATAGTCCCGCGTCTCGCCGTCGATCGACACCGCCTCTTGAGGAAATATCGCCGACGCGTGGAAAAGCGCGCCATGATGCTTGCGGCAGTCGAGACAGTGGCAGATGCCGACCCGGTTTGGCTTTCCCGCTGCGACAAAGCGGATAGTGCCGCACAGGCACCCGCCTGGGAATTTATCCATGGTGATTCTCCCGTGAAACCAGCAAGCGCTGTGCTGTGGGTTTCTTTTTGGTTCGGCACCTTTGCGCGCCGGTCGGAGACGGATACAATCCGACCATGACAAACGATAATGAACCAACCATCATTTACTCCCCCCTGACGCAACGCATCGAGGGGGACGGGACCTTTATCGAGGTCGAAATCTATCGTGTCGAGGGCGAGGAGGGGTGGATTCTCGAAGTGATCGATGAGGAAGACGCTGCAACGATCTACGAGGACCGTTTCGAAACCGAGCAGGAGGCGCTGGAGGAGGTGCTTGATGCAATCTCCAAACATGGCGTCCGGGTCTATCTCGACGAAGGCTTCCCCGACGACGAAGATGACGACGTCTTCACGATCCACTGAGTCTGTCAGACACTGAGGCAGTGGCAGGGTGCTTGCGCCCGTACTGCGCTATCGGCTTCAAGCTGGCGAAAATAATGCCACAAAAACAAAAAAGGCCGGGAAATCCCGGCCTTTTCTTTAGTCTAACGCAATTGGTTAGGCCGACTGCAGGTTCTCAGCAGCGCTCTTGCCCTTGCGCTTGTCGAGAACCGAATCGAAGCTGACCTTCTGGCCTTCGACCAGGGTGCGCATGCCAGCGCGCTCAACAGCGGAGATGTGCACGAACACGTCTTCGCCGCCTTCGTCAGGAGCGATAAAGCCGAAGCCTTTGGTTTCGTTGAAGAACTTCACGGTTCCGATAGTCATAGTATGTTCCTTTCAAATAGGAAGAAGGGTTGTTTTCGTTCAGCGATGTACCGAACGTTCGTCGTCGAATTTGAAAAGAAGCTCGTAGAAACATCGCCGCGAGGCAACTGAAGTTCGTTAGCAAGTTCGATCGGCAACACATAGAAGCGAAGTGGGGAATTTACAAGGCCGTTCGTTGCGATAAGTTAATGCCGTCTGGAGATCGCACCGCCTGATCGGCGGATCGCCGCGCAAACCATGTGGTTCGCTGCCAACGAAAATGTGCGCGAGAACAGGCCGCAGACCACCACTTACTGGATGCCGCCCAGACCATATCCGTCAGGCTTCAGCCATGCGCTCCATTTTCAGGCGCATATCCCGCAGACGGGCAGTCTTCTTTTCGCGTGCGACGCGTTCCGCCTTGATCAGTCCGCGCGCAATACGGTTGGCGCGCTCATCTCTGCTTTCTCGTTTCTCAACAATTGCTTCCAACATATCAAAATACTCCACATTGCTTTATGCATATGGGGATTTTTATTGCAAAAACAAGGCCATAGGATTTGGTGGGGATTTCGTATGACGCCAACTCACCGTGCGACGCAGACGATCGACGGTTTTCCTGACATTGGCGTCAGCGGGGCGTCAGGTCGATTCGCGCCGTTCCGGCCGTTCGCTCATGCCGGCCTTCGAGCGCCATGGCGCCCCAGACAAGGCCGATGAGCAGGTAGAAGTGGCGCCAGTGATCCATGTCGATCACCGTGCCGAGGCCGACATGGCCGACGAACACGATGTAGGCGCACAGAAGATAGGGTTGCCACGGACGGTCGCGGAAGAGGATCCGGAAGCCGCCGACGAGCGTCGAGCCGATCAGCAGCGTGAACGCCACGAATCCGAGCCAGCCGTAGTCCATCAGGGCTTTCAGCCAGATATTGTGGGTATCTTCGCCCAGCAGGCGCCCGAAATTCAGCGGGCCGATGCCGAGCGGGTGTTCGGTCGCCATCTGCAGGCCGATGCCGAATCGGGCAAACCGTCCGAGATGTCCGCCGTCATAGGTCTGAACCAGACGGGCGCGTTGCGCGAAGAAGTCGGCGAGGCCGGGTATCTGCATTGCCACGAGCAGGGCGGTGAGCAGCAGCACAAGCGCCAGGGCGCTCATTACGGTCACCCGCAGGCGAAACAGGCCGCTGTCCGACTGGATGTACAGGCAGAGCGTCAGCAGGACCGCAGACAGGCCGAACAGCCCCCAGGCGCCGCGCGAGAACGACAGGAAGATCGCCGACGCCAGAACCACCAACACCACGGCGTAGCCTGGCATGGCGAGCGGGTTGCCGGTCAACAGCTTGTGGAGAACAAAGATGGCGGGCAGGGTCAGGAACGGGCCGAACACGTTCGGGTCGCCAAAGGCCCCGGTGGCGCGGTCAAACCGCGTAAACACTTCGGCACCGGGAAACAGCTGGAAGTAGCCGGCGATCCCGAGCATGCCCGTCACCAGCGCCGTGGCGATCCATGCGATGAAGATCAGCCGGTAGCGATTGTGATCGGCCTCGAGGATGGCTGCGAAGAAGACGGCGGTGAAGGCGAGGAACAGCGACACCGCCAGATAGAGCGGGGTCTCGAACAGGTCGTCCATCAACATCATCGACAACAGGCCGCCGACGTTGAAGACGATGAAGATCGCCAGCAGCAGCCCGGTGTGGCGGGAGAATCGCAGCCCGAACAGGCCCCAGATGACGATCAGCGCCGCCATGTACAGTTCGTACGGCGCTGGCTCGTTGAGGACGAAACCCTGCAGGAAGACGCCGAGAAACACGGCGGCGGTGGCCACCAGCGACAGTGCCTTGGCTTGAACGACGCTTCGCGGAAGCCCGGTGTCAGCCAGCGTGCTCAATAGGCGTTGTCCGTGTTGAGCAGCTTGACCGGCGTCAGGAACAGGATCTTCAGGTCGAACCACAACGACCAGTTCTCGATGTAGTACAGGTCGTATTCGGTACGCATCCGGATCTTGTCATCGCTGTCGATCTCGCCGCGCCAGCCATTGATCTGCGCCCAGCCGGTAACGCCCGGCTTGACGCGGTGGCGCGCAAAATAGCCGTCGACGATTTCGTGATAGAGCAGATTGTGGGTCTGGGCGCTCAAGGCGTGCGGACGCGGACCGACCAGCGAGAGGTTGCCGCGCAGCGAATTGAAGAACTGCGGCAGTTCGTCGATCGAGGTCTTGCGAATGAACCGGCCGACACGGGTGACGCG
>JBEBXE010000211.1:0-5853 GCA_040391705.1 Aerobium aerolatum
TCCTCCCGGGCCCACCAATTTCCCTCGTAAACCATTGATCTGTCGAAAAAAATGGGCAACCCGCGGGCTGCCCAATCCGATCCGGTTCCGCCAGCATCTGGCGGTTGGTGACCGCGTCAGCCGTAAGGCGACACGCACTGGCGGCGCGGGCCGTTGAAGGGCTGGAAGGTATTGTCCGAAGCCCGGTACGAACGGTAGCTGTTGTAGCACCATTCGGCATGGGCGCCGCCACGTGGGCGGTAGCGAATCGGCGGCTCCTGCGCAGCGATCGCGCCACCCAGAATGGCGCCCAAAGCGAAGGCTGCCGGCGGGAACCACAAATCACCCTGGCGACGATAGCCGGGCCGGGCGTGACGGTAGCCACGGTGGCCGCGCCAGTAGGTATCGCGGCCGCGCCGCTCGAAGCGGTCGGAGTGCCTGCGGTCTCTGCGATACTGCGCGTCGGTGACATCCGACGATGCTTGCGCGGTGAGGGGGACGAAAATGGGAGCTGCGGATGCGGGTACGACGAATGTCAGAGCGCTGATCGCAGCGATCAGCGAAATCGTGATCTTTCTCAAGGGTCAATTCCTTCCAAGCAGAGCGACATTCTGTTGATAGACGAGGAATCGTGTCCGCGCCCCGTTCAAATGAACAGGGCTGCGCGCAGGCTTTAAGCCAAAACAGGCGTTGCCATGGCTTCCTTGGATCGTTTGGCGTATGAGCGGCGATGTCTAATAATAAGTTTGAAACACCCATCACCGTCAAAGTCGATCCAGCCGGTACGTTGCTCGCGCTCCGAACCGCCCGGGAGACATCTGACTTTCTACTGAACAAATGGCCGGGCAAGCGGAGCGACAAGCACCGTGCAGCGCTTCAGGCGTGCTCGGACGTCAACCTCGGCAACAAGCCGGCGATTGGCGCCCGTCGCGCCGTCGTGGCAGCGGTTCGTGAAGCCGGGATCTTTGTCGACGAGAAACTCGCGCAACTTTCCAATTAATCGGCCCGACGAGATCGTCATGCGTCTTTTCAGACGCACACGGGACGATCTGTTTTAATCAATGAGCGTCGGGGTAATCCGAAAACCGGATTCCGACGCTCTAATCCTCCGCCGGTGTGTCCGGCTCAGTCTCGGATTTCGTGTCGACAGAATCTCGCTCCTTGGCCGCGGCCTTGGCTGCGAGTTTCTCGGCCTTCTTGTTGGCCTTGGCGCGGTCGCGCTCATTGCGTTCCTGATTATAGTTGGGTGGTCTGGCCATCCTGTTCCTTTCCTGGTTGCGCACTGCCTAATGCGATATGCGGCTCAACGCAACCGTGCGGAGCAGCTCAATGCGTGGCATGGGCTCACGCAGAGCGGTTGAAGCTGCCGGCTTGCCTCACGTGCCAGCCGGCAGTTTCCGTTTCAATCTTGCCCAGCGATCAGGAGGCTGGTCGTGGGCGCTGCTGTATGCCTCTGCGGCCGGTTGTCGGCGCGGAGAACAGGTGCTCAGGCATCGACGCCGATGGCGTATGCGGCTGGCGGCAGCTTGGGCAGCGACCATTGTCAGACATGGTGCAGCCACACGATGGGCATGGATTGGTGGACGTCATAGCTCGTTGACCCTTGCGTCTGTGCTACAGCTTGACGCCGGCCAGGCGGCCCGAAAGCGTCTCGCGGTCGGCTGGAGACTTCAGGCGAATGGTCATCGCCTCGCTCTTGACCGGAACCTGCGGCGGCAGGCTGACCTGAATTTCAGCCGCGTTTTCTGCGGCCCATTTCTTGAAGCGCGGCAACTTGTTGGGGCCGCTCATCGGGAAGGTGTAGCTGTAGGCGAAGCTCATCGGGAAAATCCTCTAACCGCATGGCTGACAGCGTGAGCGCAATCGGGTTGCGGCTCGACGGACTGTCGGCAAAAACTGGAATGGTCATTGGGTTTAACCTGGTGCCGCTCTTGCTCTCGCAGGTAGAGGCACCAGGCACCTAGCCGGGTTGGCGGCGGTCCTGACAATGAGGATTTATGGCAGGGAAATTGCGCATTCGGAAGGTGTCGGCCATTCCCGGGCCTTTGTCAAACCGCCCCCGCCGAAGCGGGGACGGTATCCGTGCGATCAGGCGCTGCGGCTCAATTTGTGCGCGACGCCAAAGGCAATTTTGCTCACGAACAGGGTGAGGCAGAAGGCGATCGGCCAGGCGATGATGAATTGCTGCGGCCACACCTGCAGCCACGTTGCCGTTGCGCCGAGTTGAATCAGGCTCATGATTCCGGACATCAGGAAGGCCATCATGAAGGTCATGAGCAGTTGGGCGATGAGGAGGGTTTTCTTGTCGGACATGTCGTTTCGCATAGATTACGGATGGCGAATGACATGATCGAAGCCCGTCAAGCACCATCCTGGTTAAGGAGGGTGCCGTGGGTTCGTCGTAGAGGCGACTTCATCCCCGCGAACGGGTGACTGGACTAACCAACCAGTCAGAATCTTTTCGGCTCGCGGTAGGTACCGAGGCGTCCCGGCCGCGTCAAGCGGGCCTCAGTGGGAACTTTTCACCGTTCGGCGTGTTCAAGCCAACGAGACGAAGGAGACCAGCGTGGCGGCAAGAGCGATCTGGAAGGGCCATCTGAGCGTCGGCGAGTTGTCGTGCGCCGTTGCGCTCTATTCGGCTGCGACGACGTCCGAGCGGATCTCGTTCCACATCGTCAACAAGAAGACCGGCAACCGCGTCCGCCGCGAATATGTCGACGAGCAGACCGGCAAGCCGGTGGCGCGCGACGATCAGGTCAAGGGCTATGAGACGGCCAAGAACACCTATGTGATCCTCGAACCGGACGAAATCGCCAGCGCGGTGCCCGAAGGCGACAAGACGCTGTCGGTTGCGGCCTTCGTGCCCTACGACGAGGTCGACACGGCCTATTTCGACAAGCCCTATTTCCTGACCCCGGCAGACGAGGTGGCGGAGACTGCGTTCGCGCTGATCCGCGCCGGCATGCGCCAGCAGAAGGTCGCGGCGTTGGCGCGCGCGGTGCTGTTTCGCCGGGTGCGCAGCGTGCTGATCCAGCCGGGCGACGGCGGCTTTCTCGCCAACACGCTGCATTTCGACTACGAGGTGCTGCCGGCCAGCGACGCCTTTGCCGAGATGCCGGAGCTGACGATCAAGGGCGAGATGCTCGATCTCGCCCGGCACATCATCGACACCAAGCGCGGCACCTTCGACCCGTCGGCGTTCGATGACCGCTATGATGCAGCCCTTGCCGAGCTGGTCCGCGCCAAGGCTGAAGGCCGCGAGATCGAAATGCCGAAGAAGCAGGCCGAGGGCAAGGTCATCGACCTGATGCAGGCGCTGCGCGACAGCGCCGGCGCAGCCAGCAAGGCCAAGGCAAAGCCAGCGCCGGCACCGGCAAAGCGCAAGGCCAGTTGAGCCATGGCGCTCGACACCTACCGCCAGAAGCGCGACTTTGCCAAGACGTCGGAGCCGGACGGACGGGCGCGGGCGAAAAGCGCGGGCCACAGCTTCGTCATCCAGAAACACGATGCGCGCCGCCTGCACTATGATTTCCGCCTCGAAATGGACGGCGTGCTCAAAAGCTGGGCGGTGACGCGCGGCCCGAGCCTCGTGCCGTCCGAAAAGCGGCTGGCGGTGCATGTCGAGGACCACCCGCTCGACTATGGCGACTTCGAGGGCACGATCCCGAAGGGCGAATATGGCGGCGGCACGGTGATCGTCTGGGACCGTGGCACCTGGACGCCGGTCGGCGACGCCAAGAAGGGCATGGCCAAGGGGCATCTCGAATTCGAGCTTGATGGCGAAAAACTCGGTGGCCGCTGGCATCTGGTGCGCCTGCCGATGAAGCCGCGCGAAAAACACGACAACTGGCTGCTGATCAAGAGCGACGACGCGCACGCCGCGACGCCCGCCGACCCCGACATTCTCGAACAGCGGCCGGAATCGGTGAAGACCGGCCGGCAGGTCGAGGAGGTCGCCGGCGAAGAACCCGGCTGGTCGTCGAAAACCGGCAAGATCGACAAGAAAACCGCCAAACCCGCCACCGCCATTACGGTCAAGGGCGCGAAGACGGCGGCGCTGCCGGATTTCATCGCGCCGCAGCTGGCGACGCTGAAGCCGCAGGTACCCGTCGCCAAGGGCTGGATCTACGAGATCAAGTTCGACGGCTACCGGTTGCAGGCGCGGGTGCAGGACGGGGCAGTCAAATTTCTCACCCGCACCGGCCTCGACTGGACCGAACGGTTCGGCAGCGCGGTGGCCAAGGCATTTTCGGCGCTGCCGGTGCGCGACGCGATCATCGACGGCGAACTGGTGGTCGAAGATTCCGGCGGCGCGTCGGATTTCTCCGCCCTGCAAGCCGATCTGAGCGCTGGCGAGACCGGGCGCATGGTGTTCTACGCCTTCGACCTGCTGCATCTCGACGGCAAGGACCTGCGCGCAGCCAGCCTGCTGGAGCGCAAGGCGGCGTTGCAACGGTTGCTGGAAACCGCACCGTCGCAGTTGCGCTACAGCGAGCACTTTGTCGACGATGGCGAACTGGTGCTGCGCCATGCCTGCCAGCTCGGCCTTGAAGGCGTCGTCTCCAAACGCGCCGATGCGCCGTATCTGTCCGGTCGCGGCAAGGACTGGATCAAATCCAAATGCGCCGCGCAACAGGAGGTGGTCATCGGCGGCTATGTTCCGTCGACCGTGTCCGACACGGCGATCGGCTCGCTGGTGGTTGGCGTGTTCGAGGATGGCAAGCTGCGCCATGCCGGCCGGGTCGGCACCGGCTATTCGCGCGAGGTTGCGTCAGACCTGTACAAGCGCCTGCACGCAGCTGAGCGCGCGACGTCGCCGTTTTCCGGCAAGCTCGATGCACTTGCGCGGCGTGGCGTGCGCTTCGTCAAGCCGGAGTTGGTCGCCGAGGTCGAGTTCAGCACCTGGACCGCCGATGGCCTGCTGCGCCACGCCGCTTTTCGCGGCCTGCGCGAAGACAAGCCGGCCAGGCAGGTGGTGCGCGAAGGGGAGGAGACGATGACGCCCGACACACCCAAGGTGGGGGAAACATTCAACGTGGTGCTCACCCATCCCGAACGAGTCTACTGGAAGGATGCCGGCGTCACCAAGCAGCAGCTGGCGAACTATTATGCGCAGGTGTGGCGTTTCATGGCTCCGCATGTCGTGTCGCGGCCGCTGGCCTTGATGCGCTGTCCCGGTGGCACCACCCAGCAATGTTTCTTCCAGAAACACGGCTGGAAAGGCATGAGCGATGACATCCGCACCATCATCGATCCACTCGACAAGGATAATGAGACGCTGATTGCCATCGACACGCTCGACGGGCTGATCGGGCTGGCGCAGGGCGCAGCGCTTGAAATCCACCCGTGGCAGTCGTCGCTGGCCGATCTCGAGCGGCCGGACCAGATCGTCATCGACCTCGATCCCGGCGATGGCGTGAGCTGGCCGACGATGCTCGACGCTGCCCGCGAAGTGCGCCAACGGCTGACGGATGCCGGGCTCGGCGCTTTCGTCAAGACCACTGGCGGCAAGGGGCTGCATGTCGTCGCGCCGCTGACGCCCAAGGCCGGGTGGGACGAGGTCAAGGCGTTTGCACGCGGCCTTGCCGACGCGATGGAAACCGACAATCCGGACGGTTTCATCGCCAAGGCGAGCAAGGCCGAGCGCAAGGGCAGGATTTACGTCGACTATCTGCGCAACGGCCGCAACGCCACCGCCATCGCGCCCTACTCAACGCGGGCGCGCAAGGGCGCAACCGTGGCGATGCCGCTTGGCTGGGACGAGTTGAGCGAGGAGATCGAGTCCAGCCACTTCACCGTCGCCAACGCGATGGCGCGGCTCGACAAACTGGCGGCAGACCCGTGGGCAGATTTTCGCAAGGCGGCGGTTCCGCT
>JBEBXE010000212.1:0-5843 GCA_040391705.1 Aerobium aerolatum
TGCTCGACGAGGCGCAGGACACCAGCCCGGACCAATGGGCGGTGGTGAAGGCGCTGACGGCCGAATTCTTTGCTGGTCTCGGCGCGCGCGACGGGGTGCGCCGCACCATCTTTGCCGTCGGTGACGAAAAGCAGTCGATCTATTCCTTCCAGGGCGCGGAGCCGGAATCGTTCGGCCTCAGCGGTCGCGAGTTCCAGGAGAAGGTGCAGGGCGCGGAAGGCCGTTTCGAACAGGTCAAGCTGACGCGCTCGTTCCGCTCGACCGATGACGTGTTGTCGGCTGTCGACCTGGTGTTTGCGCCGGAACCCAATCGCGACGGCCTGACGCGCGATCCCGAACCGATCCAGCACCGCGCCATTCGCACCACCGCACCGGGCCATGTCGAGGTCTGGCCGTCGCTGAGCCCGACGGTGGTCGAAGAGCCCGAGGACTGGACCCAATCGGTCGATCACGCCTCTGCGCCCGCCGTGCGGCTTGCGGTGCAGATTGCCAACACCATCGGTCACTGGCTTGGCTCCGGCGAAATGCTGGTGGGCCGGGCGCGCAAAATCCGCGCCGGCGACGTGATGGTGCTGGTGCGCAAGCGCGACCGCTTCATCCATGCGCTGTCGCGCGAACTGAAGGAACGCGGCATCCCGGTTGCGGGCGCCGACCGCTTGATGCTGACCGATCACATCGCGGTGCAGGACCTGATGGCGATTGCGCGCATCTCGCTGCAGCCGGAAGACGATCTGTCGCTGGCGGCGCTGTTGAAGAGCCCGGTGTTCGGCTTCGACGAGGAGCGGCTGTTTCGCATCGCCGCCTACCGGCCGCAGGGACAGTCGCTGCTGGCCGCCCTGCAGCAGGATCCGGCCAGCAAGGACACCGCCGATCTGTTGGCGCGGTGGAGAAATGAAGCCGGCTACAGAGCGCCGTTCGCGCTGTTTGCCGGGATGCTGGCCAAGGACGGGCTGCGGCGCAAATTCATCGCCCGGCTCGGCGTCGAGGCCGGCGATGTCGTCGACGAATTCCTGAGTTTCTGCCTCGCGGCGGAACGGACCGGGGTGACCGAACTGGAAGCGCTGCTGGCGCTGCTGGAGAGCGGCGGGCCCGAGATCAAGCGCGAGATGGACCAGACGCGCGGCGAAGTCCGCATCATGACCACGCATGCCTCCAAGGGGCTGGAATCGCCGGTGGTGTTTCTGGTCGACAGCGGCGCTGCGGCGTTCACCGACAGTCATCTGCCGCGCCTGCTGCGGTTCGACCCGCCGCATCGCGGCTGGCAGGGCGAAGGCTTTCTGTGGCGCGCCGCAGCCGATATGAGCAACAGCTTTTCACAACAGCTGTCGGCGACGGCCCGCGCCAAGGCCGAGCAGGAATACCGCCGTCTGCTCTATGTCGGCATGACGCGGGCCGAAGACCGGCTGATCATGTGCGGCTATCACGGCAAGCGTGGCCAGCCGGAAATGGCGTGGCACGCGATGGTGCAGAACGCGCTCGCCGGATCGGTGCAGACGCTGAACGTCGATCATCCCGCCACCGGCGAAACCATCCTGCGCTATGCGGCGATGGCGGCGGGCGAGGTGGCGGAAGAACCAGAAAAGCCAGCGCCCGAGGCGGTGTCGCGGCCGTTGCCGGGGGCGTTGTTCAAGGACCTGCCGCGCCCGACCATCCTGCCGCGTCCGTTGTCGCCGTCAGGTGCAGGCGCGGTCATCGAACCCGGTCCGGACGCGCCGGTCCTTGGCGGATCGCCGGTGCTCGACGCGATCATGGCGCCGGCCTTTGCGCTGGAGCGCGGCACCGCCGCGCATCGCCTGCTGCAATTGTTGCCGGGGGTGGCGCAGGACGAGCGCGAAGCGGCGGCCCGCCGCTATCTCGAGCGCATCGGCCGCGATTGGCAGGATGGCGAAGCAGAACGGCTGTGGCTGTCTGTGCGAGCGATCCTTGAAAATCGCGATTTTTCCGCCCTGTTTGCGCCGGGCTCGCGCGCCGAAGTCGAAATCATGGGCACGATCATGCTGGGCAAGACCGAGCGCGCGGTGTCCGGCAAGATCGACCGGCTGGTGCCGGCGTCCGATGCCGTACTGATCGTCGATTACAAGACCAATCGCCCGGCACCGCAGGCTGAGGCCGAGGTTCCGTTCGGCCATGTCGCGCAGATGGCGCTGTACCGGTCGTTGCTGGCGCCGCTCTATCCCGGCAAGCCGATCCGGGCCGCATTGGTCTACACGGAAACCCCGATTTTGATCGATCTTGCGCAAGACGTGATGGACGCCGCGCTTGCTCGACTCGCGCAGGCATGACAGAAAAGATGCTTGAATGGCGTCACCCGATGCCCCACATGCGTGCGACAAATTCAGGAGAGCGCCATGGCTACCATCACCGTTGACAAGAACAATTTCCAGACCGACGTCCTGCAGGCAACCGAGCCGGTCGTCGTTGATTTCTGGGCCGAATGGTGCGGCCCGTGCAAGATGATCGCGCCGGCTCTGGAAGAAATTTCCGTCGAGCTGCAGGGCAAGGTGAAGGTCGCCAAGCTCAACATCGACGAGAACCCGGAACTGGCTGCCCAGTTCGGCGTGCGCTCGATCCCGACCCTGATGATCTTCAAGGGCGGCGAAGTCGCCGACATGAAGGTCGGCGCAGCCCCCAAGACCGCACTCGCGGCCTGGATCGGCGCAGCCGTCTGATCTCAGCTGAGAGACAATCAAAGAAAAAGCCCGGTTCGAAGCCGGGCTTTTTTATTGGTCAGGTTGGCGGCGTGCCGTTCTTTGCCAGCACTTCGCCGACGAGATACAGCGAACCGGCGATGAGAATGCGCGGCGGGCGGCTCGGGTCGTCCCAGCCGTCTCGCAGCAGCATCAGGGCGTTCTCGATTGAGGCCACCGGTTCGGCGTTCAGCCCGGCTTCGGTGGCGCGTGCGGCGAGTTCGTCGTTGGGCACGCCGGCATCGCTTTCGTTGACGGGAACGGTGAACACCCGCTTCGCCATGCCTACGAAATTGCGGAAATAGCCGGTCTGGTCCTTGGTGTTGATCATGCCGGCAATGATGACCAGCGGCCGTGGCGAGCGATCTTCCTGATCGGCCAGCGTTTCGGCGATTGCCGCGCCGGCGCTCGGATTGTGGCCGCCGTCGATCCAGATGTCGGAGCCCTTCGGGGCCAGCTCCAGCAGCCGTCCTTCGGCCAGCAGCTGCATTCGCCCCGGCCAGTCGACCCGCTTCATGGCGGCTTCGGCGATTGGCTGGGTAACCTCAAAGCCGGCCGCCTTGACGCCGGCGATCGCGGCGGCGGCGTTGGCATATTGGTGGCGTCCGGGAAGACGCGGCAGCGACAGGTCGAACAGACCGTCATCGTCCTGATAGACGAGGCGGCCGTTTTCCTCGAACGCCATGAAGTCCTGGCCATAGACGCGCAGCGGGCAGCGGAGGCGTTCGGCGGTGTCGATGACGACATCGCGCGCGCTGTCGTGATCCTGCGCGCCGACGACGACCGGGCAGCCCTTCTTGATGATGCCGGCTTTTTCGACCGCGATCAGTTCGACCTTGTCGCCGAGATAGGCTTCATGATCGAGCGAGATCGGCATGATGATGCAGGCTGCGGGCTTGGCGATGACGTTGGTCGCATCGAAACGGCCGCCGAGGCCGACCTCGACGATGGCGACGTCGGCCGGATGCTCGGAAAACAGCACGAACATCGCTGCCGTCAGAATTTCAAACACCGTGATCGTCTCGCCGCGATTGGCTTCGGCGATGCGCTCGATGGCTTCGGCCAGCACCGCGTCCTCGACCAGCCGTCCGCCGCCAGCCGCGCCGAGGCGGTAGCGCTCGTGCCAGTTGACCAGATGCGGTGAGGTGTGGACGTGGCAGGTCAGCCCCGACGCTTCGATCAGGGCGCGTGAAAACGCGGTTGCCGAGCCCTTGCCGTTGGTACCGGCAATGTGGATCACCGGCGGCAGGCGATCCTGCGGGTTGCCCAGCCGGTCGAGCAGGCGCAACACCCGGTCGAGCGACAGGTCGAACCCTTTGGGATGGAGGCTCATCAGCCGTTCGATTTCGCGGTCGGCGGCACTGGTTTCAAGGGTCATGGCAGACCTCCGGGGATGACGGCCTGTGCAAACATGCCGCCCGAAAGTTGAGAACCGGTCTCGGGCGACATGGGTGGAGACGACGACTCGCGACGCGCTTTATGCGTCGGCTTGAACTTCCGCTGCCTTGGTGCTGGCAGCCACTGCCGGTGCGGCGGTGGCCTTTTCCTTGAGCAGGATCTTGAGCAGCCGGGCGATGGTGGCTTTCAATTCGAGGCGCGAGACGACCATGTCGACCATGCCGTGCTCCATCAGATATTCGGAGCGCTGGAACCCTTCCGGCAGCTTCTCGCGGATGGTCTGCTCGATGACGCGTGCGCCGGCAAAGCCGATCACCGCGCCCGGCTCGGCGATATGCACGTCGCCCAGCATGGCGTAGGAGGCAGTGACGCCACCGGTGGTCGGGTTGGTCAACACGACGATATAGGGAAGGTTGGCTTCCTTGAGGCGGTCGACGGCGACGGTGGTGCGCGCCAGCTGCATCAGCGACAGGATGCCTTCCTGCATGCGCGCGCCGCCCGAGGCGGAGAACAGCACCAGCGGGCGCTTCTGCGCGATGGCGGTCTCGAACGCCTTGACGATGGCTTCGCCGGCGGCCATGCCGAGCGAACCGCCCATGAAGGCGAAGTCCTGAACCGTGGCGACGATGGGCAGGCCTTCGATGGTGCCGGTTGCCGACAGCACCGCGTCTTCAAGCCCGGTCTTGGCGCGATAGTCCTTGAGGCGGTCGGTGTAGCGCTTCTCGTCGCGGAATTTCAGCGGATCGACCGGCGCTTTCGGATTGTCCAGCAGCGAGAATTCGCCGTTGTCGAGGAACGCCTTGAGCCGCTCCTTGCCGGAAATCTTCATGTGATAGCCGGAGGACGGGATCACCCACTGGTTTTCCTCGAGCTCCTTGTGGAACACCATCTCGCCGGTCTCGGGGTCCTTGACCCAGAGATTTTCCGGCATGTCGCGACGGCCGAAGAAGGAGTTGATCTTGGGGCGGACGTAGCTGGTGATCCAGTTCATCGGGAATTCCTCAATCTGTGACGTCTGCACGTCTTCACAGAAATGGTGTCTTTATTGGGCGGCGGCAAGACGCGCGCGGCGCACGCCATGCGCAAGCCCCTCAACGAGCGTCGCAACAGCCTCGGCGGGATTGGCGGTCATCTTGCCATCGGCGTCGATGACATTGGCCACGGCATTGACGATGGCGGTGCCGACGACGACGCCATCCGCTGTCGCGCCGATCACGCGCGCCTGTTCGGCGGTCTTGACGCCGAAGCCGACGCAGACCGGCAGGTCTGTGTGGGATTTGATCCGTGCCACAGCTTGCGCAACGTTGGTGGTGTCGAGCAACGCTGAGCCGGTGATGCCGGTCATCGACACGTAATAGACGAAACCGGACGTGTTCTGCAGCACCTTCGGCAGGCGCTTGTCGTCGGTGGTCGGCGTGGCAAGGCGGATGAAATTGACGCCGGCGGCCAGCGCCGGGATGCACAGCTCGTTGTCCATCTCCGGCGGCAGGTCGACGACGATCAGGCCGTCGATGCCGGATGCCTTGGCGTCGACGAGGAAGCGGTCGACCCCGTAGATGTAGATCGGGTTGTAGTAGCCCATCAGCACGATCGGGGTGTCGTCGTCCAGCTTGCGGAAGTCGGCGGCCATGGCGAGCGTCTTCTTCAGCGTCTGGCCAGCCTTGAGCGCGCGCAGGCCGGCGGCCTGGATCGCCGGGCCGTCAGCCATCGGGTCGGAGAACGGCATGCCCAGCTCGATGATGTCGGAGCCGGCCTTCG
>JBEBXE010000213.1:0-5813 GCA_040391705.1 Aerobium aerolatum
GCACCTCGATCGGCGCGCTGGTCGGCGGCTGCTACCTCGCCGGCAAGCTCGACGAACTCGAGGAATTCGCCCGCTCGCTGACCAAGCGGCGGATGTTCGGCCTGATGGACTGGAGTTTTGGCGGCAACGGCCTGCTCGGCGGCATGAAGCTGAATGCCAAAATGCAGCAGCACATGGCCGGGCTTACCTTCGCCGACCTGCCAAAGCCATTCGTCTGCGTCGCGGCCGAAATCCGTACCGGCCATGAAATCTGGCTCTCCAGCGGCTCCCTGATCACTGCGATGCGCGCGTCCTACGCCCTGCCCGGCGTGTTCGAGCCGGTGACGTGCAACAAGCGCGTGCTGGTCGATGGCGCGCTGGTCAATCCGGTTCCGGTCTCGGTGTGCCGCGCCCACGAGCAACCGCTCGTGGTGGCGGTGAACCTGCATTACGATCTGTTCGGACGCGCCGCCGTGATCAAGCACAGCGCCGGCGACGTCAATGACGAGGTCCGCGAGCTGACGATCAAGCGCGGCGCGAGCGAGCGTGAGTCACGGCTCGGCATTACCGGCGTGATGGTCGAAGCCTACAACATCATCCAGGACCGCATTGCGCGCGCCCGCATGGCCGGCGATCCGCCCGACCTCGCGCTGATGCCGAAGCTGGGTCATATCGGCCTGGCGGATTTTCACCGTGCCGACGAAGCGATCCGGCTCGGCTACGACATCACCCGCGCGCATCTCGACGACCTCGAGCGCCTGCAGACCGTGCTGGCCTAGAGTTTAGCGCCTCTGAAGCTGTGCGTCCTTCGAGGTTCGCCGAAACGAAAAAAAGCCCGCGATCTTTCGACCGCGGGCTTTTCAGTGTTGGGCCGAGCTTACTGCGGCAGCGCGAAGGCGATGATGTAATCGCCACGCACGTCCGACGCACGCGATCCGCCAGCCGAGACGACGACATACTGACGTCCGGTCTTCGGCGAGGTGTAGACCAGCGGCGTCACCTGCGTTCCAGCCGGCAGACGATGCTTCCAGACTTCCTTGCCGGTCGCGAGATCGAAGGCGCGGATGTTCTGGTCCAGCGTGCCGGAGTAGAACACCAGGCCCGACGCCGTGGTCACAGGCCCGCCGACAGTCGGCATGCCGATCGGCATCGACATGCCCATCTTGATGCCGAGCGGACCGTTGTCCTCGACGGTGCCGAGCGGAACCTGCCAGGCGATGGTCTGCGTCTTCAGGTCAACCGCAGTCATGGTGCCGTAAGGCGGCTCCTGGCACGGCACGCCGAGCGGCGACATGAAGGAGACCTTGGCGGCACCGTAAGGCGTGCCAATCTGGCCCGAAAGTCCTTCATGCGAGCTGGCTGCATCGGCGTTGTCCGCGATATCGCGCGGGACGAGCTGGATGCGGTGCGGCGAACGCGTGTCGTTGAACACGAGATAGCCGGTCGGCTCGTGGATCGAGGAGCTGCCCCAGTTCATGCCACCGAAGAAGCCCGGCCACTGCAATGACGGATCCAGCCCGGGAGGGGTGAATTCGCCTTCATAGCGCAGCTTGCGGAACTCGATGCGGCAGTAGAGCTGGTCGAACGGGGTTGCACCCCACATCCGGGCTTCCGTCAGCGGATCGACGCCGATGGAGGGCATGCCGACCGAGTAAGGCTGCGTTGGTGCGAGCCAGTCGCCTTCGACAGCACCCTGCGGCACTGGCTTGTCTTCGACATCGAAGATCGGTTCGCCGGTTGCACGGTCGAGCACGAAGATCTGGCCACGCTTGGTGGTCTGGATCAGCGCTGCCTTGGTGCCGCCATTGCCATCCGGGAGGTCGTACAATGCAGGCTGCGCCGGCACGTCATAGTCCCAGACGTCGTGATTGACGGTGCGGAAATGCCAGCGTTCGCGACCCGTCTGGATGTCCAGCGCGACGACCGACGAGGTGTATTCCTCATCGAAATCGCGACGGTGGCCACCGAAGAAGTCAGGCGTCGCATTGCCGGTCGGCAGGTAGACGAGGCCAAGCTTGGCGTCGAACGCAGGCGTCGACCAGACGTTCGGCGTACCGCGCGTATAGGTCTCGCCCTCTGGCGGGAAGCGGGTGATGTCCGGATTGCCCAGATCCCACGCCCAGACCAGTTCACCGGTCTCGGCATCGAAGCCGCGCACCACACCGGACGGCTCGCCGGTCATGACGTTGTCAACGACCCAGCCACCGATGATGATGATTCCGTCCGCAACCGTCGGTGCCGAGGTCTGGAAGTAGAAGCCGGGACGGATATCGCCCATGCCGAGCTTGAGGTTGACGGTGCCGTTGTCGCCAAACTGCGGGCACAGCGCCCCAGTATCGGCATCAAGCGAGATCAAACGTGCGTCGATCGTGCTCAGCACGATACGGCGCTGGCAGATGGCATCTTCCGAAGCCTGTGCCTGTTCGACTGGTGCTATGGGAGCTGCGTCTTCTGCATCGGCGGTCTGTGCCTGACGAGCTGCTTCTGCGGCAGCTTCCTGGGCATGGACCGTCTTCAGACCGGCGGAAATCTGGCCGGTCGACTCGTAATAGCTGACAGCGCGGCAGCGCTGCCACATCGGCGATTCAGCCTTCGGGTCGAAACTCCAGCGTTCGTCGCCGGTGTCTGCGTCAAGCGCATGGACAACGTTGCGGACGGTGCAGGCATAGACCGTGTCGCCAACCTGGATCGGCGTATTCTGGTCGTTGGCACCGATGCCGCGCGCATCGATCGGCGTATCGCCATGGCGATAGGTCCAGGCGACCTGCAGATCCTTGACGTTTTCCATCGTGATCTGGGTGTCGGGCGCGTAGCGCGTGCCGTTGCCGGTGCGGCCGTAATGCTGCCAGTTGGTCGGCACGTCATCAACTTGCGCAATCACTTCAGGTACGCTGGTGGCTGCAATGTACGGAACAGGCTGGAATGCCCGGTAGCCGGTTGCGCCCAGGCCGATCACCAGCACCACGACGGCGGCGAGCGATGCGCCCCAGCCGAGACGGCGACCGCCGCGCGTCAGCGTCGGTGCGGCAAGAAACAGCAGCAGGCCGAGCACGGCAGGCGCGACCAAACGCGACACCAGCGGCCAGAACTGGACACCGACTTCCCACAGCGACCACGCCAGCGTGGCAACGAAGACGAGCAGGAAAAGGTAGAGGCCGAGGATGTTCCTGCGCGCGACGAGAAGCGCCGACACGAGAAGTGCAGCACCAGTAGGCGCAAAATACCACGAGCCATCGAGCAAGATGAGCTGAATGCCGCCGTAGAGGAGATAGCCTCCACCGACAACCATCAGCGCGATGATCAGCCATACGGGCCAAGGGGCCCAAGCTGATCCAGCGTTGTTTTCGGACATGTATTGGTCTTTCGTCTAGCTCCCGGACGAATCCGGGAATCCATGCCCTCCCATGACTGCGGCAATATGCCCGCAGGCGTGCCAAGTCCAGAGCAGACGGTCACCAAGGTGTGAACAACACCCTCTTTCGAGGGATTTGCAACTCAGGCCAGCGCCACGTCCACCACCCGGAACTGCGCCGAACGCGCACCGTTCCACCAGTTGGACGACAGGTTGCCAACGATGTGCATCGCCCTGCCCCGGTTCGAAAACAGGAAGTTGCCGAGATCGGTGTCGACGGCGCGGAAGGCCATCGCCTGCAACCGCGCACCGGTCTGCGAGCGCAACTCGACGCGAATGTGGTTGGTGCCGACCTGACGCGCGTCGGCCAGCGTGTGATGCGGCAGCACCAGCACCGGCTGCGGATGACCGGAGCCGAAAGGGCCGGCGTGCTCCAGCGCATCGAGCAGGGCAAACGTCGCGCCATCCGCCGACAATGCGGCGTCGATCTCCAGCACTTCCTCGTGGCGCAAGCGCGCGATATCGTCGGCGGCCCATTGCTCGAAGAACGCCCTGACATCGCCGAGCTTGGCGCGCTCGATGGTGATGCCGGCAGCCATGGCGTGGCCGCCACCCTTGACCAGCAGCCCCTTGTCGACCGCCGCACGCACCATGCGGCCCAGGTCGAAGCCGGTGATGGAACGCCCGGACCCGGCACCGACGCCGTTGGCGTTGAAATTGATGGCGAAAGCCGGACGGCGCGCATGTTCCTTCAACCGCGCCGCCAGCAGGCCGACGATGCCGGCATGCCAGCGATCGCTGGCGGTGACGATAACGGCTGGCCCGTCGCCGGCGGCGAGTTCCACATCAGCTTCGGCCTTGGCTTCGGCGAGCATCACCTGCTCCATCGCCTGGCGCTCCTGATTGAGGCGGTCGAGCGTTTCGGCGACGGTTTGGGCAGCGACCGGGTCGTCGTCGGCCAGCAGGCGGCTGCCGAGCGCGGCATCGCCAATACGACCGCCGGCATTGATGCGCGGGCCGATGATGAAGCCGAGATGATAGGGGTTGAGCGGCTCGCCAATACGCGACACCCGCGACAGCGCTGACAAGCCGGCATTGCCCATGCGGCGCATCGCGACAAGCCCTTTGACCACGAAGGCGCGGTTGACGCCGATCAGCGGCACGACATCGCACACGGTGGCCAACGCCACGAGATCAAGCCAGCCGAGCAAGTCCGGGGCTGCAGTGGCTGTGCCGCGTTCGCGCAGGATGCTGACGGTGCGCACCAGCGTGATGAACACCACGCCCGCAGCGCACAGATGGCCCTGCCCCGACAGATCGTCTTCACGATTGGGGTTCACGACCGCGACCGCATCCGGCAACGGTCCGCCGACCTGGTGGTGGTCAAGGACGACGACCTGCGCGCCCGCTTCGTTGGCGGCGTCGATGGACGGCGCGCTGTTGGTGCCGCAGTCGACGGTGACGATCAGCTGCGCGCCACGTCCGACCAGCTCGCGCATCGCATCCGGATTGGGGCCGTAGCCCTCAAAGATCCGGTCTGGAATGTAGATTTCCGACTCGATGCCGTAATGGGTCAAAAAGCGCTGCAGCAGCGCCGACGAGGCGGCGCCGTCGACGTCGTAGTCGCCGAAGATCGCCACCCGCTCACGGCGCAGCACCGCATCGGCAATGCGCCCGGCCGCCTTGTCCATGTCGGTGAAGGTGCGCGGGTCTGGCAGCAGATCACGGATGGTCGGATCGAGAAAACGCGCCGCGTCGTCCTGGCCGACGCCGCGCCCGGCCAAAACGCGCGCCACGATATCGGGCACGCCGTGCCCCTGCGCGATGGCAAGGGCGGTGTTTTCCTGGCGCGGGTCGAGCCGATGCACCCAGCTATGCCCGGTTGCAGAGCGACGTACGTCGAGGAAATAGCGTTTTTCGGTCATCACAGCATCCCGTTCATCGCGGCTAAGTTAGTGGCGACGAACGGGTTTGCCAAAGCGCGATCAGAACTTTTCCAGATCCTGATGGCGCGCCTTGATCTCGCGCACCGTGCCCGACGACGAGCGCATGACGATCGTGTGGGTCTGGATCGAGTCGCGTCCGAACTTGACGCCTGACAGCATGTTGCCGTCGGTGACGCCGGTGGCGGCAAACAGCACGTCGCCGCGCGCCATGTCTTCCATGGCATAGACCCGGTTAGGGTCGGAAATACCCATCTTGGCGGCACGCGCGATCTTGTCTTCGGTGTTGAGCAGCAGACGGCCCTGCATCTGGCCGCCGATGCAGCGCAGCGCAGCGGCAGCCAGCACGCCTTCAGGCGCGCCGCCGGTGCCCATGTAGATGTCGATGCCGGTCTCGTCGGGATCGGTGGTGTGAATGACGCCGGCGACATCGCCATCACCGATCAGGCGGATGGAAGCGCCGGTAGCGCGCACAGCCTCGATCAGGCGGGCGTGACGCGGACGGTCGAGAATGCACGCCGTGATCTCGCTGACCGGAA
>JBEBXE010000214.1:0-5813 GCA_040391705.1 Aerobium aerolatum
TCGCCGCCTATATCCGCAAGGCCAATGAGCGGCAGCGCGGCGAGTTGGTGTTCACGCCCGAAATTGTCCCGTCGATTCCCCTCACGGCGCGGGGCAAGCGCCGCATCGTCATCCAGCACCTCCCGATCCCCCGCTCGACGGAGCGCAGCCCTCTGCCTGCCCCCTCCCATGGAGACATCGATGCGTGACCGCAGCCCTACCCGATCCCGACAAGCCTTCGCGCCGAGGCTGGCGATCCTGTTTACCGCCCTTTCACTCTCCGTCATGCCGGCCGCTGCCGCCGATTATCTGATCATGCCGGGCGACGTGCTGCAGATCGACGTCACCGGCATGAGCGGGATGCAGCATTCCATGCCTGTCGGCCTCGACGGCACCATCCGGGTTCCACTGGCGGGGCCACTCGTTGTCGCTGGAAAGAACATCCACGACATCGGCGCACTGGTGCAAGCGAAGCTGGCCTCCAGGACGCTGCGACAGGCGGCTTCTTCCGGTGAGGAATACCTTGTGATCATCGATCCGGACCGGGTTCTGGTCTCGATTGCCGAATACCGACCGGTTTATCTGACCGGTGACGTCGCCCGCCCCGGCCAGCAGGGCTACCGGCCGGGAATGACCGTGCGCCAGGCCATTTCGCTGGCCGGCGGGTATGGCGTCGCCGCTCAATCGACCACAGACATGTTCCTGCAAGCTGCGGACTACCGCGCCGAACGCGTCCGCCTGTGGACCGAACTCACCCACGAAACGATGCAGATCACCCGCATTCGGGCAGAGCTCGCCAGTGCCGACACCGCCCCAAACTTCGTGGTCGAAGGGACGCCGCTGACACAGGACACAATCGACGAACTGGCGCGACTGGAAACCGAGCTGTTCAACGTCAACCACGCCACCCGCGTCAAGGAGAAGGCGTTTCTGGACGACGAGATCGGAAACACCCGGGCCCAGCTCACAACGATCAAGCAGCAACAGGAACAGGAACGCGAAGGGCTGGAAGCCGACAACGCCGAACTCCAGCGCCACACGGAGATGGAGCAGCGTGGCATCACCACGTCGTCGCGCGTCTCGGAATCGCGCCGCAACCTGCTCATGTCGTCGACCCGCTATCTTCAGGCCACCGTGCAGATCGCCCAGTTTGGCCGGGATGAGGCGGCCCTGATCCGCCGCCAGCAAGAGCTGGAAGACACCCGCCGAACAGAGCTTCTGGACGAGCTGCAGAAGGCAGTCGTGCGGGTCGGTTCTCTGACAGAGCAGGTCGCAGCCACCTCCGACAAGCTGCGCTATGCGCGTGCTGCCAACGGCACGCAACCCGACGCGTCGGAAGTGCCGCCAACGGTCATCGTCATCCGCAACGACGAAGCCGGACCGCAACGGCTCAGCGCCGATCAGGACATGCCGGTGATGCCCGGCGATGTGGTCGAGGTGTCGCTGCCGATCGTCAAATCCGGTCTCAGCCGACTGTTGCAGAACTGAGGAGGTGACCGTGACGTCCCTCCTCACCGAAGAAGTACGGACCTATGCCAGCGTGTTCGCCAAACGGGCACTGTCGGGTCGAGCGATCGAGCGGCTGCGCCACCTCAACAAGCTGCGTCAGCGCGCCAGGCGCCAGAAAAACATTGAGAGCAACCACCCGCCATACAGCCGCGAGCGGCTTGCCGCCGACCTTGTCGCGCTGGGTCTCCCGCATGGGCAGGACGTGCTCGTCCATGCCGCGTTCAGCGCCCTTGGCAAGGTTGAAGGCGGTCCGGCCAGCGTTGTCGGCGCGATCCGCGACGTCGTCGGGCAGGAGGCGACCATCCTCGCACCCGCCTACCCGATGTCGACTACCATGTATGAGTGGATGATCACCCCCGAACCGTTCGATGTTCGCGCCAGCCGTTCCCGCATGGGCGCAATCAGCGAGTATATGCGCGCGCTTCCCGACGCGCACCGCTCCGCTCACCCGACCCACAGTGTGGTTGCGATCGGCCCGCGCGCGGAGGACTACACCGCCCATCATCATCAAGGTGACACGCCAGCCGGGCCGCACTCGCCGTTCTGGCACCATACGCTGATGGGCGGCAGCATCCTGTGCCTGGGTTCCGGCATCGGCAAAGTGACCTCCTATCACGTCATCGAAGACCTGGTCCCGGACTTCCCCTTCGAGGTCTATTGCGCGACGCCGTTCGAAAAGCTGGTCCACTTCGAAGATGGCACCAGCCGGCGCATCCGTACCCGGATCAACGATCCAGACCTCAGCCCCTGGCGGGTCGACAATTTCAAGCCAAAGGAGGCGGAGATCCTTGCCCGTCTGCGCGCGTGCGACGCTGTGCGGATCGGGCCGGTCGGTGATGCGCAATCCCACCTGATGAATGCCGCCATCCTGCTCGAGCTGATGTGCACGTGGCTGAAGCAGGGCCTGACCATCTACCACCAGCCGCGGTGGGGCATTCCACGCCGCCAATGGACCACCGACAATCGCGCGAGGGCAAACTTATGGGAACAGTGAGCTACTTCAATCAGGTCCAGGTGAGCAACGGCACCGCGTCGCTCGGCGCAGCGCACGACCCGCTCATCGGTTATGTGCTCAAGGGGCTGTATAATTGCTGGATGCCGCAGCACCAGCGCTGGTCGCACATCTACCATCTCGACGGTCGGCCGACGCCGAACCAGTCGATTCCCGAGAGCGACGTGTTCTACTCGCTCAATGTGCTTCTCGGCCTGTCGCGCGTGGCCGAGTCCCGCGCGCTTGGCTACGACCTCGATGCCATCTTCGATGACTGCGCGCACCAGCTTCTGAACCTGAATGTGAAAAAATACGCCTATGGCATGGCGCTGTGGGTCTCGGCCGTGATGGACCGAGACCTGCCCGAAGAGGTCAGCGACGCCATCGACGACTTCCTGCGCGACCGCGCCAACTGGCACAATTTCCGGGCTCAGGACCTCGGCCTGATCCTGACCGGACTGACGGCGCGGGTCACGGCTGGCGATGAGCGCTGGCGTGATCTGCTGGCGCCGCTGTTCGAGCGGCTGCGCACGCGACATGGCTGTCAATCGGACCTGTTCTTTGAAGGCGGAGGGCCGATTCGTCGGCGCTTTGCGACCTTCGCCACCCAGACCTACCTGACCATCGCCTGCTACAGCTACTACGAACACAGTGGCGACAAGCGTGCGCTCGTGCTCGCCAATGCCTGCGTCGAAAAGCTGATCTCACTGCAGGGGCCGCAGGGCGAGTGGCCGTGGTTCTTCCACGTACCCTCCGGGCGCGTGGTGGATTTCTACGAGGTCTACTCGGTGCATCAGGACGGCATGGCACCCGCCTTCCTCGAATATGCCGAGCGACATTCGGTTCCCGGCGCAACGGAAGCTCTATGCCGCGGTTTCAACTGGATTCTCGGCGACAACCAGCTTGGCGAAAACATGCTGCGCCCGGAACTCGGCATGATCGTGCGCTCGCATTTGCGCCGAGGCGAGATCAACAACAAGTTTCCGCGCCTCGTTCGCAGCGGTCTTGCAGCCCTGACCGGCAGTGCGGCTGGTCTGTCCGATCCCCGAAATCTCACCTTGAGGCTGGAATGTCGCAGCTATCACCTAGGCTGGATCCTGTGGTCCTTCGCGCAGAGGCAGGATCTGCCGGAGATCACCTGGGCACCGAGCTTCACGCAGGCTCGCTGAAGGCCACATCGCGCCTCCCGACGTCCGGCGGTGGGGCACTCGCATGGTATCTGCGCCGCGCTGCTGCCATGTCGCCGCGCGAACTCGTCCATCGTCTGCTTGAGCAGGGCCGGCGCGGCCTGTCGCGGCACGACGGACGCGGGTGGGATCGCTTCGATCTTGGTGACGGACCGCTTGCGCCGCTTCCGGCGCTGGAGGCGCTTGCTGCCCGCCCCTGGCCCGCAGGACTGGAGGCGGCAGCATTTCCGCAGGCCAGGCAGCCGACATTTCTGGGGGAAGCCTGGCCCGTCGCGATCCACGGCGACCGCAGCGAGGGATTCTGGCACCGCGACCCCGTCACCGACGCAACATGGCCGGGAACCGAAACCTTCTGCTTCGACGTGCGATGGCGCCAGGTCTCCGACAAGTCCGACGTCAAGTTCGTTCTCGAGTTGAACCGCCTCCAGCATCTGCACGCGCCGTGCGCCCGCGCGGCGCGTGATCGCGATGCACCCACTGCGCTGGCCGCAGCAGCAACGTTGATCGACTGGATGGCAGCCAACCCGCCGTTTCGCGGCGTCAATTGGCTCTCCGGTATCGAACTGGCGCTGCGCCTGGTTTCGGCTGCTTTCGTCGTCACCGCGCTCGACGCCGCCGCGCCCGGTCACGGTCATCGCCGTGCCTTGCGCAGCTTCATCGCCGCTCACGCCTATTGGCTCGACCGCTTCCCGTCGCTTCATTCCTCCGCCAACAACCATCTTGTCGCCGAAGGGCTCGGCCTGCTCGTCGCATCCGAACTGATGCCCGACCTGCCGCGCCGCTACCATGCCCGTGGCCGTGCGATCCTCGACGAAGCCGTGCGCACCCAGTTTCACGACGACGGCACCGGGGTCGAGCAATCGCCGACCTATGCGGCGTTCACGCTGGAGATGTTGCTTCTGGGGATCCTGATCGAGCGGACCCAGGCGCGTGACGTAACGACGGAAAACGTCGCCGCGCTCGGTCGCGCTGCCGCGCATCTCAAGGCCCTGCTGGATACCGGCGGGCAGGCGCCACGCATCGGCGATGACGACGAAGGCCGGGTCATCGTCACAGCACCCGAGCGCGAGGAGCTCTATGTCGCGTCGATCGTCGCAGCGGCAGCCGGCGTCCTGCACCGCCCGGACCTTTCGCCCGCTGTCACGCCTATGCAACTGCGCAATCTGCTATTTACTCCACCAACCCTGCCCGCCCCGACACCGTCCGGCGTGCTGGCGTTTCCGTCAGGAGGCTACGTCGTGGTGCGCGAAAAAGTCCGCGACCGCAGCATGGTGCTGACAATGGACCACGGCCCACTCGGCTTCGATCCCCTCGCCGCGCACGGCCACGCCGATGCGCTCGCCGTGTGGCTGCATCTCGATGACCAGCCGGTTTTCGTGGATGCGGGAACCTACCGCTACAATGCCAGTGGTGGCTGGCGCACCTGGCTGCGCTCGTCGCTGGCGCACAACACTTTGTCGATCGATGGCGAAAGCCAAAGCCTCACGGCCGGTGACTTCAACTGGCGGCACAAGGCGCGGGCCCGACTCGTCTCGCTCACGAAAGGCGCAGACTGGCAGGTCGTTGCCCAGCATGACGGTTATCTCCAACGGTTCGGAGTCGTGCATCAGCGTACCTGCCGCCGTGTCGAGGGCGGTTTCCAAATCGAGGATGGCCTGATCGAGCCACGCAACGGCAAGGAATCTGTTCAAGCTGCCCGCCATCAAGCAATGATCAGTTTCCTGATCTATCCCGACCTGATGGTGATGCCGTGCCGGAACGGTGTCATCTTGTCCAGGGATGGCAAGGCGATCGTAAGGGTGGTGTCGCGTTCAGGTATTGTTGCGGAGATTGCAGCGCGGGATCATGCCGACGGCCCGCCGACCTATTCCCCAGCCTATAACAGCCTCGTGCCCGCCACACGGATCGTGTTTCGACCGTTGCGTTTCGACGAACCACATCGGGTCGATATCGAGATCATCGCACCCTGACGGCAGTCGCCGGCATCCCCAGAGACGCCGGCTCGACTGCACGTAGACAACGCACGGTTACGCGTACTTACGATTGGAATTCCCCGCTCTTCGGCTGATGCCGAAGGAAATGTCAGCTGCCAGTATTGCGAAACAGATGCTGGGTGAGATACGCCACCTGAGTTCTGTTCTGCGCCT
>JBEBXE010000215.1:0-5806 GCA_040391705.1 Aerobium aerolatum
TCTGGGGGCCGTCCTGTCGATCATGTGCTGAACTCGCTACCGCCGAGATCAACTCGCGAGGCGGCCTGCAAGGCCGCGAGATAGTCCTTCGCATTGTCAATGCGGGCCGCAGCGGCAATGAAGTCGCCGAGACTGCGCGGGAGATGCTCGACAATGGCGAAATGGATGCGCTGGTCGGCATGCATACTTCTGACGTGCGGACCGCGGTCGCGCATCGTATTGCCGGCCGCATTCCCTATGTCTACACGCCGCTCTATGAAGGCGGCGAGGTCGGGCGCGGTGTGTTTTGCATCGGCGAGACGCCAGCGCGACAGTTGCTTCCGGGCATCGACTGGTTGGTCGAGCACTACAATGCACGCCGGTGGGTGCTGATCGGCAACGATTATGTCTGGCCGCGCACCACCCACAACATCGTGCGCCGCCATTTTCGTAGTCGCGGGCACCAGATTATGGACGAAATCTACGTCCCGTTCGGCTGCTGTCGGTTCGACCAAATCCTCGACCGGATGAAGTCCCTCAACCCGGATGCAGTCTTGCTGTCCGTCGTCGGTGAGGACGCCGTGCATTTTAACCGTGCTTTCGGTGCCTCTGGATTGTCATCCTCGATCGTGCGGTTTTCCTGCGCCATCGAGGAGAACATGCTGCTTGCGATCGGCGAGGCGAACCTGGAGCGGTTGTTCGTGGCGTCGGGCTATTTCGGCGCGCTCAACAACCGTGGCAACGACTCCTTCCGCGAGCGCTATCATAGCCGCTACGGCGAGAACGGACCGACTCTCAATACCATCGGCCAGGGGCTTTACGAAGGCATGCGCTTCCTGGACACGCTGTCCCGGTCGCCGCGAAGTGACAGCTGGCGACGGCCCGAACGTGTCATCGGCGGTGAAGGTGTGCGCGGCGGCGTCTACGACGTTGCCCATGAAACTCGCGCCCCCACCTACCTGGCAGAGGCGCGCGGTTACAATTTTCGCATCCTGGAGAGCTTTACCTGACACCGCGGCAGGCTTTCGCACAAATTTGGCACGCAAATTACTATCCTTGGAAAATAATTATTTGACAAGGAAAATAAATCGCGCCTAGGTTACGCCGTTCGCCGAACGGGAAACCTGCCCATGACGCTTTTACTTTCGCTCATCGCCCTTGTCGTCATCATCGCGATCGCTGTGGCCTTCCTGCAGCGCTACTACCGCAAGGCGACGCGCGAGAAAGCGCTGCTGCGCACTGGCCTGGGTGGTCAGAAGGTGGTGATGGACGGCGGTTTTATCGCGCTGCCCTTTCTTCATCGCATGGAAGAAATCCCGATGCGCACCATGCGCATCGAGATACGGCGCGCCGGCGACAAGTCGTTGATGACCGAGGACCGGCTGCGCGTCGATGTCGAGATGGCGTTTTACCTGCGGGTCGAGCCGACCGTTGACGGCGTCGCCACCGCCGCCCAGGCACTCGGTGCGCGCGCGCTGCGCCCCGAGGAGATCGGCAACCTGTTCGAAGGCCGCTTCATCGACGCTGTGCAGGCGATCGTCGCGTCCTACACGATGGAAACGCTGCATGAACGCCGCGGTGCCTTCGTCAAGGCAGTGCGCGAGGCGCTGGCAGAAAACCTCAAACAGAATGGCCTGCATCTGGAATCCGTCTCGCTGATCCGTCTCGATCAGGCGCCGTTCGCCGCACTCGATCAGAACAACGCGTTCAACGCCGTCGGCATGCGCCGTCTTGCTGAAGTCATCACAGAGAACCGCAAGCGCCGCGCCGAAATTGAGGCCGAAGCCGACCTCGCAGTACGCCAGACCGACCTCACCGCCGTGAAGCGCCGGCTCGATATCGAGCGCGAGCAGCAGGAGGCGGAAATCGCGCAGCGACTGACCCTCGACAGGCTGCGCGCCGATACGGAATCCCAGACCGAGGCGGTTCGCCAGTCGGCGCAACGCGCCTCCGAGACGGCGCGCATCGAACGCACCCGCGATTTGCGCCTGGCAGAAATCGACAGCGACCTGCGCCAGCGCCAGTCCGAGGTCGAAGCCTTGCTGGCGGCCGAAACGGCAAAGATCGACAGCGAGATCGCGCTGGCGCGCAAGCGCATTGAGGAAGTCGCCGTCCAGGCGGAAGCCGAACGCGAGCGCGTGTCCGTCATCGAGGCGCAAGAGCAACTAAATTCTGAGCGCGACCGGCTGATCGCCGAACGTGAGGGCGAGGCAGCGCTGATCCGCGCCAAGCACATCTCGGAGGCATCCGGTGAGCGAGCGCGGGGCGAAGCCGCCTCGCTGGTCCAAAAGGCACGCGGTGAAGCGGAAGCCGCAGAATTGCGCGCTGCGGGCCGCCGTCATGAAAGCGCGGCCGAGAGCGAAGCCCGCACATCGCTGATCGGGGCAGAGAACCTGCAAAGCGAGGCGCTGATGCGCATGAAGCTCGATCTCGCCAAGATCGATCGCCTTCCCGACCTCGCCGAGCGCATGGCCAAGCCGCTCGAGAAGATCGAATCGATCCGCATCAACCACATTTCAGGCCTCGGTTTTGGCGGTGGCAATGGCGGCGAAGGCGGCGGTACGCAATCGCCGATCAACGGTGCGGTCGACGGCGTGCTCAACCTCGCCCTGCAACTGCCCGCAATGCAGAAACTCGGCCGATCGATCGGCCTCAATCTCAACCTCGATCCGGACGCCGGCGAGGACGTAGACGCCCCGGTGCCGTCGCGCCGGCGCAAATCCAGCAAAGGGGAGCAGGCATCATGATCAACCGCAGACATTTTCTCGGCACGACGGCCGCGATGGCTGGCACGCTGTCGCTACCGACAGTTCTTCGCGCGCAGAGCGGCCCGATCAAGCTCGGATCGGTGCTCGACGTCTCCGGCGCGTTCGACGCCTACGGCAAGCCCATGGACCTCGCCACGACGCTGGCGGTCGACGAGATCAACGCCGCAGGCGGCCTGCTCGGCCGACAGGTCGAGAAAGTGGGCTTTGACACCCAATCCGACATGGCGCTCTACACCCAGTACACCCAGCAATTGGTGCGCGCCGAACAGGTCGACGTTGTGCATGGCGGCATCTTGTCGGCATCGCGCGAAGCGATACGGCCGACATTGCGTCGCGCCAACGTGCCCTATTTCTACAATGTCATGTACGAAGGCGGCGTCTGCGACCGCAACAGTTTCTGCACCGGCATCACGCCCGCCCAGCATATCGAGGTGCTCGTTCCGGCCGCGATGAAGAAATGGGGCAAGACCGTCTACGTGCTGGCCGCCGACTACAATTACGGGCAACTGATGGCCAAGTGGATGGCCCATTATGTCGGCGAGAACGGTGGCGAGGTACTGGGCACCGAGTTCTTCCCGCTCGACGTGTCCGATTTCGGCGCCACCATCGTCAAGATTCAAGAGGCGGCCCCGGATATGGTCATGTCGGCGCTGGTCGGCGGCGCCCATCTGTCTTTCTACCGGCAATGGGCCGCCGCTGGCATGAAGGGTCGTATCCCGATCGCGTCCTCCACGCTGGGCGTCGGCAACGAGCACATGGTGCTAACGCCGGAAGAAGGCGACGGCATCCTGGTCGCCTACAGCTGGTCGCGCAAATACGACACGCCCACCAACCGGGCCTTTCTCGATCAGTGGAAAGCGCGCTTTGGCGATGTCTCGGCCATCAACGAGTTCGCCGTCGGCACCTATCAGGGCATCAAGCTCTGGGCTGAAGGGGTCCGCAAGGCCGGCACCACCGAAAAGGAAGCACTGATCAAGGCGCTGGAAAGCGGCATCTCGATCGACGGCCCATCCGGGAAGGTCACCATCGACGCCAAGACCCATCACGCCGTGCTGGAAACCCACTTGATGGAGGTGCGCAACCAGTCGCTGGCGATCCTGGAGAGTTTCGGCCCACGCCAGCCGATCGACACCCAGCTGGTCTGCGATCTCGAAAAGAACCCGGACGACAACCAGCAATACGAAATCGACATCTGAGCTCGGGCACACCATGGACTTCGCCGTCGTCGTCATTGTCGAAATACTGCATTCGATCGCGGTGCTGGTGCTGATCAGCTCCGGCCTCGCGGTCATTTTCGGCATGATGCGCGTCATCAATCTGGCGCACGGCGAATTCCTGACGCTCGGCGGCTATGTCGCCATCCTCGGCTACCAGAGCGGGCTCAACCTCTGGTTCTGCATGCTCATACTGGCGCCGCTCGCCGCTGGCATCTGGGGCCTCATCATTGAAAGGCTGGTGGTGCGGTGGCTCTACGGTCGGCTGATCAACACCATGCTGGCCACTTGGGGGCTCAGCCTGGCGATGACGGGTGCCTTCTCGATGATCTTCGGAAACACCATGACCGGCATTCCAAATCCGCTCGGCGGCATCACTGTCGGCAACTACCAGATCAGCGGCTACAGCCTGTTTCTGGTCGCTGCGGCCTGCGTGGTCATGATCGTCATCTATCTCGTGCTGAAGACAACCCGCGCCGGGTTGATCGCCCGCGGCGCGATGCAGCGGCCTGAGATGGCGCAGGCTTTCGGCTTCAACATTTCGCATGTCTACATGACGACGTTTGCAGCCGGCGCGGCGTTGAGCGGCCTTGCCGGCGCGCTGCTTGCGCCCTTGGTGGGCTTGAGCCCCGGAAGCGGCGCCAACTACATCGCCAAGGCCTTCATCACCGTCATCTCCGGGGGCGCATCCGTGGTCACCGGCACCATCGCCAGTGCAGGCTTGTTCGGTACCATCTCCCAAGTCTTCACGCTCACCACCAGCTCGGTCGGTGGCGAAATCGCGCTGCTCGTCACTGCCGTGGTGCTGCTCAGGCTGCTGCCGTTCGGCATCACCGGACGCTTCTTCAAGGGTAGGACGTGATGAAACCACGGGTTCTGATCACCGAGACGGGGCGCGTGGCGGTCGGGGCGCTTGCCTGCGGGTTGCTCCTGCCTTTTGCGATCGATGTCTACACCGGCACCTTGCTGGTGGTCTATGCGATGCTGGCGCTCAGCCTGGGCTTCATCTGGGGGTTCGGCGGCATCCTGTGCTTCGGGCAAGCCGCTTTCTACGGCCTCGGCGCCTACACCTATGCGCTGGCATCAATCAATTTCGACGGCGCGTGGGCGGCATTCCTGCTCGCCATTCTCGTGCCGATGGCCTTCGCCGGATTGCTCGGCGCGATGATGTTCTATGGCAGGTTGAGCGACGTCTACCTTGCCGTTGTCACGCTCGTCGTAACGTTAATCCTGTTCAAATTCTTCAATTCGACTGCCGGCCCGGCCTATCGACTCGGCGAGGCCCGCCTTGGCGGATTCAACGGCATTCCGGGCTTCCCTACACTGACCGTTCCCGGCAATCCCGACGCATACATCTATGGCGCGGGTTTGTTCTATTTCTCACTCGGACTGCTTGCGCTGGTGTATCTCGGGCTGCGCCTGACGCTGCTCCTGCCCTTCGGCCGCATCGTCGTCTCGTTGCGCGAGAACGAAGAGCGCACCGAGCTTCTCGGTTACGACGTGCGCTTCTACAAATCGGCCGCGTTTGCGCTCGGCGGCGGCATTGCTGGACTGGCAGGTTGCCTGTTTGCCAATTGGGCCGAGATCGTCACGCCGGGCCTGTTCAGCCTGGGCCAGTCTGCCGAGATCATCATCTGGGTCATCGTCGGCGGGCTCGGCACACTGACCGGACCGATGATCGGCGCGGCGCTACTTGGCCTGCTGAAATTTGCACTCGGTCATCAGTCGGTCATCGATAATTCCTTCATCATGGGCGTGCTGTTGATCGTGGTCGTGCTGTTCCTGCCGGAGGGCCTCATCCCGACCGCCGCCCGCATCCTCAAATGGCTGCGTCGGCCGCCGCAG
>JBEBXE010000216.1:0-5788 GCA_040391705.1 Aerobium aerolatum
CGAGCAGGCGGAACGTCGGGTCGATGACGAAGATCTGGCTGAAGGATTCAGGCAGGTTCTGATCCTCGCGCATGTAGTCGATGGTCTGTCCCACGGTCCAGAACGGCGGCACCGCGACGAACTCCGTCTGCATGCGCCGGCCGGCGGTCTCTTCCGGATAGTCGAGCGCGCGGCGCAGCCGGATGCGTTCGGTGAACGGCAGCTGGGCAAGAATCTCGTCGCGGTCTTCCTCGTCGAGATCTTCCAGAATGTAGACGGCATCGTCGGAATCGAGGTCCTGGACGGCCTGCGCGATATGCTCGTTAGGCAGGTGGTCGACGATGTCCATGCGGATCGCGTCGTCGACTTCGGTCAGCGCGGTGAAGTCGAACGACGACCCCATCAGCTCGACCAGCGCGCGCCGCTGTTCCGGCATCAGCGCTTCAAGCAGATCACCGATTTCGGACTGGTGCAGCGAGGCGACGTCGCGTTCCAGCGCCAGCGTATCGCGATCGGCAATCGCCGCGCCGATATGGGCGATGAACGACCCACGCAACACGCCGTTGTCATCGTAGATATCGGCAACGGGGGCCGCTGATGTCTCGGCTTCGGGCTGCCGGTCGTCCGGATTTTCCAACAGCGCCTCCTGCTTGTTTGTGACGACTCCCGCAGGCTCGTCTCTATCGCGCTCGTGCAACGAACACAAAACGAAATTGCGCAACAGACCGAAAAGTGGAAACCTGAATTTCCGTCCATTGCGATGCGCAATCAGCTATTTAGATTGCCGTATATCCGACGACCAAAAGGCCCCGGCTCCGGCTTGCCCCGACAGCTGGGCTTTTCAGAAACGCGCCGCGCCCGGCTCGGTTGCATGACGCGGCAAATGTCTCAACCGACTGGCTTCAGTCCCTTGGCAAACCGGGTAGCGTTACCGACATAGGCGTCGGCTGAGCGCTGCAGGCGGGCGACCGCGTCGTCATCGAGCAACCGAACGGCTTTTGCCGGCGAGCCGACGATCAGCGAATTGTCGGGAAATTCCTTGCCCTCGGTGACCAGCGCGCCCGCTCCCACCAGGCAATTGTTGCCGATGCGCGCGCCGTTGAGAATGATCGCGCCCATGCCGACCAGCGTGTTGTTGCCGATGGTGCAGCCGTGAAGGATCGCGCGATGGCCGATGGTGCAGCCCTCGCCGACCGTCAGCGGCAGGCCCGGATCGGTATGGAGCATGGAATGTTCCTGGATGTTGCTGCGCGCGCCGATCGAGATCAGCTCGTTGTCGCCCCGCAGCACCGCGCCAAACCAGATGCCGGTTTGCGTCGCCAGTTTGACCTTGCCGATCACCGTCGCATCGGGCGCGATCCAGATGCTGTCGTCCTCAAGCTCAGGCGTCACCCCATCAAGCGCATAAACCGGCATGTCGTTCTCCCATTTTTCACATCGGTGTTCCTACCTACCATGCCGGGTCGGCGGGGAAACCTTTTTCCAAACCGCGTGGAAAAACAATCCGCTGGCGGCTCCGGTTGAATCGCCTTGTCAGCGCCAGCATCCACCGGACGGCCAGTCGCAATTTACCGTGCGTTTACCATAAAGGGGCAATGTCGCGCCTGAAGGCAGGAGCATCGCGATGCAGGCGCAGACAACACATCCCCTTGTCGATGACAGGTTCGTCGCGGTTCGCTCGACTTTCCTGCGCAAGGTGTTTGTCGTCCTGGCTGTTCTCGCGCTGCTGTCGGCCGCCATCAGCGTTGCCGGCAAATGGATCGGACGCGAGATCGCGATGGCCGGCCACACCGACAGCCGCATCGTGCACGAGATCGTTATCGGCAACGACGTCCTCTCCGTCCCCGCCAACATGATTCGTTTCGAAAGCGCGCGCCGCCAGGGCGTGACCAACCGCCTCGATCTCTATGTGCGCTGGCCGGACATGACGGGGTACAGCGACGAAACCCGCGACGACTTCAACCATCTCGACGGGTCGAAGCGCATTCTGTTCCTGTCGTTCGAACAGCGCATGATGTCGCGCGACATGAGCGGGCGCTACGAGCCGATCTATCGTTCGCTGGTCGAAAGCGCCGGCAAGCCGGGTCCGGGCGGCCTCACCGTGCATCCGTTCACGGCGCAGTCGGGCTATATGGACGAGGTGCTGATTGTCGGGAAGGAAGGCGCTACGGCGCCGTTTGTCGCCCGCTGTCTTGCGGGCGAGCAGGCCAGGCAGTCACTCGCACCGTGCGAGCGCGACATCCATGTCGGCAATGGCCTGAACCTCGTCTATCGCATGCCCGCCGAACTGGCGGGCTCCTGGCGCGAGGTGGATGCCGCCGTGCGCAAATTTGCCGGCAGCATCATCCAGAACTGAGCTGAGCTGAGCTGAGCTCAGGCGAGGTCGATGTCGAGAATCGCCATCGAGAAATTGTAGGAGAGGTCGCCGTCATCGTCGTCCTTGAAGATGAGGCCGAGAAACTCGTCGCCCACATACAGCTCGCACGAATCGTCCTTGCGCGGCCGTGCCTTCACCTGCAATTGCGGGTTCTGGAAGGTGCGCTTGAAATAGGCGTCGAGCTTTCTGATTTCGTCAGGTTTCAAACCGGTTCTCCAATGTGGATGAGCGTGGGAGCGCCGCTTCTGACACGCCCTTGCCTTGCATGTAAACCCCGAGGGCAGGCTTTCAAGGCAACAGCAACAACCTGTGCTCAGTCCCCGGCGCTGAGCAACTGGTCCATGGCGCGCGACGGTTCCGCGCATCCGGCTTCGCCGACGACACGCGCAGGAACGCCCGCCACCGTCGTGTTATGCGGGACCGGCTTCAGCACCACCGAGCCGGCGGCGATCTTGGCGCAGTGACCGACCTCGATATTGCCGAGAATGCTGGCGCCTGCCCCGATCAGCACGCCGTGGCGGATCTTCGGATGGCGGTCGCCACTGGCCTTGCCGGTGCCGCCGAGCGTCACGCCGTGCAGCATCGACACATTGTCCTCGACCACGGCCGTCTCGCCGATCACCACCCCGGTGGCGTGGTCGATGAAGATGCCCTTGCCGATCGACGACGCCGGATGAATGTCGGTCTGGAAGATCGCCGACGAACGGCTTTGCAGGTAGAAGGCGAAATCCTTGCGGCCCTGGTGCCACAGCCAGTTGGCCAGCCGGTGCGTCTGGATGGCGTGGAACCCCTTGAAGTACAGCACCGGCATCAGGAACCGGTCGCAGGCGGGATCGCGGTCGTAATAGGCCTGGATGTCGACCCGCACGGCAACGCTCCACTCGGGCGACTGTTTCACCATGGCGTGATAGGTCTGGCGGATCAGCGCAGCGCCGAGGTCGGGATGGTCCAGCCGCTCCGCGAGGCGATGGATCACCGCCCCCTCCAGCGTGTCGTGGTTGAGGATAGTCGAATACATGAACGCCGCCAGCAGCGGGTCGCGCGCGACAGCCTCGGTTGCTTCATTTCTGACCGAAGCCCAGATAGGGTCCATCTGGATCGTTTCCGACCTGACTGCGTGTCTGCCACTCATGGGTGGACTCCCTGTCAAACGTCTTGCCTTGGCATGGTGCCAAACATAATCCCTTTACGAAGTCAAATGAACTGCATTTTCCTGAACGCAGCCAAGATGGATTGGTTTAATGCCCAACGTTGAAAACCGGCAAACTGGTTTCCTTACCCGCAAAGTCAGTCACGGCGTCATGACCATCGTCATCGACAGGCCCGAGCGCAAGAATGCCATGACCGACGCGATGTGGCGCGAGATGGCGGATCTGTTTGCCGATGTGTCGGGCGATCCCTCGGTGCGCGCGGTGATCCTGACCGGCGCGGGCAATGATTTTTGCGCTGGCGCCGATATCAGCGAGTTCGAGACGCTGCGCGGGTCAGCCGACAGCGCCCGCACCTACGAGGCCGGCAATTCGGCGGCCTTCGCCGCCATCCGCACCTGCCCGGTCCCCACCATTGCCGCCATCCGGGGCATTTGCTTTGGCGGCGGTTTCGGCATGGCGGCCGCCTGCGACCTGCGCATCGCGTCGCCGACGTCGCTGTTTTCGGTACCCGCCGCCCGTCTCGGCCTCGCCTACCCGGTCAACGCGATGTCGGATATCGTCGAGGCGCTTGGGGCCCAGATGGCGAAATATCTCGCCTTCACGGCCGCCCGCCTAGATCCCACTGCTGCACTCGATGCCGGTTTCCTGCTGGAGATCGTCGAACCCGGCGGGCTCGACCTGCGCGCCACCGAACTGGCAGCCACCATCGCCGCCAACGCGCCGCTGTCGGTCAAGGCGTCGAAAGCCTCCATCCGCGCAGCGCTCAGCCACGACGCATACGACACCGCCCATGCCAGCGCGCTGGGCGACGCCACCTTCGACAGCGCAGACTACGCTGAAGGCCGCAGCGCCTTCTTGGCCAAGCGTTCCGCGCAGTTTTCGGGCCGGTGAGGAACGTGCTGACACAAGGCTGTCAGCATGTTCGGCGCGCGGCGCGTCGGTCCGCGTCTTTTCGGGTGGAAGCCGGCACCGCCAGCAGTCATAGTCGGATGACATGACAACTCTGATTTCCAACCAGCAGGCCCGCCGCCACCTGATGCAGCTTTACGGGCTCGACGGCGCGCGCACCGGACCGATGCGTCGGGATGGCCTTGCCGCGGCCGTCGCAGCGCTGGGCTTCGTTCAGGTCGACAGCGTCAACGTGCTCGAGCGCGCCCACCATCACATCCTGTTTTCACGCAGCCCGTCCTATCGCCGGCGCGATCTCCAGCACCTGTTGGAGAAAGACGGCGCGCTGTTTGAAAACTGGACCCACGACGCCTCGATCATCCCCAGCGCCTTCTTTCCCTATTGGCGGCATCGCTTTGCCCGCGAAAAGCAGCGCCTGCGCAGCCGCTGGAAAAGCCATTTCGGCCATGACGGCTTTGACCGCGACCTGGAGCGCATCCTCGATCATGTCACCACCAGGGGACCGGTGATGGCGCGCGACTTCGAAGGCGACAAGCCGTCCACCGGTTGGTGGGACTGGCACCCGTCAAAGGCCGCACTGGAATTTCTGTGGCGCACCGGCGACCTCGCCATTGCCCGACGCGAAGGCTTTCAGAAGGTCTATGACCTGACCGAACGCGTCGTTCCCGACGCCCACCGGACGCCGGAAGTTGACCACGATGAATTTGTCGACTGGGCCTGCCGGCAGGCGCTGTCGCGGCTTGGCTTTGCCACGCGTGGCGAAATCGCGGCGTTCTGGGCGCTGCTGACGCCGGCGGAAGTCGACGAATGGCTGGCGCGTCACAGTGCGGAACTGGTTCCGGTCACCGTCGAAGGCCATGCGGACAGCAAGCCACGTCCCGCCTTCAGCCTTGTCGGCGCAACCGGACTGGCGCAGGAGGCCAGCGACCCCGGCGATCGCGTCCGCATCCTCAGCCCGTTCGATCCGCTGTTGCGCGACCGCGCCCGCACGCAACGGCTGTTCGGCTTCCACTATCGCATCGAGATTTTCGTGCCGGAAGCCAAGCGGCAATATGGCTATTACGTCTATCCGGTGCTGCGCGGCGACCGCGCCGTCGGGCGCATCGACGTCAAGGCCGAACGCGATCAGGACCGGCTCTTTGTGCGCGCCTTCTGGCCGGAACCCGGCACACGACCGTCGAAAGCACTGACGACCAAACTTGAAGCGGAACTCGAGCGCCTGCGCCGGTTCGCCGGCATGGCCCGCGTCGAATTCGCTGATGACTGGATGAAAGCGTAGATCAGGCCGCTTCGCGGTCTGTCAGGAAGTCGAGCACGGCAGCGCAGAACACGTCGTTCTTGTCGCCGGCCACCATGTGCCCTGCCCCGCCGA
>JBEBXE010000217.1:0-5786 GCA_040391705.1 Aerobium aerolatum
GCGGTGCGCAAGGAAAAAGAGCGGGTCTGGAAGGAAGAGAACCGCGAGGCGATTGAAGGCTGGAACCGGTACTTTGAAGAGAACGGTCTTCCGTTCTCCGAATACCGTGGCTTCTGATGGCGCGGTACGACGTTTACCGAGACCCGCGCGGAAGCGAAAATCTGCTGCTCTGCGTCCAGTCGGACCTGATCGAACAGTTCGACACGCGTGTGGCGGTGCCGTTGATACCGCAGCCCCCTCTGAATACGCCGGTGAAAAAGCTGAACCCCATTTTCGCCATCGAGGATCGGCGCTACGTGATGCATACGCAACTGATACTGGCGGTTCCAGCCAGCGCCTTCACAAATCGTATCGCCAACGTAGCGGAACATCGCGACGAGATCACCGCCGCGCTGGATATGTTGTTTCAGGGGTTCTAGTAAATTAGCGCGGTACGCCGTCGGCGTTCAGCCTGCCGGCGAGGCCTTCCATCCGTTCGGCCAGACCCGACAGCGCGCCGGTCAGCGCAGAGTCGTTCTTGTCGGCCTTGGTGAGGGCGTCGTCGCGGGTCTTTCGCAGGGTGACGATTTCGGTTTCCATGCCGACGACGCGCTTTTGCAGTTCGCTCAGCTCGTCCATCACCATGATGCCGGCCATTACGGTGAGGCGCTGGTCGCCGATCTCGCCGAACGAGCCTTTGAGGTGAGTGACGTAGCGGTCGAAGCGGTCGGCGAGGCCGATCAGATGCTCTTCCTGGCCTTCGTCGCACGCCATGCGATAGGATTTTCCGTCAATCGTGACCGTAACTTGCGCCATTGGGCCTCTCCTATCTGTCGAGTACGGCGCGAATCGTCTCCATCGCCGTCACCAGACGACGGGAGACTTCCTTGTTGGCTTCTTCAAGGCGGTCGGCACGCGCTTCGGACCCATCGAGTTCCTGGGCGAGGCGGGCGCGGTCGGCGTTCATGCGCTGAACTTCGGCTTCGGCCTCGCCATAGTCCTGCTCGCGCTCCAGACGGGCCGCAACCGCGTCCTCGAGCACTTCCATGGCCCTGCCGAGGCGGGCAATAACTTCTTTAAGAGTGGCTTCCCCGGTCATCGCTTCCGTTCCAGCCCCGGCGTGGTGCCGAATCGCACGCTTTACCAGCGCTTTAGAGAAGAAACATTAGGCGTCGTGTGAAACCAGCGTCAACGCGCCATGATGCTCTATCCCCTTCAAACATCGTGATAGCCTGCCAAAACCGTCCAGAATGTGGCGGGCAACGTTGACTCGGGGCGCGTGGGTGTTATGTGTCGCCTCGCTTTCCGGGCCGTTTAGGGCCTTTTTCTGCGCTGAAAAAGAGCGAGCGATCATGACCACACGTGAACAGCACGACCGCATGGCCAATGCGATCCGTTTCCTTTCCATGGATGCGGTTGAAAAGGCGAATTCCGGCCACCCCGGCCTTCCGATGGGAGCGGCGGATATCGCCACGGTGCTTTTTACGCGCTTCCTGTCCTATGACCCGAAAAACCCGAACTGGGCCGACCGCGACCGCTTCGTGCTGTCCGCCGGCCATGGCTCGATGCTGCTGTATTCGGTGCTTTATCTGACCGGCTACCCGGATATCGATCTCGACCAGATCAAGAATTTCCGCCAGCTCGGCGCCAGGACTGCCGGTCATCCGGAGTACGGCCACGCCGCCGGCATCGAGACGACGACCGGCCCGCTGGGCCAAGGTCTTGCCAACTCCGTCGGCATGGCGCTGGCTGAGCGCATCCTCAATGCCCGCTTCGGCGACAGCATGGTCGACCACTACACCTACGTGCTGGCGGGCGACGGCTGCCTGATGGAAGGCATCAGCCAGGAAGCGATTGCGCTGGCAGGCCACCTCAAGCTCAACAAGCTGATCGTCTTCTGGGACGACAACAACATTTCCATCGACGGCCCGATTTCGCTGTCGGACTCCACCGACCAACGCAAGCGCTTCGAGGCCTCGGGCTGGCATACACTGTCCGTTGACGGCCACGATCCGGAAGCGATTGCGGCGGCCATCGAGAGCGCCAAGCAGTCGGACCGTCCGACGCTGATCGCTGCCAAGACCACCATCGGTTTTGGTGCGCCGACCCGCGCCGGCACCAACAAGGCGCATGGTTCGCCGCTCGGTGCCGAAGAAATCGCCGGTGCACGCAAGGCGCTGGGCTGGGACTACGAGCCGTTCGTGGTGCCGGATGATGTTCTCAACGCCTGGCGCGATGCCGGTGCACGCGGCGCAGACAAGCGCGCTGCCTGGGAAAAGCGCTTCGGCGACGCCGACGCGATCACCAAGGGCGAATTCGAACGCCGGATGAAGGGCGACCTGCCTGCCGGTTTCGACCAGATGATCGTCGACTACAAGAAGACGCTGTCTGAGGACAAGCCGAAGGTGGCCACCCGCAAGTCGTCGGAAATGGCGCTTGAGGTCATCAACGCCATGCTGCCGGAGACCATCGGCGGCTCGGCCGATCTCACCGGCTCCAACAACACCAAGACCAGCCAGACCGGCCCGATCAAGCCGGGCGACTATTCCGGCCGCTATGTCTATTACGGCATTCGCGAGCACGGCATGGCTGCGGCGATCAACGGCATGACGCTGCATGGCGGTGTCATTCCTTACGGCGGCACCTTCATGTGCTTCTCCGACTATGCGCGTCCGGCGATGCGTCTGGCGTCGCTGATGGGCATCCGCTCGATCTTCGTCATGACCCACGATTCGATCGGTCTTGGCGAAGACGGTCCGACCCACCAGCCGGTGGAACATCTGGCTGCGCTGCGGGCGATCCCGAACCATCTCGTGCTGCGCCCGGCAGATGCCGTGGAAGCCGCCGAGGTGTGGCAGATCGCGCTTGAGTCGACCACGGCTCCGTCGACGCTCGCCCTGACCCGCCAGAACCTGCCGACGCTGCGTGTCACGCACACCGCCGAAAACCTGTCGGCGCGCGGCGCCTACGAGTTGGTGGCTGCCAGCGGTGACGCCAAGGCGACGATCTTTGCCAGCGGCTCGGAAGTCGAGATCGCGGTTGCTGCCTGTGCAGCACTCGAAAGCAAGGGCATTGCGGCGCGCGTCGTCTCGGTGCCGTCGTTCGAGCTGTTCCGCGCCCAGGACGATGCCTATCGCGCTTCCGTTCTCGGCTCCGCTTCGGTGAAGGTTGCGGTCGAGGCCGGCATTCGCCAGGGCTGGGACGCGATCATCGGTTCGGATGGCCTGTTTGTCGGCATGACCGGCTTCGGCGCCAGCGGCCCGATCGAAGACCTCTACAAGCACTTCGGGATCACTTCCGAGGCGATTGTGGCGGCTGTCGAAGGCAAGCTCGCCAAGGCCTGAAATCCGCCCCGGCGGCTTTCTATTTTGTGCTAATCGGTTTTATCCCGACTGGTGCTGGATTCTTCTGCGGTGCGCCGCTATGGAAACGCTGTCTCGGCGGCAATCCTTAGCGTCGCGCCGCCGAAAAACGCTTTTCCAGCATTTCGGGAGACCGCCTCATGACCGTGAAAGTCGCCATTAACGGCTTTGGCCGCATCGGCCGCAACATCCTCCGCGCCATCTATGAGAGCGGCCGCAAGGATATCGACATCGTTGCCATCAACGATCTCGGACCAGTCGAGACCAACGCCCACCTGCTGCGCTACGACAGCGTGCACGGCCGCTTCCCCAGCGAAGTGAAGGTCGAGGGCAACACCATCAAGGTCGGCTCCGACTCGTTCAAGGTGTTCGCCGAACGCGACCCTGCCAATCTGCCGTGGGGCGAGCTTGGCGTCGACATCGTGATGGAATGCACCGGCATCTTCACCTCCAAGGAGAAGGCGTCCGCGCATCTGGCCGCAGGCGCCAAGCGCGTGCTGGTGTCGGCTCCTGCCGATAACGCTGACCTGACCGTCGTCTACGGCGTCAACCACCACAAGCTCACCTCCGAGCACATCGTCGTCTCCAACGCCTCGTGCACCACCAACTGCCTTGCGCCGGTGGCCATGGTGCTGAACGACACGTTCGGCATCGCCAAGGGCTTCATGACCACGGTGCACGCCTATACGGGCGACCAGCCGACCCTCGACACCATGCACAAGGACCTCTACCGCGCCCGTGCTGCAGCGATGTCGATGATCCCGACCTCGACCGGTGCCGCCAAGGCCGTCGGCCTCGTGCTGCCGGAACTCGCCGGCAAGCTCGACGGCGTGTCGATCCGCGTGCCGACCCCGAACGTCTCGGTGGTGGACTTCAAGTTCGTGCCGAAGCGCAAGGTGACGGTCGAGGAAGTCAACGCCGCGCTGGTGGCGGCTGCCGATGGCCCGCTGAAGGGCATTCTCGCCTACACCAACGAGCCGCTGGTCTCCATCGACCTGAACCACAACCCGGCGTCGTCGACCTTCGCGCTCGACCAGACCAAGGTCATCGACGGTGATCTGGTGCGCGTGATGTCGTGGTACGACAACGAATGGGGCTTCTCGAACCGCATGGCCGACACGGCAATCGCGTTCGCCAAGACCATCGCTTGATCGTAGACTGAGGGGCATTTCATGGCTGGGTTCCGCACGCTCGATGACGCCGATGTTTCCGGCAAGCGCGTTCTTGTCCGCGTCGATCTCAACGTACCGATGCAAGACGGCGCGGTGAGCGATGCCACACGTATCGAGCGTGTGGCGCCCACCATCAATGAATTGTCCGAAAAGGGCGCGAAGGTCATCCTTCTCGCCCATTTCGGCCGCCCCAAGGGCGCGCCGAATGCCGAATTCACGCTCGCGCCGATTGCGCGGGCGACCGCCGAGGTGCTGGGCAAGCCGGTGGCGTTTGCTGCCGACTGCATCGGCGACGTGGCAGCTGATGCTGTCAACGCGATGAACGTCGGCGATGTCCTGCTTCTGGAAAACACCCGCTTCCACAAAGGCGAAGAAGCCAACGACGCAGAGTTTGCGAAGGCGTTGGCCGCCAATGGCGATATCTATGTCAACGACGCCTTTTCCGCTGCGCACCGCGCCCATGCCTCGACCGAGGCGCTGGCGCGTCTGCTGCCGGCCTATGCCGGGCGCACCATGCAGGCCGAGCTTGAGGCACTGGAAAAAGGCCTCGGCAAGCCGGTGAAGCCGGTCGTCGCCATCGTCGGCGGCGCAAAAGTTTCGACCAAGATCGACCTGCTGATGAACCTCGTCAAAAAGGTCGATGCGCTGGTCATTGGTGGCGGCATGGCCAACACCTTCCTGGCCGCACGCGGCACCGATGTCGGCAAATCGCTGTGCGAGCATGATCTGGCGGCAACCGCCAAGCAGATCATGATCGAGGCGGCGACGGCGGGCTGCGCCATTGTGCTGCCGACCGACGCGGTCGTGGCCAAGGAATTCAAGGCCGGGGCTGCCAACGAGGTGGTGTCGGTCGAGGCCGTACCGGCTGACGGCATGATCCTCGACGTCGGGCCGAAGACGGTCGACGCGATCAACCAGTGGATCGACAAGGCGCAGACGCTGGTCTGGAACGGCCCGCTCGGCGCGTTCGAGATCGCCCCGTTCGATGCCGCAACCGTGGCCGCAGCGACCTATGCTGCCGCGCAGACCAAGGCCGGCAAGCTGGTGTCGGTCGCCGGTGGCGGCGATACGGTGGCTGCCCTCAACCACGCCGGTGTCGCTGACGAGTTCAGCTATGTCTCCACCGCCGGTGGCGCATTCCTGGAATGGATGGAAGGCAAGGTCCTGCCGGGTGTTCTGGCGCTGACGAAGTAGGATTTTGGTCGTGAGTCCTTTTCGGCGAGCCTCGAAGGACGCACCCTTAACCACTTAAACATTTGAAATCGCATTCAAT
>JBEBXE010000218.1:0-5764 GCA_040391705.1 Aerobium aerolatum
TCGCGCTTGCGGTTTCGATCAGCGTGCCGCTCGGCTTGCTGGCCGGATACGTCGGTGGCATCGTCGACAGTATTCTGATGCGAATAACCGACGCGCTGCTGGCGATTCCGTTTCTTGTGCTGGCCATCGCGATGACCGCGATGCTCGGGCCCGGCCTCGGCAACGCGATGATCGCAATCGGCATCGCCGCGTTGCCGATCTTCCTGCGGTTGGCACGGGGTGCAGCACTCGCCGTATCGCGCGAAGATTACATCGAAGCAGCCAGAGCATGCGGAAATTCGCCGTTGCGGATCGCGCTCAAGCATGTGCTGCCGAACATGATCCAGCCCCTGTTCATTCAGATGACGTTGACTGTAGCAACCGCGATCGTGGTGGAAGCGAGCTTGTCATTTCTTGGGCTGGGGCAGCGGCCGCCCGCACCATCCTGGGGCAGCATGCTCAATGAAGCACAGCGCTATCTGGTGACGATGCCTCAGATGGCGTTGTGGCCAGGCCTATCGATTTTCGTCGTGGTGATGTCGATCAACATCGTCGGCGATGGAATTCGCGACGCGATGGACCCACGCCACAAATCATGACCCATCGCTGCCGAGGCAGCTCAACCATCGCCATTCAATTCGAAATCCGAAAGAGGCTGGACCATGAGACGCGTCATCGATCTTGAGATGCACATCCCCCACAGCGAAACCGATCCTTCGATCGAGCAATCGACGAAAGGGCGCCCCGGAACGCCGTTTCCAATGTCGCTGCCGAGACCAGACGGATATGGATTCGCGAATTACGGCAGGGTCTTCGGCAAACCAACCACGAGCGGCCAACCACAGGCGGCGCCTGATCATGACGACGGAGGCCTGGCGAAGCTTGTTGAAGAGATGAACAAGGCCGGGGTCGAAAAAGCGTTCCTGCTGGGTGGGGAGCATCATCGGATAGGTGAGATTCACCGCAAATATCCGGGAAAATTCGTGCTGCCGGTCCTGCTTAACCCGCAAGACGGCATGCGCGCTGTGCGCGAGCTTGAAAGACTTGTCAAAGACGAAGGCGCAGGCGCGTTGCGGGTCTCGGCGCTCTACAATTCGCTGCCCGCCAACGATCGGCGATACTACCCCCTCTACGCCAAATGCGTTGAGCTCGACATCCCGGTGCGGATCTACACGGCGATGAGCTACGCCAATGACCGCCCTTACGACCTTGGACATCCGCGTCACCTCGATGATGTCGCAGTCGACTTTCCGGAGTTGCGGATCGTTGCCGGGCTGGGCGGATGGCCGTGGATCAACGACATGGTCGCGTTGTTGCGGCGCCACCCTAACCTTTATGTCGATACCGCAGGGCATCATCCAAAATACTTCGCTCAGGCAGGGTCTGGGTGGGAACAGTTCCTGCAGTTTGGCAACACCTTGAATCAGGACAAGGTGATGGTCGGCCTGTCGCAATATCTGTTCAAGGCCCCGCTCGAACAATTGGTCGCCGACTATCTGAAGCTGCCATTGAAGGACGCTGTCCTGGAGAAGTGGCTCTACGGCAACGCCAAGACATTTTTCCAGCTCTGACACTGTTGGTGTCACCGATCGCTGCCGCCAAGGTCATCTGGCGTCTTGCAAGCCCACAATGAGGAGTAAATGGTTTGAGTGTCTCGACGAATACGGCTGAGCGCTATCTCACGCAGCTGGGCGCACGCAATGTCACCTATCTTTTCGGCAACGCTGGAACCGATGCTGCCCCGTTGATCGAGGCTTATGCAAGATGCGCTGCCAACGGGGCGAAGGCTCCCGTTCCGATCCTTGCTACACACGAGAATCTGGCCGTGTCGATGGCGCACGGCTACGCGATGGTCTCGGGAGAGCTGCCATCGGTTTTCGTCCATGTCAGTGTCGGAACGGCGAATTCGGCGTGTGCGATCATGAACGCGGCGCGGGAAAACATTCCAATCCTGTTCACAGCCGGGCGCACGCCGATCTACGAGCACGATACCGTCGGGTCGCGCGATGCGTTCATCCACTGGGGTCAGGAGATGTTCGATCAGGCATCCCTGGTGCGTGAATTCGTCAAGTGGGAGTATGAGTTACGCGGAGCGGCTCAGGTGGACACGGTGGTGAACCGCGCCACCAGCATCGCGATGTCAGAACCGCGTGGGCCGGTTTACCTGACCCTGCCTCGCGAGGTTCTGGCTGAACCTTACACCGGCGCAAAGGAGCCGTTGCCTGCCTTCTCGGCGGCTTTGCCAGCCGGGCCCAATCGGGATGGCGTTGCGCAATTGGCGAGGCTTCTCGCAACAGCGCAGCGCCCGCTCATCATTGCGGGCAATTGCGGGCGTGACCCGGCAGTTTTTGGAAAACTGTCAGCATTTGCCGAACGGTTCTGTATTCCGGTAGTGCAGCATCGATCACGCTATCTGCCACTGGCGAGTGATCATTCCATGCATCTGGGCTTTGAGCCATCAGCCCTTCTGGGCGAGGCAGATGTCGTGCTTGTGCTGGAAGCTGACGTCCCGTTTATCCCTAAACAGACAGCGCTTCGTGAGGGCTGCAAAGTGATCCATGTCGGTTATGACCCGCTTTACGGGCGGATACCGATACGAGGCTTCCAGAACGATCTCGCCATTACCAGCGGCACGGCGGCGTTGCTGGACGAGCTGGGTCCGGTGCTTGACCAGACAGGTTCGCAGGCGAATGGCGAAAGCCGTCGCGCCTGGGTGGCCGCAGAACGCGCAAAACTGACGACGCGGCGCGCGGATACGTTGCAAAAGCACAAGTCAGCCACGCCTATTCATCCTGCGTGGGTCAGTGATTGCATCAGTCGCGCCAAACCTCGTGATGGGAAGGTGATCAACGAATATACGCTGATGGCGGACTATTGTGACTTCGTGGAGCAGGGTACGTATTTCGGTTCAAGCTCTGCATCCGGGCTGGGCTGGGGAATGGGGGCGGCGCTTGGCGCCAAACTCGCGGATCCGGAGAAGGTCGTCATCTGCGTCCAGGGTGATGGAGCCTATCTCTTTTCAAACCCGCTGGCTGCGCACTACGCCTCTTCCCAGCATAAGCTCCCCGTTCTGTTTGTCGTGATGAACAACGGAATGTGGAATGCTGTGAAGGCGGCTACCGGCAAGGTCTACCCTGACGGGATCAGTGCAAGCACCGACAATGTTTTGACCATGCTCGACGGGCTGCCGGCGTTCGAAGACGTGTGCCGCGCAGCCGGTGGGTATGGCGAGCGTGTTGAAGATCCAGCGGAGTTGGACGCAGCACTTGACCGCGCCCTGGCCGCAGTGCGCGGCGGCCAGCAAGCGCTGCTCAACATCATCATTCAGTCCCGATAGGCCCGAGGCATTCCCATGCAAGAATTCACCCAGTTCTACATCGGCGGCGAATGGGTTGACCCCGTCGCACCCAAAACGATGGATGTGATCGATCCGTCGACGGAAGAAGCGTGTGCACGGATCTCTCTCGGCTCGGAGGCGGATGTGGATCGTGCGGTAAAGGCTGCGCGACAGGCCTTTGCTCGCTTCGAGTTGACGAAGCCGAAGACGCGCGGTGACTTGCTTCTAAGTCTTGCGGAGCAGCTGCGGCGACGACAGAGCGACCTTGCCGACGTTATCTCACTCGAAATGGGGGCGCCGATCAGCCTTGCGCGCAAGCCCCAAACCGAGCCCTGCATCGACATACTGGTTAGCATGGCCGACACCCTCGCACGCTACCGCTTTGAAGAGATCATCGAAGGGTCGTTGATCTTGAAGGAGCCGATCGGGGTGGTCGGCGTCATCACGCCATGGAACTGGCCGCTTCAGCAAATTGTTCGCAAGGTCGGCGCTGCGATCGCTGCAGGATGTACCTCGGTCTTGAAGCCGAGCGAGATCTCACCCTTGAGCGGGTTACTATTTGCAGAACTGGTCCATGATGCGGGCCTGCCGGCGGGCGTGGTGAATGTCCTGAACGGTGACGGTCCCACCGTCGGCGCGGCAATTGCTTCTCATCCTGACATAGACATGGTCAGCTTCACTGGCTCCACGCGTGCGGGAGTTCTGGTGGCCAAGGCGGCAGCGGATACCGTCAAGCGCATTCATCAGGAACTGGGGGGCAAGTCTGCCAACATCGTGTTCGATGACGTTGATCTTGAAGAAGTCGTGTCGCGCGACGTGATGCTGTTGATGCGCAATTCGGGGCAGACCTGCAACGCTCCGACACGCCTGCTGGTGCATCGCAGCCAACATGCTGCTGCTGGCGCGATTGCCGCCAAGACCGCGCGATCGATTGTCGTTGGCCCCCCCCGGGACGAGGCGACAGAGATGGGGCCGCTGTCGAATATCAATCAGTTCATCAAGGTTCAGCGCATGATCTCCGACGGGATCGCTGAAGGCGCCGAACTGATCGAAGGGGGCATCGGACGCCCGGACGGCCTCAGCAAGGGCTACTATGCGCGCCCGACCATATTCGCGAATGTCAGCCCTGAAATGACCATCGGGCGCGAGGAAGTCTTTGGTCCCGTGCTGGTCATCATTCCGTATGACGACGAGGAAGACGCGATCCGAATCGCCAATGACAGCGTGTATGGGTTGGCGGCGTATGTATCGACGAATGATGCGACGCGGGCGCGGCGCGTGGCATCTCGGCTAAAGGCTGGGAACATTCACATAAACGGCGGTCGTGCCGGCCCGGCAACGCCGTTTGGTGGCTACAAGCAGTCCGGCAACGGTCGCGAAAAGGGTATCTTCGGCATCGAGGAATTTCTGGAGATCAAGGCACTTGTTGGCAGCTGAGGCTGCGAAAGGCAGGTCGTGTCAGGCCCGCTGGCCGACCGCCTGCTGCACATGCCGGGCAATCGCGATCAGGTCGCGCCCGATCTCATCAAGAACGGCTTCGGTCAGAACGTGCGCTGAACCGCCGCAATTGAGCGCATAAGGCTGGCTGCCATGGAGCAGGAGTGGAACGCCGACAGAGTTTACGGCTGATTGCCACTCGCCGATTGACGTTACAAAACCGTTCAGGCGCAATTGCTCGACCGAGCGCTGGACCCCGTCTCTCATTGCTGCCCCCGTGTCATCGGGAGGGCAAACTTCATCAAGCAGGCGTTCTCTTGCCGCGGGGTCGAGACTTGCAAGATAGGCGCGGCCCATCGCCGACGTGGCCATGCGCACATGAGAGCCGATTTCCATGCCCATGTGCAGCGGGCTCGAGCCGCGACAGTGCTCGATATAAACCATTGTCCGCCGGTCTGGGGCACCGAGCGCCACCGAGCACCCGACCCTATCCGCCAGAGCCTGCATCATCGGGCGCGCTATGTCGCGCACGGCAAAGCTCCCCAACGCGCTAAAACCAAGGGCAAGTGCAGCTACGGAAAGAGAATATCTGGCCGTGCTTGGCGAATATTCGAGATAGCCCAGTCGGCTCAGCGTGTAGGTCAGCCTCGAGATCGTCGACTTGGCAAGGCCAGTCCGCATTGCGAGGTCTTGATTGCCAAGTCCGGCATCGCCACGCCTGAAGGCGCGCAGAACGCTTAGCCCGCGCGCAAGGGCGGCGACGAAACGTGGATCGTCATCCCCGCCGATTTCGGTTGATGCAACAAGTTGGCCTTCGCGTTTACGCATAGGTCTGTCCCTCGCAATCGTGAACGAACCCTTGACCAGGAAGGGCTTTCAAATGCGCGACCATCAAGTAGTTCCGCAGGGGATTTCAAGGTGGAAGGCGCTAAGCGGGGATCGGGAACCCTGAAAGCTCTGGTCGGAGTGAGAGGATTCGAACCTCCGACCCCGTCGTCCCGAACGACGTGC
>JBEBXE010000219.1:0-5754 GCA_040391705.1 Aerobium aerolatum
CCGGGTCGTTGCGCAGGCACACCAGCTTGTCGCCGGCCTGCGGATAGGAGGCGTCGAAGCCTTTCAGCTCGCGCAAACGGGTATTGTAGCGGCGGCGGGTGCGGTTGGTGCCGACCAGCACCTGATCGGCAGACAGGACGAGGTCCTGATCGATCTCGTCGCGGCCGATGATGCGGGCTGCGCCATACTCGCCGTATGCGATCTCGCGGCCCTCGCGCACGTCGAGCGCCAGACTGAGGATCGGATTGTCGCGCGCCTGACGGTGCACCTCGGTCAGCAGATGGTCGGGCTCGTGCTCGGTGAAGAAGCCGCCACCGCTGATCGGCGGCAGCTGCGCCGGATCGCCCAGAACCAGGATCGGCGTGCCGAAACTCATCAGGTCGCGCCCGAGCTGCTCGTCGACCATCGAACATTCGTCGACGACGATCAGCTTGGCCTTGGTAATCGGGCTTTGCCGGTTGAGCGAGAATGTCGGGCTCATCGACGTCTTGCCGGTGGTCTCGTCCTCGATGGCCTCCTCGCCGCGCGGACGATAGATCAGCGAATGGATGGTGCGCGCATTGGTGGCGCCCTTGGAGCGCAGCACCTGCGCCGCCTTGCCGGTGAAGGCGGCGAACTGCACGCTGCCATCGACATGCTCGGCAAAATGGCGCGCCAGCGTCGTCTTGCCGGTACCGGCATAGCCAAACAAGCGGAACAGCGGGCTGCGCCCTTCGGTCAGCCAGCGCGAAACAGCCTTGAGGGCTTCATCCTGTTGCGGGGAAAACTTCATGGGGTGTTAGTGCGGGATTCGTCTGCGGGGGGCAAGGGGTGAGACGCCGGTCAGTCTGCTGCTTGTGGATTGCGCGCATAGCCGGGGCCGATGGTCAGCGGTGTTTTGGGGACGATGTCGTCGTCGATCTGGCTGGTGAAGGTCTGATCGTGGCTCCAGATCACCTGCCCGGATTCGCGGTCGAGGAGACGCAGCGTGACGTGGTAGGGATGGCCGGCCCGGACGCCGCGCACCGGCGGCGAGCGCATGGAGAAGCGGGCCATCTCCACCCCGCCGATGCGCTGGCGCACGATCAGGGCCGGGCCGCCGCCGGGGTCTTCGAACGACGCTTCGACAATCGAGCCGGTCGGAATGGGTTTGAGCACGACGGCGGTGAAGCCGTAATAGACGTCGGACACCCGGTAATTGTAGATGAAGCCGCCGCCGACGAGCTTCAGATAGGGCAGTTCACCGACATCCTGCCGGGTGACCCAGCCGACGGCAAACAGCACCGCCAGCAGTGCGAACACTGCCGCCAGCACGCGTTTGAGCGAAAACAGCCGATCCAGCATCGGCGCAGCATACGCCCGCGCCGCCGTGCGGTCGATTCAGCGCAGCATCGGCCACAGGCTGACGGCCAAAGCGAGGCCCATGGCGATGTTGAACCATTTGAGGCGGACGGGATCTGACAGGAAGCCGCGCAGGGCGACGCCGAAACCGGCCCAGGTCGACACGCTCGGCAGGTTGACGAGCGCAAACGCGCAGGCAACCAGAACCACCGACAGGAATGGCGCTTCGGGGCTGGTGTAGATCGCCATCGCAGTGACCGCCATCACCCATGCCTTGGGGTTGACCCACTGGAAGGCTGCAGCTTCGAGAAACGACATCGGCCGCGCCGAGGCGTCCGCGCCGTTCGACATCGACCGCGAGGCGGCGATGCGCCAGGCGAGATAGAGCAGGTAGGCACCGCCGGCGATCTTGAGCGCGACATGCAGCGACGGATAGGCGGTGAGCACCGCGCCGAGCCCGAAGCCGACGCCGAGCAGCAGGCTCAGGAAGCCTGCGCCGATGCCGAGCATGTGCGGAATGGTGCGGCGAAAGCCGAAATTCACGCCCGACGCCATCAGCATGAAATTGTTCGGCCCCGGCGTGATCGACGTGACGAACGCGAAAACCAGCAGCGCCACAAAGACGTCGTACTGCATGACACTCACCTTGAACGGTACGAGGTCAGAAAGCCGGGCCGCGACAGGCGCGCACCCGGCCAGCCGCCAGTTTACATGCCTTTCGGCCCGCGATTCATTGCGGCCAGGCCGGTGCGGCAGACTTCGACGAGGCCGAGCGGCTGCATGATCGAAATGAACTGGTCGATCTTGCTGCTCTTGCCGGTCAGCTCGAAGATGAAATGCTCGGTCGTCGCGTCGGAGACTTTCGCCTTGAATGCCTCGGCAAGGCGCAACGCCTCGACGCGGTCGTTGCCGGAGCCGACGACCTTGACCAGCGCCAGCTCGCGCTCGAGCGGGCCATCCACACCCTTCTCGCGGGCAAGCACCGTCAGGTCGTTGACGCGGTGGACCGGCACGAGACGCTCGAGCAGGTGCTTGATCTGCAACAGCACGTGCGGGGTGCCCAGCGTCGCGATGGTGATGCGCGACAGGTGCTTCTGATGCTCGGTCTCCGACACCGTCAGGCTGTCGATGTTGTAGCCGCGCCCGGAAAACAGGCCGATGACGCGGGCAAGGACGCCCGGCTCGTTATCGACCAGGATCGACAGCGTGTGGCGTTCGGTCGTCTCGGTTTCCTTGGCGATGAAATAGGCTGAGCCGGTGGGCTGTAGCTGGGCGTTCATGTGGTCCTCATCCTGTTCTCTTGGCCGCGCGTGGCGGCTTCGTCTGACTCCATCGAGATCAGACGAGTTCCCTGCCCTTGGCGTCGATGGCATTGGCGACGACTTCGTCGGTGGCCTCGTCGGGCAGCAGCATCTCGTTATGCGCCTTGCCGGACGGGATCATCGGGAAGCAGTTGGCCAGATTGGCGACGCGGCAATCGAACAGCACCGGCTTGTCGACGTCGATCATCTCCTGGATCGCGGCGTCGAGATCGCCCGGCTTTTCGCAGCGGATGCCGTGGCCCCCGAACGCCTGCGCCATCAGCACGAAGTCAGGCATCGCCTCGGTGTAGGAATGCGACAAACGGTTGCCGTGCAGCAATTGCTGCCACTGGCGCACCATGCCCATGTGCTGGTTGTTGAGGATGAAGATCTTGATCGGCGCATTGTGCTGCACCGCCGCCGACATCTCCTGCATCGTCATCTGCACCGAGGCGTCGCCGGCAATGTCGATGACCAGTGCGCCCGGATGCGCGATCTGCACCCCCAGCGCCGCCGGCAGGCCGTAGCCCATGGTGCCGAGGCCGCCCGAGGTCATCCAGCGATTCGGCTTGTCGAAATGGTAATGCTGGGCCGCCCACATCTGGTGCTGGCCGACTTCGGTGGTGATGTAGGTGTCGCGCGACTTGGTCAGCTCGTACAGCCGCTCGATGGCGTATTGCGGCATGATGATGTCGTCATGCTGCTTGTAGGCGAGCGAATCGCGGCCACGCCAGCGATCGATCTGCTCCCACCATGGCTTGAGCATCGCCTTGTCGGTCTTGGTGGTGGCGCGCCACAGGCGGACCATGTCCTCCAGCACGCGCCCGACATCGCCGAGGATCGGGATATCGACCTGGACGGTCTTGTTCAGCGACGACGGATCGATGTCGATGTGGATCTTCTTGGAATTCGGCGAAAACGCATCGAGACGGCCGGTGATGCGGTCGTCGAAGCGCGCGCCGATGCAGACCATGACGTCGCAATCATGCATCACCATGTTGGCTTCGTAGGTGCCGTGCATGCCGAGCATGCCGAGCCAGTTCTTGCCCGAGGCCGGATAGGCGCCCAGGCCCATCAGCGTCGAGGTGATCGGGAAGCCGGTCAGCTCGACCAGCTCGCGCAGCAGGTGGCTGGCTTCGGGGCCTGAATTGATGACGCCGCCGCCGGTATAGAGGATCGGACGCTTGGCGCTCGCCATCAGCGCAACCGCCTGACGGATCGACTCCATGTCGCCCTGAACCTGCGGATGATAGGACGTGCGCGGCGACTGCTGCGGCGGCGTGTAGATGCCGCGCGCGAACTGGACGTCCTTGGGGACGTCGACAACCACCGGACCGGGACGCCCGGTCGTGGCGATATGAAACGCCTGGTGCAGCACCGACGACAGCTCGTTGACGTCCCGCACCAGCCAGTTGTGCTTGGTGCACGGGCGGGTGATGCCGATGGTGTCGCACTCCTGGAACGCATCGGAGCCGATCAAGGCGGTCGGAACCTGGCCGCTGATGCAGACCAGCGGGATCGAATCCATCAACGCGTCCTGCAGCGGCGTCACCGCATTGGTAGCACCGGGACCGGAGGTGACGAGCATGACGCCGACCTTGCCGGTGGAGCGCGCATAGCCTTCGGCCGCGTGGCCGGCGCCCTGCTCGTGGCGCACCAGGATGTGCTTGACGTCGTCCTGCTGGAAAAGTTCGTCATAGATAGGAAGGACCGCACCGCCGGGATATCCGAAGATGTGCTCGACACCATTGTCCTTGAGCGCCTGCACCACCATCTCGGCGCCGGTCATCTCGCGCCTGCCGGTGTCGTTTCCTGCGTTACTCATCGGTCTCTTCCCGTTTCTGTCATCGCTTATGGCGTTTGAACGTCTATCTGTGTTGAAGGCAATAAAAAAGGCCCCCTTGTGGGAGCCTGTCATGTGCGCATGGGGTGCTTTCGCCCGGCGGTTACACCGCCTTGCCCACGCGCCTACATACGAGAATAATCGTCTTGTTCATGGGCGCGCAGCCTAAGGAGGGAAATCCGGGGCGTCAATCACAATTTAGAGCAGGCGACGTGCATTGCTGCAAAAGAACAGCTAGACGCTTTTCGCAAAGCCACCGGCGCGCTATATCCGGTTTACGGATAGCTTAAGCTTGACTACACCACCCCAATTCGATTCACGGGAACTGCGGCCCCATGGCGGACGATCATATTCGGTACGACATCCTCGCACAGGAAGCCCTGCGCGGTGTGATGCGCAAGGTTCTCAGCGAGGTGATGCGCACAGGCCTGCCTGGCAACCATCATTTCTTCATCACGTTCCTGACCGGAGCGCCGGGCGTACGCGTCTCCAGCCGCCTGAAGGAACGCTACCCCGAGCAGATGACGATCGTGCTGCAATTCCAGTATTGGGACCTGAAAGTCACCGATACCGGGTTTGAAGTCAGCCTGTCGTTTGCCGACGTGCCGGAAAAGCTGGAAATTCCGTTCTCCGCCGTGCGCGGCTTCTACGACCCGTCGGTGAATTTCGAACTCGAGTTCGACGTCAAGCCGCCAGCGGAAGACGAAGCCCCGGCGGAAAGCCACATCAGCGAAGTGCCAACCGCGATCAAGCCACGCAAGGCCAAGAAGGACACCCCCGAGGTGGTTCCGGCAGCCGAGCACACGGCCGAAGACGACGACGGCAAGGATGCCGGCAAGTCGGCGGACGTCGTCTCGCTGGACGCATTCCGCAAGAAATAGGCGCGCGCGATGGCCGACATCGTCAACCTCCGCATGGCCCGCAAGCGCAAGGCGCGTGCCGAGGAGGCGACCAAGGCCGAACAGAATCGCGTGCTGCATGGCCGCAGCGGCAGCGACAAACGCCTCGAGACGCAGCGCAAGGCGCGTGAAGCAGCGCTTCTGGACGGGCACAAGCTGCCCCCACGCGACGAGAACGAGCGTTGAGCGCGGTCACCAAGCGCTCGATTTCGATTCGCGGCCACCGCACCAGCTTTTCCATCGAACAGCCGTTTTATGACGATCTGCTGCGCATCGCGGCGCAGAAAGACATCGCGCTCGCCCGCCTTGTCGGCGAAATCGACGAAGCCCGGTCGCGCGACACCAATTTGTCGTCCGCGTTGCGGCTGCATGTGCTCGATTGGTATCGCAA
>JBEBXE010000220.1:0-5752 GCA_040391705.1 Aerobium aerolatum
CGCTGGAAGATCAGGTCGGTCCAGCCGCCGAAATAGCCCTGCACCGCGCCCGCCGACACGCCGATGACGGCCGAGGCCAGCGTCAGCGTCAGGCCGAACAGAACCGAGATGCGGAAGCCATAGATGACGCGCGCCAGAACGTCGCGCGCCTGATCGTCGGTGCCGAGCCAGTTCCAGTTGCCGACGCTGCAACCGGGATCGTCGACGCCGCTGAAATAGCGGGCGCAGCGCGTTTCCTGGTCATACATCCAGGACGGCTTGGCGGGTGCTGCTTCGGGAATGTCGTTGTTGACGGTGCCATAGGAATAGCGGATCGGCGGCCAGATCAGCCAGCCATTGGCCTCGATCTCGTCGCTGATCACCGGGTCGCGATAATCGGTAACGGCCAGAAAGCCACCGAACTTCTCCTCCGGATAATCGACCAGCACCGGGACCAGGATTTCGCCCTTGTAGGAGGCGAGGATCGGCTTGTCGTTGGCGATGAATTCGGCAAACAGCGACAGCACGAACAGGACGAGGAAAATCCAAAGCGACCAGTAGCCGCGACGGTTGGCCTTGAAATTCTGCCAGCGGCGCTGGTTGAGCGGCGACAAAAACGGACGTTTCGGCCGGTGGCGCACCTGCTCCACCTCGCCTTTCAGAAGGACTTCCGACATCAGACGTCCCTCCGGTCGAAGTCGATGCGCGGATCGATCCACGTATACATGAGGTCGGAGAGCAGGCTGACGAACAGGCCCATGAGCGAGAAGATGTAGAGCGTTGCAAACACCACCGCATAGTCGCGGTCGAGCACCGAGCGGAAGCCGAGCAGGCCGAGCCCGTCGAGCGAGAAGATGTTCTCGATCAGCAGCGAGCCGGTGAAGAAGGCCGAGATGAACGCGCCGGGAAAGCCGGCGATGATGATCAGCATGGCGTTGCGGAAAACGTGGCCGTAGAGCACCTGCCGCTCCGACAGACCCTTGGCGCGCGCCGTGACCACATATTGCTTGCGGATCTCGTCGAGGAACGAGTTCTTGGTCAGCAGCGTCGTGGTGGCGAAGGCCGACAGCACCATGGCGGTCAGCGGCAGCGCCAGGTGCCAGAAATAGTCGAGAATGCGTTCCGGCCAGGACAGCTCATGCCAGTTCTCGGAGATCAGCCCGCGCAGCGGGAACCAGTCGAAGAACGAGCCGCCGGCAAACAGCACCATCAGCAGGATGGCAAACAGGAAGCCGGGAATCGCATAGCCGACAATGACGATGCCGCTGGTCCAGACGTCGAAGGCCGAACCGTCCTTGACCGCCTTGCGGATGCCGAGCGGAATCGAAATGGCGTAGGAGATCAGCGTGATCCAGAGCCCGATCGAGATCGACACCGGCATCTTCTCGATGATCAGGTCGATGACGGAAATGTCGCGGAAATAGCTGTCGCCAAAGTCGAAGCGCGCGAAATTCCAGATCATCAATCCGAAGCGCTCAAGCGGTGGCTTGTCGAAGCCGAACTGCTTTTCGAGCTGGGCGATGAAGGCCGGGTCGAGACCCTGCGCGCCGCGATATTGCGAATGACTGCCCTGATCGAAACTTTGCAGGTCCGCCCCGCCGCCGGACAGGCGGTCGGTGGAACTGCCATCGCCGCTCATGCGGGCGATGACCTGCTCGACCGGACCACCCGGCGCGAACTGGATGACGATGAAAGAGATTGCCATGATGCCGAGCAGGGTCGGGATCATCAAAAGCAGGCGTCGGAGGATATAGGCGCCCATCAGGTCCGTTCAGGTTCGGGTTTGGACAAGTGATTCTTGCTTCTTATGCCAAGAAAAGCCCATGTCAGCCAGAGATACCGGTGGCGGCGATCTTGTCGGGCCGCGTCCACCATGTGTCGAGCACCCCGGTATCGTAGCGCGGGCCGATAGCGGGCCGGTCGTAGTAATCCCAGTAGGCAAGCCAATGCGCCGGCTTGTGCCACTGGAAGACGACGTAGCGTTCGGCGCGGATGATGCGATCGAGCGCGCGGGTGGCGACGACGAACTCTTCCTGCGACTTCGAGTCGATCAGCTTTTCGAGAATGGCGTCGATGGCCGGATTGGCGATCCCGGCCATGTTGAACGACCCGGGCGAATTCGCGCCGGCGGACCCGAACACCATCCGGATGAAGCGGGCAGGATACGGGGCCATGGAAAAGCGCGAGACAACCATGTCGAAATCGAAGTCGCGCAGCCGCAGCGCATATTGCGCGGCATCGACAATGCGGTAGCTGGCCTGCACGCCGATCTGGCGCAGATTGCGGATATAGGCGTTGTGGTGCGGCTCGAACGAATCGGTATTGCCAAGGAACTCAATCGTCAGCTGCTCGCCCGACGGCAGCAGCAGACGCCCGCCCTCCAGCTTGCAACCGGCTTCCTGAAACAGCGCCAGCGCGGCCCGCGCCCGGTTGCGGTCGCGCCCCGAGCCATCGCTGACCGGCGCGACATAGGCGTCCTCGAAGACACTCGGCGGCAGCTGGTCGCGGAACGGTTCCAGCAGCGCCAGTTCGGCTTCGGTTGGACGTCCCGATGCCTTGCCTTCCGACTTCTCGAAAAACGAGTTCGAGCGCTCGAACGAATTGTACATGATGTTGGCGTTGGTCCATTCGAAGTCGAACAGCAGCCCCAACGCCTCGCGCACCCGCCGGTCGGCAAATTTCTGCCGCCGCAAATTGAAGAACCAGCCCTGCCCGCCGGACGGGGTGTCGTCGGGATAGTCCTCGATCTTGACCCTGCCGTCGGCAACCGCCGGAAAATTGTAGTCAGTGGCCCAGTTGCGCGAGGTGAACTCCTCGCGAAACAGGATCAGCCCCGCCTTGAACGCCTCGAAGGAGGCGGTGCGGTCGCGGAAATATTCGTAGCGGATGCGGTCGAAATTGTAGCGCCCCACCATCACCGGCCGTTTCGACGCCCAGTGATCGTCGACGCGGTCGAACTCGATGAAGGTGCCGAAACTGAATTTCCCGACCCGATAGGGCCCCGATCCCAGAGGTGCCTCTGACAACGACGCCTGAAAATCGCGTCCGTCCCACCAAACCTTGGAAAAGATCGGGCAAGCGACGATGGTAAGCACCGTCGATACGCCGGCATCCTGGCTCAGGGTGATGGACACCGTGCGCGCATCCAGCGCCTCAAGCGAGGCCATTTCCCGCAGCGTGCTGGCGAGGTTCTCGTGGCCGAGATCGCGAAGCGTCGCCAATGTAAACACCACGTCGGCGGCAGTGATCGGCGAGCCGTCATGAAACGCAGCGTCGGGATGAAGCCGGAAACGCCACGTCAGCCGGTCCTCGCTGATAGTAACGCTTTCGGCGGCGTAGCCGTACATCGAGCTGGTTTCATCCGACGACGCCACCATCAACGAAGCGTAGGTCAACGGCATACCAAAAGCGCCATTGCCTCGCAGCACATACATATTCAGCGTGTCGAAGGTGTCGAAGTTCTGGTTGTAGACCCGCACCGGCGATTGGGTGACGATGCGCCCGCCCTTCGGTGCTGCCGGATCGGCATAGTCGAAATGCGCAAAATCCGGCCCGTACTTGAGGTCGCCGAACACCGAGATGCCATGCAGCGGCGTCTCCGTGGCCAACTGGGCAAAGGCAGTGCGCGCCAGAAGCGGCAGGGCGACAGCCCCCGCCCCGAGCGCGAGAAAGTCGCGCCGCGAAAATCCGCTCACTCTGCGGCCTCGCCCGAATATTCGCGATCGATCACGGCTTCGCGCCCTGGCAAGATCCACCAGGAGTCGACGTCGACGCCGACATAGGTCGGCTGCGTTTCCGGGATGCCGAACTTGTTCCAGTAGGCGACCCAGATTTCGGAATTGTTGTATTGCGGGACATAGTAATATTCCCACAGCAGCACCCGATCGAGCGCATGGGTGGCGGCAACCAGTTCCGTCCGGTCCTTGGCGTAGATGACCCGATCGATCAGCTTGTCGATCGCGGGGTTCCTGATGCCGGCATAGTTGCGCGTGTCCGGCATGCCGGCGGCCTGCGAACTCCAATATTCGCGCTGTTCGTTGCCGGGCGATTGCGACTGCATCATCAGGCCGGTGATGACGTCGAAGTCGTAGTCGCGGACACGGTTCACATATTGGCTGGCGTCGATGATGCGCAGCGACGCATTGATGCCGAGACGACGCAAGGCGTTGATGTAGCCGCTGGTGGTGCGTTCCGAATCCTCGCTGGGCGACAGGAACTCCATGGTGAACGTCTCGCCCTTGTCATTGACGAGACGACCACCCTTGGCGTGCCAGCCCGCTTCGGCCAACAACTCGGAGGCCCGGCGCAGATGCTGACGCTGTGCCTGTGGGGTGTCGTAGACGGGCAGCGTGAACGGCTGGGTGAACAACTCGGCCGGCACCGCATCGCGGACGGTTTCGAGAATTTCCAATTCCAGCCCCTCCGGTACCCCGCTGGAAGCCAGTTCGGTGCCCTGGAAAAAGCTGGTGGTGCGCTGGTAAAGATTGTGGAACTGCAGCCGGTTCAGGCTTTCGAAATCGTAGGCGATGGTCAGCGCCTCGCGCACGCGCCGGTCCTGGAACTGCGGCTTACGGGTGTTGAGCGCAAAGCCCTGCATCGGCTCGCCGGCCGTGCTCTTGTAGGTGTGCTTGATAACGTCGCCGCGCTGGAAGGCCGGGAAATCATACTCCGTCGCCCAGCGTCCGGCGCGGTTCTCCATGCGAATATCCTGCAGGCCACCCTTGGTGAACGCCTGCCACATCGCGTTGTCATCCTGGATGTAGGTGTAGCGGCGGGTGGCGAAATTGTTACGGCCGATATTCACCGGGATGTTCGCCGCCCAGTAATCCTCGACGCGTTCCCAGGTAATGTCGGATCCCGCACGGAAGCTGGCGATTCGGTACGGGCCGGAGCCCAGCGGCTTTTCAAGCGTCGGGCTGGTGAAATCGCGCTTACGGCCTTGCGCGTCGGTACCCTCCCACCAATGCTTGGGAAGGACCGGCAGATCGCCCATGATATGCGGCAGCTCGCGATTGCCAACCTGGTCGAACTTGAACTCGACCTCATGGTCGTTGAGCGCCACCGCGTCGGTCACATTGGCATAATAGCGATTGTGGACCTGACTGTGCTGCTTGAGCATCTCGAACGACCAGATGACGTCGGCCGACGTGATCGGCGTGCCGTCATGCCAGCGGGCGCGCTGGTCGATGCGATAGGTCGCCGAGGAAAAATCCTCCGGGTATTTGAACGCGTCGGCGATCAGACCGTGGCTGGTGCCCGAATCGGAAAGCGACTGCTGCATCAGCGTGTCCCAGAGGATGCCGCCGAAATAGGTGAGCCCGGCCGCCGCGGTGCCGCGCACGATGAACGGATTGAAGCTGTCGAACGTGCCCATGGCGATCGTGTTGAGCTGTCCGCCTTTCGGCGCTTGCGGATTGACATGGTCGTAGCGCTCGAACGGCGTGGTTTCCGCCTCAGGATTGATCAGCGACGAGGTGCTGCGCCATTCGACTGCTCCCGCCACGCCCGAAATTGCCAGAACACCCGCGACGGCCAACGCCGAAACGGTCAAACTCCGGAACGCCACAACTGCCATGCCTGTCCTCGCCTGTCGTAAACCTGTTGCCCGCTACACTAGTCCGTCGCGCGCGGATGAAAACCACCTTGCCCGGAAAACTGTCCTAAAGCACGTCGTTGCCCCGAAACCGGTTCCCGGCGCAGCTTAACAAAAAAGCCGGGCTAAACCCGGCTTTTTCGTGATCGGAAGATTACATCTTCGTTATTCTTTGGCAGG
>JBEBXE010000221.1:0-5744 GCA_040391705.1 Aerobium aerolatum
TGGTGCCCAGGAGAGGACTCGAACCTCCACGCCTTTCGGAACACGGACCTGAACCGTGCGCGTCTACCAATTCCGCCACCTGGGCAAGTGACCGCCTGACCAGTTCGAAGAGTTCGAAGCAAAGGTTCATGCGTGGTGCGCCGCCGATGTAGGCGGCGGCGCGCGTACTGTCAATGGCTATCTCGCGACAAAAATCAGCCTTCGAGAATTTCCTTCGATGCAACCGTCGAATCCGCGTTGAGACGGTAGATGATCGGCACCCCTGTCCCCAGTTCGACATTGATGACGTCTTCGCCCGACAGGCCTTCAAGCGCCATGATCAGCGAGCGCAGCGAATTGCCGTGGGCCGCCACCAGCACCGTCTCGCCGCGCAGCACATGCGGCTGGATGGCGTGCATGTAGTAGGGCCAGACGCGGGCGCCGGTGTCGCGCAGGCTTTCGCCACCGGGCGGTGGGACGTCGTAGGAGCGGCGCCAGACGTGAACCTGCTCCTCACCCCACTTGGCGCGCGCATCGTCCTTGTTGAGCCCTGCAAGGTCGCCGTAGTCGCGTTCGTTGAGGGCTTCGTCGCGGATCGTCTCGAGGTCGGCCTGGCCGACGGCGTCGAGGATGTGCTGGCAGGTCACCTGCGCCCGGCTCAGCACCGAGGTGTAGGCGATGTCGAACTTCAGTCCGCGCGCTGCGAGCTTCTGGCCGGCGGCCTTGGCCTCGGCGTGACCCAGTTCGGTCAGGCCGGGATCGCGCCAGCCGGTGAACAGATTCTTGAGGTTCCACTCGCTTTGGCCGTGGCGGACGAGGACCAGCGTTCCGGACATGCAGCAATACTCCCGTTTAGAAGACCAGAAAGGTTCGATCCGCTTCACGACCAGCGAAGCGGAACCGGACTAGTGTTTGAATTATGCGCCGAGACCGAGCACGTCGCGCATCGAATAGAGGCCGGGCTTGCGTCCGTTGGCCCACAGCGCCGCCTTGACCGCGCCGCGGGCAAACAGGCCGCGATCCTCGGCGTGGTGCGACAGAACCAGGCGCTCGCCGGCACCGGCCAGGATCACCGAGTGGTCGCCGACGACCGAACCGCCGCGCAACGACGCAAAGCCGATGGTGCCGTCCTCGCGCGCGCCGGTGATGCCGTCGCGGCCGCGTATGGAGCAGTCCGACAGGGCGACGTCACGGCCGGAGGCTGCGGCTTCGCCGAGCAGGATCGCGGTACCCGATGGCGCATCGACCTTGTGCTTGTGGTGCATCTCGACGATCTCAATGTCGAAATCGGCGGCCTCCAGCGCCCGTGCTGCCTGTTCGACCAGGGCGGCCAGCAGGTTGACGCCCAGGCTCATGTTGCCGGATTTGACGATCGTCGCGTGGCGCGCCGCCGCCGCGATCTTGGCGTCGTCTTCGACGGAGCAGCCGGTGGTGCCGATGATGTGGGCGATGCGCGCCTGGGCGGCGTAGCCGGCAAACTCGATCGTTGCCGCCGGCGTGGTGAAGTCGAGCACGCCATCGGCTTTCGCGAACGCCGCCAGCGGGTCGTCGTCGATCATTACGCCCAGCGGTCCGATCCCGGCCAGCGTGCCGGCGTCCTGCCCGAGAAGGGGAGAGTCCTTGCGCTCGACCGCGCCCACAACCTCGGCGCCCGGTGTTTCATGGATGGCGCGGATCAGCGTCCGCCCCATGCGGCCACCGGCTCCGACCACAACCAGACGCATGCTCATGGGATGGCAACTCCTTGTTGGGCGACGGGCTGCTTTGCCGGCGTTTCGACGCGCGCGGCCTGCATCGTGTAGAAGCGCGCATAGACGCCATTGGTAATGTCGAGCAGCTGCGCGTGGGTGCCTTCCTCGATGATCATTCCGGCTTCCATCACGATGATGTGGTCGGATTTGATCACCGTCGACAGGCGGTGGGCGATGACGATGGTCGTGCGCCCCTTCATCACCGTGTCGAGCGCTTCCTGCACCAGCGCTTCGGATTCGTTGTCGAGCGCTGACGTCGCTTCGTCCAGCAGCAGGATCGGCGCGTTGCGCACGATGGCCCGCGCAATCGACAGGCGCTGGCGCTGGCCGCCGGACAGGGTGATGCCGTTCTCGCCGACAAGGGTGTCGTAGGTTTCGGGCATGCGGGCAATGAATTCGTCGGCATGCGCCAGCCTGGCGGCGTGCTCGATCTCGGCGTCGGTGGCGTCGGGGCGGCCATAGCGGATGTTGTCGCGCACCGATCCTTCGAACAGATAGGGCTGTTGCGAGACATAGGCGATATGGGCGCGCAGCGACGCCTTGGTGACGTCGGCGATGTCGGTGCCATCGATGTGGATGGTGCCGGCGTGCAAATCGTAGAACCGCTGCACCAGCGCCACGATGGTCGACTTGCCGGCGCCCGAGCTGCCGATGATCGCGGTGGTCTTGCCGGCCTCGGCAACGAAGCTGACGTCGCGCAGCACGGTCCGGTCGGGCGTGTAGCCGAAGGTGACGTTGTCGAAGCGGACTTCGCCGCGCGTCGTTGTCAGCGTGCCGGCGTCCGGCTTGTCCTGCTGGCGCGGCTCGATGTCGAGCAGTTCGTAGATCATGCGGGCGTTGACGAGGGTGCGTTCCAGATTGACCTGGACGCGGGCCAGCTTGCGCGCCGGGTCATAGGCCAGCAGCAACGCGGTGATGAAGGCAAAGATCGCGCCGGGCGGCGTGCCGTCGGCCGAGGCGCGAAACGCCGCATAGGCAATGACGCCGGCAATGGCGAAGCCGGCCAGCGTTTCGGAGATTGGCGTCACTCGCTCCGACACGCGGGCGATCTTGTTGGCGCGCTGCTCGGCTTCGGCGATCAGCATGCTCATGCGCTGCGACAGCTGCTCTTCCATGGTGAAGGCCTTGACCACGGCGATGCCCTGCGTCGTCTCCTGCATCGCGCCGACCAGCCTTGCATTGACCTCGACGGCCTGGCGCGCGACGCGGCGCAGCCGGCGCATGATCTTGTTGACGGCGTAGACGAGCGGCGGGCCGATCAGCAGCGCGATCAGCGACAGCATCGGGTCGAGCGCGATCATCGCGCCGACCAGCGCCAGCAGCAGCACGGCGTCGCCGGCGACCGACTTCAGCGTCATGCCGAGCATGTCGCGCACGCCGAGCACGTTCTCGTTGATCTGGGCGGCGAGCCGGCCCGAGCGCTGGTTGGAATAGAAGTCGAGCCCGAGCGTCATCAGATGGTCGAAGATGCGCTTCTGGTAGCGGGCAACCAGGTTGTTGCCGATCATCGCCAGGATCACCGACTGGCCGTAGGTCGCCATGCCGCGAATGAAGAAGACGGCCGCGATGGCACCGCAGATCAGCGGAATGAGGTCGAAGCGCTGGTTATAGAAGACGTCGTCGATCAGCGGCCGCATCACCCACGGGATGAAGGCGGTGGCGGCGGCAACCGCCAGCAGGCACGCAATCGCGGCGGCGTAGAGTCCGACATAATCGCGCGCATTTTCGGAAAGCACGCGCTTGAGAACGGGCAGGATCGCGCCCTGTCTCCGGGATGCGGAAGTCATCTTTGCGTCTGAAGCCAAGCCACTGGTGTCCGGAACTGGTTCTTACGTGCTTGGCTATGCCCTGTCGGGCCGCCGGGTGCAATCGTCAATTACCAAGATGGCAATTGGAAATGCGTCAGCCCTTGATCCAGTGACGCCCATCGGTTTCGACGCCGAAGCGCTCCGGCGTGCAGGCAAACGCCCCCAGACCGCTCAACGCGGCCAGCGGATGGGTGATGACATAGACCGGCATCTCGCGGATCATCTGGCTGTGCGGGGCCTTGTCATTGAAGGCGTCGCGGAAGCGCCCGCCCTTCAGCGCCGTCAGGATTTTCTGCGCGATGCCGCCGGTCAGGAACACGCCGCCACGGCTCATGAAGATCAGCGCCAGGTCGCCGGCCAGCCGGCCAAGGCAGGTGACGAAGATATCCAGCGCCTCCTGCGCCTGCGCGTCGGTGGCGTCGAGCGCCGCCGTGGTGATTTGTTCCGGCAAGCTGAAGCGTGGGGTGACGCCATCGGCCGCCGCAACGGCGCGGTAGAGGTTGACCAGCCCGCGCCCGCACAGCATCTGCTCGGCCGAGATGCGGCCTTCGATGGTTTCGATATGCGGGAACACTTCGAAATCGCGCGGCGTGCGCGGGCCCATATCGACATGGCCGCCTTCGCCGGGCACCGGGATCCAGATATTGCGCGCATGGATCAGCCCGGCGACGCCGAGCCCGGTGCCGGGGCCAAGCACGACGCAGCCGCTGTTGGGTTCCGGCTCGCCGCCGCCGATCTTTTCCATGTGCTCCGGCCCAATCGCCACCACGGCCAGCGCCTGCGCCTCGAAATCGTTGAGCACCACGACTTCCTCGAGCCCGAGCGTCTCGAACATCTGCCGGGGGCGCACCACCCAGTCGCAATTGGTCAGCGGGATTTCGTCGCCGTCGACCGGCCCGGCCACTGCCAGCACCGCCGACAGCGGCAGGATCGAGGTCTTGTCGAGCACGGCGGTCCGGATTGCGTCGTCGAGGGTGGCGAAATCGGCGGTCTTGACGGTCGGAAATTCCAGGCGCTCGGCAGAGGCGTCGGCAAGGATCGCAAAGCGGGCATTGGTGCCGCCGATATCGCCGATGAGAACTGGAAATTTCAGCATGGTGTCAGGCGGTCCAATCTGTGTTCGCGGGCTCAGTCGGCTTCGTGCGCCCGCAGCACCATCTCTGCTGTCGCAACGTTCAGCGCGATGGGAATATCATAGACCACGGCCAGCCGCATCAGCGCCTTGACGTCGACATCGTGCGGCATCGGCGTCAGCGGATCGATGAGGAAGATCACCGCGTCGATCTCGCCCTCGGCAATCAGCGCGCCGATCTGCTGGTCGCCGCCGAGCGGGCCGCTTTTCAGCGAACGCACCCGCAGCGCCGGAAACGCGGCGCCGATGCGATGGCCGGTGGTTCCGGTGGCAACGATCAGGCAGCCCTCCAGCAACGGCTGATGCGCCGCGCAGAATTCCACCAGATCGTCCTTCTTGGCATCGTGTGCAATCAGCGCCAGGCGCAAATTATGTGTCACGGTTTCCCCGCTACTCTCATGCTTAAATCGATTAGTAGCGTCTTAGGGTGCCGCAACGCGAGCTGTCAATTACCCGGACGCGCGAACGGCAGCGGCACGCCGCTTTCCGGTGTCGGCGCATAGGCGTTTGCCGTCACCGGCACGCTGGCGGCCGACGCGGCGAGGGTCCGGCCGCTGCCGGTGACCGTCACCATGGCTTCCGAGGCTGGCGAGGGTGCGGCCAGCACCATCTGGCAGGCAGCGGGCAGCGCCGACAGGCGCATCACGTCGCGGGCGCGTGGCTTGGCGGGGCCGGTCGCCGGCTTCCACGGCTCGTCGGTGAACCACCACGCCAGCGACGCATCGCAGCCCTCGCTGCGCGGCACTGCTTCCTGGCCCTTGCAGCTGGACGAGCCGGCGGGGCAGCCGATGCGGATATGGAAGTGGGAATCGTGGCCCCAATTCGGGCGCACCTTGCGCAGCCACGAACGGTCGCCGGTGACCGTGTCGCACAGCTTCTTCTTGATGCCGGGGTGGACGAGAATGCGCTCGACATTCGGATAGCTCGCGGCGCGCTTCAACAGCGCGGCATGGGCCGGTGTCCATTTGCGGTCATCGACATACAGCGATTTCGGCTTCAGCATCGAGACGAAGTCCATATTCTCGCGCTGCGCCGCCGTCAGGCGTTTGTCGGTCGGCATCGGCACCAGCCAGA
>JBEBXE010000222.1:0-5738 GCA_040391705.1 Aerobium aerolatum
CTGAGACTGCAAAGGCCAAACCTGAAGACCGCTGATCTCAATCGTCGATTTTGAGCGCTGCGTTGCCAATGCTCGCCGGCGCGGCTCTTGCCGGGCGCGGCACGCGCTGTGCCTGCGGTTCCGGCAGCGGCTCGGCTTCGGCCGCTTCCGATGCCTGCAAGCGCGCGGCTTCGGCGACAAGATGCGCGGCGATGATCTCGAAGCCACGCGCGGCCTCGACATTGCGTTGTGACGCAACGCGCGCGCCGCCCAGCGTATGGCGCGCCAGTTTCAGCGCTTCGTGCGGTTCGGATTCCAGTCCCGCCTCAATCGCCTGCAGGTCGGCTTCGATGCGCTCGGCCAGCTTGACGGCGCGCTTCGACAGCTGGCTTGCCGCCAGACTGATGTCGCCGGCATGCGTCACCAGCGTCGGGCCGATCCGCTCGACGGTGGCAAACGTCGCTTCAAGCTTTTCCATCGCCCGGTTGAAATCGTCCTGGAACGGGCGGTAGGCCGCTGGCAGGTCGACGGTGATGCGCGCCTTGAAGTCGCCTTCCGCCAGCCGTCCGATGCCGGCCCCCAGCAGCCGCGCCACCGCGCTGTGGATCTTGCCGGTACGGGCGCGCTCGGCCACCGCGAGGCGGCTGCGCTCCAGCGCTGCCGCCAGTGCGGCCGTTTCCAGCGCATTCGGCAGCACCGGCACGGCGCTGTCGGCTTCAAACAGGCGCTCGACATTTTCCGCGATCGGGTCGAGCAGCGCGTGCAGCGCGCGCTGCGAGGCAACCCACACCGCTGTTGCCACCCCAAACGGTGCCAGCAGGAACGGCGCGGCGACGAGCACGGCGCGCGCGTCGCCTTCCGGCAGCAGGCCCCAGATCGCAAATCCGACGATGGAAGCGCACGCGGTGGCGCTGCCTGCAGCAATGGCAGGTCCCGCAGACGGGGCCATGCGTCGCCCCGCTCCATGCTTGTCGTTCTGATTCATGCTTGCCTTGCTGCCGCAGTCGTCCAGATTCCAGTGTACGCACCCAAGCTTGCACGAAGTTTGCGTCGTCGCACCCCAACGCGCTACGGTTGAACAATCAGTGGCGCTCGTCTATCTCCGCGCAGACTGATCGAAGGATGCGCACCCCATGACCAACGTCGCCTTGACGGGCCTAGCCCGGGACCTTGCACAGCGGGCCGCTGACGGCCGCCCGGTTCGGATCGGGGTCGTCGGTTGCGGCGAGATGGGGACGGACATCGTCACCCAGGTCGCCCAGATGCGCGGCATCGAGGTCGCGGCCATCGTCGCGCGCCGGCCGCATCAGGCGCATGACGCCATCCGCATCGCCGAACGCGCTGCCGACAGCGCTGCCGAAGTCCAGACCGACAGTGCGATGACGGCGCTGATCGAGGCTGGCAAGACCGCGATTGTCCCGGACGCCGATCTGCTGGTGAACAACGGTCTGATCGACGTGATCGTCGACGCCACCGGACGCCCGATCGCCGGAGCGGAAATCGGCCTCAAGGTGATCGAGCACGGCAAGCATCTGGTGATGATGAATGTCGAGGCTGACGTCACCGTCGGTGCCTATCTCAAGCGGATGGCCGACAAGATGGGTGTCGTCTACACCGTCGGCGCCGGCGACGAGCCGTCCTCCTGCATGGAGCTGATCGAGTTCGTCACCGCAATGGGGCACACGGTCGTCGCCGCCGGCAAGGGCAAGAACAACCCGCTCAACCACGATGCGACGCCGGACGATTATCGCGAGGAAGCCATCCGCCGCAACATGAACCCGCGCATGCTGGTCGAGTTCGTCGACGGCTCGAAGACGATGGTCGAGATGACCGCCATCGCCAACGCCACCGGGCTGGTGCCGGACCGTCCGGGCATGCACGGCCCCGCCGCCTCGCTGGAAGATTTGCCCAAGGTGCTGTGCCCGATCGCGGATGGTGGCATCCTGTCGCGCAAGGGCGTGGTCGACTTCTCCGTCGGCAAGGGCGTCGCGCCCGGCGTGTTCGTGATCGCCGAAATGGCGCATCCGCGCCTGCGCGAGCGGATGAACGACCTCAAGCTGGGCGAGGGGCCGTATTTCACCTTCTACCGCCCCTACCACCTCACCAGCCTCGAAGTGCCGCTGTCGTGTGCCCGTGCGGTGCTCTACGGCAAGGCCGACATGGTGCCGCTCGACAAGCCGGTGGCCGAAGTCTGCGCGCTGGCCAAGCGCGACCTGAAGCCGGGCGACCGCTTCGACGCCATCGGCGAATACACCTATCGCTCCTGGGCAATGTCGGTCGGCGATGCCCGCGCCGCAAACGCCATTCCCTGCGGCTTGTTGCAGGGTGGCACCGCCACCGCGCCAATCGCCAAGGGTGAACTGATCACCTACGCCAACGCCGCCCCCGACCCCGCCTGCGCCCTCGTCGCCCTGCGCCACAAACAGGACGCCATGGTCGCGTTGCTCTGACGCCTACTTCCCCAGCTCAATCGACCGCAGCCGCGCCGCCTCGACTGCCTCGCCGACCAGCAGCTTCAGCCTGTCGTCGCCCATCAGCACGGCGAGGGCGGCGGCGGTGGTGCCGTTGGGGCTGGTGACCTGACGGCGGAGTTCGCCGGGTTCGTCGGCGCTTTCAGCCGCCAGCGAGGCTGCGCCGTAGACCGTCTGCATCGCCAGCAGCCGTGCGGTGTCCGAGGGCAGCCCGGCTGATTCGCCCGCTGCCGTCAGGCATTCGATGAAGTGGAAGACGTAGGCCGGGCCGGAGCCGGACACGGCCGTCACCGCGTCCATCAGGCTCTCATCGTCGATATCAGCAACCGCGCCGCTCACCGACAGCAGGTCGCGCACGTAGGTTTGCGTCGCTGCATCGACATTGGCGTTGCCGTACACCACCATCATGCCCTTGCCGATGGCGGCTGGCGTGTTGGGCATGCAGCGGATGATGCGGGCGTCGTCGCCAAGCAGGGCAGCAAACGTGGCCACCGGGGTGCCGGCGGCGACGCTGAGATAGGTCGCCGAACCGTTGAAGCGCTTGTAGGCCGGCACGACATCGCCGATCGCCTGCGGCTTGACCGCAAACACCACCAGTCGCGGCGCGGCATCGTCGGCGATGGCGGCGGCATCAGCGTAGGCGGCAACGCCAAGGCTGGCAGCGCGGGTGCGCAAGACGTCCGCCGGCTCGACGACGATGACGTCGGCTGCGGCAAGCTGTCCGGAGGCAATCCAGCCTGCCAGCATCGCGTAGCCCATGTTGCCGCATCCCACGAGAACCAGTTGTGCCGCCATGTTTTCACCTCCTGATGCGCCCTGCGCGAGGGCTTGCCATTCGGTCTATGCATACCGCGCCCGACGTTCAATGCAACTGGGCAACGCCGGGAGATGCCACCGTGATTAACCTTTTGTTTCCCATCCGCGTTTAGGTTGACTTAACCATTGAACCGCCTGGTTCGCCCATATGTGTAGCAAGAAGCAGACCCTGATGTTTCGCCCGGCCGATCAGAACCCGCAGGACCGTGCCCCATCGCTTCTGGCGATGGTCGCCGCCGTGCGCGCCCAGCAGGCACCGGAATTGCCTGCTTCCGCCATCCCTATGCAACCCGGCGCGAAAAAGCGTGGCGGCCTGCTGGCCGTCGTCGGCCTGACGCTGGCCGGCGCGGTTGCGGGCGGGGTTCTGGCGCAGGCGTGGCCGCAGAGCTACCGCGCCACCAGCGACATGATGCTGGCGCCATCGGTGCAGGTGGCCAGCTCCGCGCCCGGCTTCTCGGTGGAGACGGCACAGGCGCTGATCGAAGGCCAGTTGCGGGTGTTGCGCTCGGGCTCGGTCCTCAACGCGGCGGTCGACAAGCTCAACCTTGCCGCCGACAATGAATTCAACGGCAACGACGCCGGCCCGTTCGGGCTCGGCGGTGCGCTCGCTCATGTCGGTGCGCTGGTCTCCGGCGACGCAGGCTCGTTCACCAGCGACCGCCGCCAGCGGGCCGTCGAGACGCTCGCGAGAGCCGTCGATATCCAGCGGCGCGGCAATTCGGCGGTGGTGTCGATCTCGGCCCGCAGCGCCGACCCGGAAAAATCGGCTGTCATCGCCAACACGCTGACGGAGCTGTTCCTCGCCGATCTCGGCGGCGCGTCGGCGTCAGCGGCTGCCGTCGCCAAACTGGACGGTCTCAAGGCCGATGTTACCGCTGCCGAGCGCGCCGTGGTGGCGTACCGGTCGCAGAACGGACTGCTTGCCTCGGCCGAGGAAATCGACCTGTTGAGCGAGCAGCTGGCTGCCGCCCGCGCCCGCACGGTGGCGTTGAACGCGCAGGTCGCCCGGGCACGCGGCCCCGGCATCGACGGGATGGCGACCGGATCGATCTCTCCGGCTTCGGACACGCTCGAAGACATCCGCGTCCGGGTGACGGCGCAGAAGCAGCGCGTCGACAGCCTTTCGGCACGTCTGGGACCGCGCCACCCGGAACTGATCAACGCGCAGGCCGAACTGGCAAGCGTCCAGCGCGAACTCGATGCCGAGACCCGGCGTCTGTCGTCGGCCTTGCAGGGCGATCTCGCCAGCGCGGTGCGTGAAGAACAGGATTTTGCCGCGCGCGTCGCGCAGGTGAAGGATCAGGGCGAGGGCGGCGACGACAAATTGTCGACCCTGCGCGCCCTTGAGCGCACGGTGGAGCTGCACCGGGCCGCGTATGACGAAGCCGCGCACGCCGCCGATGGCGGCCAGCGCGCTGTCGCCGGCGCTGGAACCCGCATCCTCTCGGTTGCGGAAACGCCGACACACAGCTCCGCGCCGTCGCTGCCGACCCTGTCGCTCGCCGGCGCGCTGGCGGGATTGTTCGCCGGGCTCGGCCTGACCGGCTGGCGTCGGGACAGGAAGCACGCCGACCCCGCCGCGCCGTACGACACGGCGACCGAATTTTATGACGATCGTGAGCAATGGGACGAGGCGCAGGGCGACCTGCCCGAGGCCGACTATCACCCCCAAGAGGCACCAGCCATGTACCCTTATCCGCCGCAAGGCCCGCACGCAGCGCCCGCCCAGCATTATGGACAGCCGGATGCCGGCTACCCGGCGGCGTATCCGCAGCCCCATCCGGCGCAGGCTGTTGCGCCGGCGTGGTATCCGCCTGCACCCCAGCACGATCCATGGGCAGCGCAGGGCTATGGCGCACCGGCGCCCTATGCACCGCCCGGCTACCCGCAGGCGTATCCGCACCAGCCGCACTACGGCCACCCGCAGGGCCAGTACCCCACCGTGGTCTATGTGCCGGTCGCCGTGCCGCCCGCACCACAGCAGCAGGCGCAGTACCGCGCTGAACAGGCCGAGCGCCACGCGTTCATCGACCGGCGCACCGATGCGGCACTGGAAGAGATCCGTCAAAGCCTGCGCGCGCTGCGCGAAGCCATCGAGGACATCGCCGACGACCGCTACGGCACCTGACGCGGGGTTTTACCTATCTGCGCTTGAATTGGGCGCGCGGGGATGCGATGCGGGTTGGCAACGAACGCGGAGAGTCCCATGGCCCAGATCATCGACGGAAAACAGGTCGCCGACAGCGTGTTGGCGACGGTCACCCAGGCAACCCAGGATCTGGCAGCCAAAGGCGTCACGCCCGGTCTTGCCGTCGTTATCGTCGGCGAAGACCCCGCCAGCCAGGTCTATGTCGCGTCGAAGTCGCGGAAGGCCAAGGAATGCGGCTTTCACTCGGTGCAGCACACGCTGCCGGTGGAGACCGCTCAGGCCGACCTCGTCGCGCTGATTGAAAGCCTCAACGCCGATCCGGC
>JBEBXE010000223.1:0-5736 GCA_040391705.1 Aerobium aerolatum
GGCGCTGGCGCTGGCAACCCAACTTGCCGCATCCGACGACAAGACCGCCCGCTGGATCGGCAAGGACGCCGTGCGCGAACTCACCGACCCAAAAATACTGGCGCGGATTCAGGCCAAGGGCTGAAACGCTTCAGGCCGACGCGCCGCTGTCCTTGTCGAGGACCAGATAGTCGAGCGGCAGCTGCGTCGTGTATTTGATCTGCTCCATGGCAAAGGTCGACGACACGTCGCGAATTTCGATCCGGGCGATCATCCGCTTGTAGAACGCATCGTAGGCGGCGATATCCGGCACCACGACGCGCAGCAGATAGTCCACGTCGCCACTCATCCGATAAAACTCCACTACCTCGGGAAATTCCTGGATCACTTCGGAGAAGCGCTTCAGCCATTCGATGCTGTGGGTGTTGGTGCGGATCGAGACGAAGACATTGACCCGCGTGTTGACCTTGGCGGGGCTGAGGATGGCGACGCGGCGCTGAATGACGCCTTCTTCCTCCAGCTTCTGGATCCGCCGCCAGCACGGCGTCGTCGACAGACCGACTTTTTTGGCAACATCGGCCACTGCGAGGGTGGAATCTTCCTGCAACAGGCGAAGAATCTTGCGATCGAGACGGTCCATAAGGCACTCCAATAGAATATCATTCTATTATGGGGCGACCGACTACCGGCGACAAGAAAATTCCTCTCGCTTAGCCGTTAGAAAGAGCCGCTTTCATCTAAGAACGCGGGCCGATGTGGATTCGTATTTCCTTTTGCAGGAATGGCAGCAAATCCGTCTCAAACCACGGGTTGCGTTTCAGCCACGCTGTGTTGCGCCACGACGGATGCGGCAACGGCAGAATGCGCGGGCTGGTGTTGCGGGTAACGATAGCCCGCCAGTCGGAAACGCTTTCGCTCAGGCTCGCCCGGCTATCGCTGCCCAGATGCCAGGCCTGCGCATAGCCGCCGACCGCCAGCACGAATTCGATCTGCGGCATCTTTTCGAGCAGGGCGCTGCGCCATGCCGGCGCGCATTCGCGGCGTGGCGGCAGGTCGCTGCCTTTGGCATCCTGTCCGGGAAAGCAGAACCCCATTGGCACGATGGCGAAGCGGTCGGGATCGTAAAACTCTTCGCGCGACACATCCAGCCACTGCCGCAGTCGATCCCCCGAGCGGTCGTTGAACGGGATGCCGGTTTCGTGGACCCTGGTTCCCGGCGCCTGCCCGGCAATCAAAACTTTTGCCACCGACGACGCGACGACGACCGGATTGGGCTCATGCGGAAGCGGTGTTTTCAGCGGCGTATCGCGACAAATCCGGCAGGCCCGGATCCGCGCCACCAGATCGGCCAGGTCCGGTGTCATCATGCGCGGGCGCTTGGCCTTGCCGAAACTGAATCATACCAGCGTCTTAGATGAGTCAGTTCGTCCGGCATGGTAATGCGCGCCGGCTTCATGAAGTCGACCGCGATCATCCCGGTGATGTCGGCGATCGAATAGGCATCGCCCGCCACGAATTCGCGGTTGGCCAGTTCGCCATTCACGAACTGCATAAACTCCAGCGCCTTCGGCTTGTTGGCTTCGCCCCATTCGGCAATCTGCGGCACTTCCCATTCCTTCATCGCCGGGTGGATATGGCGGAATGCGTGGCCCACCGGCACCATCAGGTACAGCTCCATCCGACGCTGCCATTCTTCGACCCGGGCCTTGCCCAACGCCCCGGTGCCGAACAAAGGCGGCTCGCGGTGCAGTTCCTCGAAATAGCGGCAGATGGCGACGGATTCAGTCAGCACCGTGCCGTCGTCGAGTTCGAGCACCGGCAACCGGCGCAATGGGTTGCGCCCGGCAACGGCGGGCCCGCGATGATCCATTGCCCCCATATCGACCGGCTCCAACGGCACGTCGATGCCCTTTTCGGCCAGAAACACGCGCACGCGACGCGGATTCGGCGCCTTACCGCCATCAAACAATTTCATTCGTCACCGTCCTCCGTCACCACTCGAAAAGTTCCGCCACAGCCGCGCATCGCACCGAAGGCCAGGGCACCAAGGATCAAAGATGTGAGCGCGAAATCGGCAAGTCCGACGTGCCGTCTTCAAAATTGCGCAATCTACGCGCGTCTTCACTGCAGGAAGGCTCTCTTAATCATTCAGCGCTAATATCTCGAAAGTATCATATTAAGAGTGCACACGTATTCTTCATGGCGTTTCAGCGTTCCACCATTGCGGACAAGAACATTGTGGATCGCACTCGCACGCACCGCAACCCCGACGTTGCGCGTGCCGTTCGGCGGACACGGGATCGCCTGTCCCAGCAAGCCGGCAATCCGGCGTTCGACCGCGAACTTCTGAAAATTCATGCCCGTTCGCTGGTCAACAGCGCCGTCGCCATCCCGTTGCTGGTGACGCTGGTCACGGTTGCCGGCATTTTCGTCGGCGTCGGCATCACCATGCTGGCCTGGGCGTTTGTCGCCATCACCTGCTACACCGGGCTCGCCTTCATCGCACGGCGCGTCGACCGCCGGGACAACAGCGACATTGAGGCCGACAAGCTCAAGCGTATCTTCCTGATCTGGCATGTCATCAGTGGACTGGGCTGGGCCTATCTCGCCTGGATCGGCTGCAACGAGTGCCAGGTCGAACAATTCCCGGTCCTCAAGGCCGTCATCCTGCTGCTGGTGATTGCCGCCACCGCAATCATCTGCTCGGCGCTGGGCGGCGCGCTCGGCGCGACATTCGCCCTGCCGGTCGCCGTGTTCGTGCTGTCGCTGTTCCTGGCGCCGTCGTGGCAGCCGGTGGAGGCGATCATGGCGGCGCTGCTGATCGTCTCGCTGCCGTTCTTCAGCTACGTCGCGCGCAGCCTGCATTCCTCGACGGTGATGCTGCTGTCGTTCCGAGCGGAAAAAGATTTCCTCATCGCCGAACTGGAAACGGCAAAGGCGATGTCAGACGAAGCCAGACGCCGTGCGGAGGAAGCAAACCTCGCCAAATCGCGCTTCCTGGCGACGATGAGCCACGAACTGCGCACCCCGCTCAACGCCATTCTCGGCTTTTCCGAAGTCATGGCCGGCGAGGTCCTGGGGCCGCTGGAAAACGCGACCTATCGCGAATACGCGCAGGACATCAACGGCTCGGGCCGCCATCTGCTGCACCTGATCAACGAGATCCTCGATCTGTCGCGCGTCGAAGCCGGTCGCTACCAGCTGGCCGAGGAACCGGTGACACTGGAAGGCGTCGTCGAGGAATGCTGCCACCTGATGGAGCTGAAGGCGCGCAACAAGGACATCCGCGTCGTCCAGCAATTCGAGCCGCATCTGCCACGCATTTTCGCCGATGAGCGCTCGCTGCGCCAGATCACGCTCAACCTGCTGTCCAACGCGATCAAATTTGCGCCCAGCGGCGGCGAGGTCCGGGTTCGGGTCGGCTGGACCGCTGGTGGCGGGCAATATATTTCGGTGAAGGACAACGGCCCCGGCATTCCGGAAGACGAAATTGCGATTGTCATGTCGGCTTTCGGTCAGGGCTCGATCGCCATCAAGAGCGCCGAACAGGGCACCGGCCTCGGCCTGCCGATCGTGCAGGGCCTCGTCGCACTGCACGATGGCGACTTCCAGCTGCATTCCAAGCTGCGCGAAGGCACCGAAGCCATCGCAATCTTCCCACCGCACCGCGTCATGGAAGAACTGCCCGCCCTGCCGCATCAGGATAAGATTGCGGCCGCAGGCGGGCGTCGTCGCTAGAGACAAAAGCTAGTCGCGGAATGCCATCTGGGTATGAACCAAGGCGGCGTTCTTGACGATGCAGGCGGCCAAAGCGGCACCTGCGCCCTCGCCGTCCCCCAGTGACAAATCGACCAGCGGCACCAGCCCCATCAGTTCGGCAGCCTTGCGCATGCCCGGTTCGGTCGAGACGTGGCCGAGCAGGCAATGGTCGATTGCGGTCGGCTCCGCAGCGCGCAACACCGCAGCCGCAGCCAGCGTCGCGTAGCCATCGAGGATCACCGGCGCCTTTTCGATGCGGGCGGCCAGAATGGCACCGGCAACGGCGGCGAACTCGCGTCCGCCCAGACGACGCAACGCCTCCAGCGGGTCCTTCAGATTGGAGCCATGCAGCGCCAACGCGGCATCGACCGTGCTGGCATCGCCGCCCGGCGCGACCCAGTCCGCACCGGTGCCGCCAAACAGCGCAGCCATCAGGGCTGCTGCCGACGTCGTGCCACCGATGCCGACGGTGCCGACGCACATCAGGTCGATTCCACCCGCGACGGCTTCCATGCCGAACGCCATCGTCGCCGCACAGCCGCGCTCGTCCAGCGCCGGCTCAGTACCGATATCGCCGACCGGCAGATGCAGCGCCAGGTCAAAAATCTTCAGCCCGAGATCGTTGGACGCGCACAGCTGGTTGACCATCGCGCCTCCGGCGGCAGCGTGTTCGATCATCGCCTGCGTCTGCGCGCCACCATACGGCGCGAGCCCATGGGTGCCGGCAAACAGCGCCACCAGCGGGCGCAGCACCTGCGGATCGCGGCCGGTCCAGGCAGCGAGCCATTCGGCGATCTCGCCCAGACGGCCCAGAGACGGGCCTTGCGCGCTCAACTTCGCGTTGCGCTGGGCGGCCCGGTGGCGCATGCCTTCGTCGGGACCGGGCAGGTTTTTGAGAAGCTGGCGAGTATCGTCGAAGGGCAGGCCGGTGGTCATCGTTCTTCCGAAGCTGATTGCGGGTTGGGCTGGGCATAACCGCTCGCGCCGCGAAGCACAACGGTGTCGGCTTGCATTGCCGACAACCCTGCCCCAAATGGAAAGCACATAAGGTCGGAGAACCGCGCCCCATGACAGCCATCGAGTCCCCCTGCACCCTGGTCTGCGTCATCGATGACGACACCGGCTATTGTTATGGATGCGGGCGCACCGGCAGCGAAATCGGCGCGTGGATCGGCATGTCGCCAGACATGCGCCGCACGGTGATGGCAGATCTTCCCGACCGCCTGGCAACCATGGAACGGCCACCACGGCGTGAAACCCGCCGCGGCAAGATGGCGCGCGAACGCGGGGACGTGTCCTGATGAAAGATGGCGTGCTGCTCTGGGTGGTTCTCGGCGCGATTGCCATTGGCGCGGTGTTGCTGCTCGCCAGCGGCGATTCAGGACAGGTTTTCGGCATTGAAGACGATATCTTCGCGCGCACGCTCTATCTTGGTACGCTCGGTGCCGTCATCAGCGTGGGTATACTCAGTTCCGGCCTGCGCTTCGGCCAGACCGTGCGCAGCGCAGCCATCTGGCTGGCAGTGATCCTGGCGCTCGTCGCCGCCTACCAGTATCGCTACGAATTTCAGGACGTTGCCAACCGCGTCACCGCTGGTCTTGTTCCGGGCAGTCCTCTGTCACAAACGGATGACGATGGTCGCGTCTCGGTCATGCTTGAGCGCATGGGCAACGGCCATTTCCAGGTCCGCGCCGAGATCAACGGTGCGCCGGTCACCGTGATGATCGACACCGGCGCAACCTCCACCGTGCTGACGGCTGACGATGCGCGCCGGGCCGGGTTCGATCCGGCCGACCTCACCTATTCCGTGGCGATCATGACCGCCAACGGGCAGACGCGCGCGGCGCGAATTGTCATCGACGAACTGCGTGTCGGCGACATCGTCCGGGGCCGCATTCCGGTTCTCGTCGCCGAAGCCGGCAAGCTCGACCAGAGCCTGCTGGGCATGAATTTCATCGGCACGCTGTCCGGCTTCGACATGCGCGGAGAGCGCCTGAT
>JBEBXE010000224.1:0-5732 GCA_040391705.1 Aerobium aerolatum
CCCCGTTTCCCGCAAGTGATGCCACATGCTTATGCCTGCATTCTCCGAACCAATTTCAGTTCGGAGAAGAGCTCCCATTCACGCGCATTTCATTTCGAACGCTGACTGACAGCGACGAAATCGGGCACCAAGGCGAGCTTGTTCAGGCGAGGATGATCGAGGCCAGCTTCATCGCGACCTGATCATGCTTACGCTCCGCTCGATGGATTGTGAGGTCCGCCTTGGTTCGGCATAATGCTTCTCCTTGAGTTGGTGGGCGCGATCATTCACGCCGCGTCCATCAACAGGGAGGATTGAAACCAGTTCCTTCACGAAACAATACGTGATCGCCCGGTCTAAAAGTCCTATTTGACGACCGGACGTTCGTGGTCGTTCCTGCCACGAACGAGGTCATCGAATAGCGTCTGCCGCGGCCGGCGATGCACCACTGGCAAGCATGTTGCGTCAAGTCAAAGGAGCTTCTTCGCCCCGGCGATCCAAACCATGATTGGTGTCGCGTGACAGCAGGTCCGCGAGCCCAACGGCGGCCTCCACGACCAGACGTCGCTGCTCTTCGCCAAGCTGTGAGAAACGTTGCAGGAAGAGCTCACCCAGCGGGGGTGGGGCGGTGGTCAAAGTTGCAAGTCCGCGCTCTGTCAGCCTGGTGTGGACCACCCGTCGATCGCTGCCTGAGCGATAGCGCTGGATCAGTCCGCGCTCCTCGAGATTGTCCAGAACCGTGACAATCGTTGCCGCGCTGATATCGGCGTAAGCCGACAAGGCGGCCGAGGTCACTTCGCCCAATTCGAAAACGCCCTTCATGATCACCAGTTGTGCTGAGGTCAGTCCGCTCGCCTTAGCCAGCGCTTTTGACTGGAGATCGTGAGCGCGCACGATGCGACGGATCGCCTTCTCGATCGCACGGCTACTCATATCCTCACGTTTTTCGCGCGCAGGCACGACATCAAGGCCAGCAACCATATCAACCGCCATTAATTTGACATCAAATGATCAGATGTATAACAAAGCAACCCTTGATACAACACAGGAAGGATTCAACCAACCGTGTGTGGAATTTGCGGAGAAATACGCTTCGACGGTGCACAGCCTTCGGCTGCCGCCCAGAACAGAATGATGGATGCGCTTGCGCCGCGGGGTCCGGACGGATCTGGCCTCGTGATCCATGGCAATGTTGCTTTGGGACACCGGCGGCTCAGGATTATTGATCTTTCCGAGAAAGCGCAGCAGCCGATGGTAGACGGCGAGCTCGGTCTTACCATCGCCTTCAACGGCTGCATCTACAATTATCCCGAATTACGTCGTGAACTTGAGGCCAAGGGCTACCGCTTCTTCTCGCAAGGCGACACGGAAGTAATCCTCAAGGCGTGGCACGCATGGGGAAAACAGTGCGTCGACCGCTTCCACGGCATGTTCGCTTTCGTCATTCACGAGCGCGATACGGGGCGTGTCGTGATGGCGCGCGATCGGTTCGGGATCAAACCACTTTACCTGAGCGAGACGCCGCAGGCGATCCGCTTCGCTTCGTCGCTGCCCGCTCTTCTGAAGGCGGGCGAAGTGGATAAGTCAATCGACCGCCATGCCCTTCACCATTATCTATCGTTCCACGCCGTGGTGCCGCCGCCGCGCACAATCATCAACGGCGTGCGCAAATTGCCGCCAGCGACGATCCGGATCATCGAGCCGGACGGCCGCAAGAACGATACGGTCTACTGGTCACCGCCCTATGCGCGCGATCCGTCCCTGTCCGGCATGTCATCGCAGGACTGGCGAGACATGGTGCTCGACGCATTGCGCATAGCTGTGAAGCGCCGGATGGTAGCCGATGTCCCGGTGGGCGTGCTGCTGTCGGGTGGCGTCGATTCAAGCATGATTGTCGGCCTCCTCGCCGAGGCAGGTCAGCACGATCTGAAGACGTTTTCAGTCGGCTTCGAGGAAGCCAATGGCGAGAAGGGTGACGAGTTTGTCTATTCGGACCTCATCGCCCGCCACTTCGACACGGATCACCACCAGATATTCGTGCGCTCCGATCGGCTCATGGGAGCCCTGCCGGGTGTGTTCGCGGCCATGTCTGAGCCTATGGTCTCCTATGACAATGTCGGCTTCTATCTCCTTGCCGAGGAGGTGTCGAAACATGTCAAGGTCGTCCAGTCAGGCCAGGGCGCGGACGAAATCTTCGCAGGCTATCATTGGTATCCGCCGCTCGCCGCCTCCAACGATGTGACAAGTGACTATGCACGCGTCTTCTTCGATCGCTCACATGAGAAAATGAAGGAACATGTGAACCCTGACTGGCTGCCGGATGGGGATGTGAGCATGGCGTTGGTTGCAGCGCATCTGACGCAGCCCGGTGCGGGATCGCCGGTCGACGCCGCACTCCGGCTCGACAGCCAGGTCATGCTGGTAGACGATCCGGTCAAGCGGGTCGACAACATGACCATGGCCTGGGGGCTCGAAGCGCGGGTTCCCTTCCTCGACCATGAACTGGTGGAACTGGCGGCAAAGATACCGCCTGAAGAGAAGCTGCGCGACAATGGCAAGGGCGTGCTCAAGGATGCGGCCCGGCTGATCGTTCCGCATGAGGTGATCGACCGGAAGAAGGGATATTTCCCTGTTCCGGAGCTCAAATATATCGACGGTGCCTATCTCGACATGGTGCGCGATGCGTTGTCATCGCGCGCGGCGAGAGAGCGCGGGATTTTCCGCGATGCCTATCTGCAGAAGCTGTTTGCCGAGCCGGCGAAGCACATAACCCCGTTGCAGGGCTCGGAACTCTGGCAGGTGGGTCTTCTGGAAATGTGGATGCAGACCCACGGGATATAACGGCATGACCAATGACAATGGACCGGGACGCATGCGGTCGGACAAGGCGCTGGCGCATCGACTCAAGCGCATGCGCGCCGAAGCGATGCAGCCTTTCGCAGGCCCAGTCGCTGGCGACAGCGCTCCGCGCGAAGCGGCATCCGTGGATTGCGGGTGGGGTCGGCTCATCTTCGCGCAGACATTTGCGGAGCCCGCCGACTTGCTCGATGTCTTGCGCAAGGAGGGGGCCGAGCGGCGCGACATCGCGCTTTATGTACGTGATCCCCATGTCTTGCTTGCCGCAGCGCCACAACAGGTCTTCCTCGACCCTTCGCACACCTTTCGCCGGGAACTGTCGACCTACCGCGCGAGCCGGCGCCAGCCCCAGGGTTATTTCATCAGACGGCTCTCCTCCGAGGCGGATGCGCGTGCGGTTAACCGTATCTATGCCGCACGCGGCATGGTTCAGGTCAATCCTGATTTCTTCTGGTCCAATCGCGACAACCGCGCCATCACCTATTTTGTCGCTGAGGACGTAACCACTGGCGAGATCATCGGCACCGTCACCGGCGTTGATCACGGGCGCGCCTTCGATGACCCGGAGCATGGCTCTTCGCTTTGGTGCCTCGCCGTTGATCCGCAGGCACGACACCCCGGTATCGGCGAGGGCCTCGTGCGCCGGCTGGCCGAGCATTTTTCGGCGCGAGGCGCCGCCCATATGGATCTGTCGGTGCTTCACGATAACGACCAGGCGATCGCCCTCTATGAAAAGCTCGGGTTTCGCCGCGTGCCGGTCTTTGCGGTCAAGTGCAAGAACCCCATCAACGAGAAGCTGTTCGCCCGCCCGCTGGAAGCTTATGACGAACTCAATCCTTATGCGCGGCTGATCGTCGACGAGGCCTATCGACGTGGCGTCTATGTTGAGATCACCGATGCGCAAGGCGGTTTTTTCCGGCTTTCTCAAGGCGGCCGTTCCGTTCACTGTCGGGAGAGCCTGTCGGAGTTAACGTCCAGTGTGGCGATGTCGATCTGCGATGACAAGGCGGTGACCCGCCGCGCGGTCGAACGGGCCGGACTGGCCGTGCCGGCGCAGATGACGGCAACCGACAATACCGAAACTCTGCAGGCCTTTTTGAAGGCGCACGGCCGTGTCGTGGTGAAGCCGGCGCGCGGTGAGCAGGGCAGGGGCGTTGCTGTCGATATCGACACGATCGAAGATGTCGAGCGCGCCGTGGCGACTGCGCGCGAAGTTTGCGATCGCGTGCTTGTTGAAGCCTGCTTCGAGGGAGAAGACTTGCGGCTCCTTGTCATCGACTTCAAGCTGGTGGCGGCTGCAGTGCGGCGTCCGCCGTCCATCGTCGGCGACGGCCGTCGCAAGGTGCGCAGCCTGATTGCCGCGCAGTCGCGCCGACGCGCTGCCGCAACGGGGGGCGAAAGTACGATTCCGCTCGATGCTGAGACCGAGCGCTGTCTCGCCACAGAGGGCTTCACGCTCGACAGCGTGCCGGAGAAGGGCCTGGAGATCACCGTGCGTAAGACGGCCAATCTTCATACCGGCGGCTCGATCCACGACGTCACCGCCATCGTTCATCACCGCCTCGTCGAGGCAGCCGTGAAGGCTGCGCGCGCGATCGACATTCCCGTCGTCGGCATCGACTTCATGGTGCGTTCGCCCTGCGAAGAAGAGTATGTGTTCATCGAGGCCAACGAGCGGCCCGGCCTGGCAAATCATGAACCGCAACCGACCGCTGAACGGTTTCTGGACCTTCTGTTCCCTCTTTCGGGCCACCGTGCGGCGGCTCAGGCGCTGGACAAGATGTAGCCATGCGGATCGATGAAGATTACCTGATCGCGCAACTCAAGGCGCTGCTGTCGATCGACAGCCCGACGGGTTACACTGACCAGGTGGTGCATCATTGCTCGCGCGAGTTGGAGCGCCTTGGGCTGACGCCCGAACTGACCAGGCGCGGCGCGATCCGCGCCGTGCGCCCAGGCGGCAGTCGCAAGGGTGCACGCGCCATTGTCGCTCATCTCGATACGCTCGGCGCGCAGGTCAAGCTGGTCAAGGAAAATGGCCGCCTCGAGCTGGTTCAAATCGGCCACTGGTCGGCCCGTTTTGCCGAAGGGGCGCGCGTCACGCTTTATAGTGAACAAGGCAGCTTCCGCGGCACGGTGCTGCCCCTGAAGGCGTCGGGCCATACATTCAATGAGGGTGTCGACACGCTTCCGGTTGGCTGGGACTATGTGGAAGTGCGGATCGATGCAGTCACCCAGTCGAAGGCAGACACACGAGCGCTGGGCATCGATGTCGGCGATTTCGTCGCCTTCGATACCAATGCCGAATTCCTCGACAACGGCTATATCAATTCACGCCACCTCGATGACAAGGCCGGCGTCGCGATCATGCTCGCCGCCATCGAGGCGCTGGAGCGCGACAAGGTGCGTACCGAGGTCGATACCCACTGGCTCTTCACCATCTCCGAAGAGGTCGGCGTGGGCGCCGCAGCCATCGTCACGCCGGAGGTCGCCGCGATGGTCACGATCGATAACGGCACCACGGCGCCGGGGCAGAACTCGGCGGAGTTCGGGGTGACCATAGCGATGGCCGATCAAACCGGCCCGTTCGATTATCATCTGACCAAGAAGCTCGTCGACCTCTGCCGCCAATACGACATTCCCTTTCAGAAGGACGTATTCCGCTACTACCGGTCGGACTCGGCCTCCGCTATCGAGGCCGGCCACGATGTGCGCACAGCGCTGGCTGCTTTCGGCATAGATGCCTCGCATGGCTATGAGCGCATTCACTCCCATGCGCTTTTATCGGTGGCGTCCCTCGTCGCTGCCTATGCTGCTAGTCCTGTCGACATTTCACGCGATACCAAGGAAATCTCGGGCCGCAACGATTTTACGAAGCAGCCAATGGCGGAGGCGGA
>JBEBXE010000225.1:0-5724 GCA_040391705.1 Aerobium aerolatum
AAGCATGGCTGCAAAACGCCGGCGAGGTTCGATGTGATTTGGAGGAGGGTGGCGCGCCGGTAGCCACATAGATGGGCACTGTAATCATTGGGAGATTTCGGCTCCTGAAGCAAAATAAACGATAGCCGTGCGCCCCTTTTTGGTCATTCCAGACTGTGGCTCAATCTTCAAGAGTGGATCTTGCAATGAAGTCTCTGGCATCGATCACCGAATGGCCCCTTGCGACGAGAACTTGGAATTCATCCCGCATATAGGTGACCGACAGTCGACGCCAACTCCGGGCGCACGTCATGATGGAGAGCAACGCGCGGTCGCCTCGGCTCGCTTCGCTGCGGCGACGTTGTACGAGCTGGACAGATACTTTCTGGGCGAGGGATTGGACCGGCTGCCCGGCAATGAGCAGGTTCACACCCAGATCGACAAATTCTTTTTGGCTGAAGCCGCTGCGATCTGCCGCCACTGCCTCGATCGACCGGAATCGCAGAGCGGCTACTTCGCCTATCGGGACCTTCCCGAAATTCTCCGATTTGCTGTGTCGGGTCTTGGCCGGTTCGGCGATTTAACGGACATTCCCACGCTCCGTGCTCTTGCAAGGTTGGATACGCTTGGCAGCGATGTGATCCGAGCTATCGCCTGCCTCGAGCAGCGTCACCTCTCAGTGAGTTGACGATCAGCCGAGCGGCCGTTCAACTAGCCCCATCGGGATCATTGAGATCGTCGAATCTGGCCACTGCATCGGCATTGCGGATGCGCTCCAGAGTGTCCTCAAAGCCCTCTTTAGGACTGCCCGGCTGAATATGCTGGCGGATAGCATCGTAATGTTTGCGGGCGGCGACGCGCGACACAGAACGTGTCAAATGGAGGCGCATCGCCAAACTGTCGGGACTATCGCAGCCTTCGCGGACAACGCCGCTCAGTGTCGCCAAGACGGTGGAGACGGGTGTCTCGTCCCCGGCGGCGCGCAGCCGAGCGGCGAGCAAACGTCCAGGAAGGCCCGCCAGAAATGCAAGATCGGGCACAAGCCGCGATGCGAAATGACGGGCATTTTTGCATTGCTTGAGATTGGTGGTGCGACCGAGAAATGCCTTTTCGAGTTCGCACAGCGGCACCCCGGACATCCAAATCGGCCAAAGTTTCCGCAGCCAGAACAACGCAGTTTCTTCAGGACGCCACGGAGTAGTTGTTCCGGGCCGCCTTTGGTTGGGGCCACTATGTAAGGCTGAGCATAACTTGCGCTTCTGTCACAGCCAGATTCAGGTATGTGATAGAGTGCGAACTAACTATTCTCACCCAAAAGAAGAACGCAGGGATCGCCTTTTGGGGTCAAAATTGTCGTCTGCCGCTTACCTCTGGTCACGCTGACACGGGAGTTCTACCGCGCCTGATCGTCGATCTGCTCCCTAGAGCGGAATCCGATCAGGTTGCATCGTAGCCTGCGGCGCTGAAGTAGTTTGCGCATTCAGCGGGCGGGAAGAGATCGATGATGCGTCCGATAGCGGCCCACAGATCGTTGACAGTGCGCTCGCCGGCTTTTCGGAGCAACGCCTTGAGCTTGGCGAAGGCGTTCTCGATTGGATTGAAGTCGGGACTGTAGGGCGGGAGGTAGCGCAGCTCGGCGCCTGTCGCCTCGATCATCTGGCGCACGCGCGGCCCCTTATGGCTGGACAGGTTGTCCATGACGACAATGGCGCCAGGCCGCAGTTCTGGGACCAGCACCTTGGCGACATAGGTCTCGAAGGCGTCCCGGTTGATTGGGCCATCGAGCACAAAGGGTGCGATGAAGCCGCGAAGGGTCATCGCGCCGACGAAGGTCGTGGTCTTCCAGTGGCCATGCGGCACGCCCACCCGAAGCCGCTCGCCGCGCCGGCAGCGCCCGTGGCGGCGCGCCATGTTGGTCGAGGCCCACGTCTCGTCGATGAACACCAGACGGTCGGGATCGAGATCGAGCTGTTTCTCAAACCATTGTTCGCGTTGGATCAGGACGTCGGGGCGGTCCTGCTCGGTCGCGTGTGCGGTCTTTTTTTACGCGTGATGGCGTGGCGCGCGAAGAAGCGCTGGATCGCGAGGTTTCTGCGGGAGATTACGTGTTTCCTGGATCGCGGGGCGGCAAGGCATATGGTGCCTTTCCCAACCAGTGGAAGAAGATCTTCGCCGGGACCGCACTGTAAGCGGTGTCCTACCCCCACCTTCCTCCCGTGTGTGAGTCATGAGATTGCGCACTGATTGATGTCAGTGCGGGAGTTTCTCCATGGACGCTCCAATGGAGCTTCTCACAAATGGCGGGAGGCGGCGTCGCAATCGGCAGTGGCCCGATGATGTGAAGGCGCGGATTGTCGCCGAGACACTGCGGCCGGGGGCGAGCGTTAGTGAAGTTGCGGAGCGGCATGGGCTGAAGGCCAACCATGTCTCCTCTTGGCGAACCCTCGCGCGGAACGGGAAGCTGGTGCTGCCGGCACCAGAGGATGCGGTGGAGTTTGCGACGCTGATGGTCTCTCCGGTTGATGAGGCAATGGCGGCGGAGCCGGCGGCATCGGCTGGGCCGGAGGTCGTGGTGGGTTCGGTGACCATCCGGCTGGAGCCAGGCGCTTCGGCGGCCCGGATTGCCTCGGTGGTCCACGCGCTGATGGCGGTCTCATGATCTTCCCCTCGAACCGGGTGCGGATCATGGTGGCGACCAAGCCTATCGACTTCCGCAAGGGCCACGACAGCCTGGCGGCGATGGTGAAGAACGAGCTGCACAAGGACCCGTTCACCGGCACGGTCTTTGTGTTCCGCGCCAGGAAGACCGATCGGCTGAAGTTGCTCTACTGGGACGGCACCGGATTGGTCATGGCCTATAAGCGGCTCGAAGAGCACGAGTTCACCTGGCCTGCGGTGAAGGACGGGCTGATGACGTTGAGCCACGCGCAGTTCGAGGCCCTGTTCTCCGGGCTCGACTGGCGGCGAGTTCGGTCCGTGGAAGCGCGGGCTCCAGAAGCCGTGGAATGACTGCGGCAGGATGACTCAGTGCTTGTCTTTTTGCGGGATCGGCGACGCCTGATCTGGTAGATTCCGGTCATGCTCGATACCGCCGAACTCCCCGACGACATTGCCGCCCTCAAGGCGATGCTAGTCGCTGCGGCGTTGCGCGATCAGCGCAAGGACGAGCGGATCGCCCAGTTGGAAAAGCTGGTTGCCGCGTTCAAACAAGCGGCCTTCGGGCGCCGATCGGAAAAGAGCGACCCGGACCAGTTCGAGCTGGCTTTGGAAGATCTGGAAACAGCCATCGCGGCCGTCCACGCCGAGGAAGAAGCCGAGGATCGCGCCGCCCGCCGACCGGCCAAGCGGCGCAGCGCCAATCGTGGTTCGCTCCCCAAACATCTGCCGCGGATTGAGGAGATCATCGAGCCTGAAAGCCTGGTCTGTGGCTGCGGCGGCGGTCTGCACTGCATTGGCGAGGACGTCTCCGAGCGGCTCGACGTGATCCCGGCCCAGTTCCGAGTGATCGTCACCCGTCGCCCCAAGTATGCCTGCCGCTCATGCACCGATGGCGTGGTGCAGGCGCCGGCGCCGGCTCGGCTGATCCCGGGCGGGCTGCCGACCGAGGCCATGGTCGCCCATGTCCTGGTCAGCAAATATGCCGATCATCTCCCGCTCTATCGCCAGGCGCAGATCTACAGCCGCCAGGGTGTTGATCTGGATAGATCAACACTGGCCGACTGGGTCGGTCGCGCCGCCTTCGAGCTACGTCCGGTCTACGATGCCCTGATGACGGACCTGAAACGGTCATCGAAGCTGTTCATGGACGAAACCCGCGCGCCGGTGCTCGATCCTGGGGCGCGAAAAACCAAGACCGGATACTTCTGGGCTTTGGCCCGCGATGATCGTCCCTGGAATGGCACCGCACCACCCGGTGTGGCCTTCACCTATGCCCCGGGCCGAGGTGGCCTTCATGCCGAACGGATATTGCAGGGCTTTGGCGGCATTCTGCAGGTCGACGGTTATGCTGGCTACAATCGGCTGATCACGCCTGGACGCGTCGGCCCGGGTATCCAGCTCGCCTATTGTTGGGCCCATGCTCGCCGCAAGCTGGTTGAGATCACACGCGCCGGCACTGCCCCGATTGCAGAAGAGGGTGTGCGGCTCATCGGCGAGCTCTATGCCATTGAAGCCGATATCCGAGGCCTGGGCCCGGATGACCGCCTCGCCGTGCGCCAGGAGCGGTCAGCACCGGCCGTGGCGCGGATAAGAGAATGGCTTGATCACCATCGCGGCCGCGTCTCAGCGAAAGCGCCGCTGGGGGAAGCCTTGAGCTACGTCGATAAATACTGGGCCGGGCTCGAGCTTTTCCTGAATGATGGCCGCATTGAGCTCGACAACAATGCCGTCGAGCGGACTATCCGTCCGATTGCACTGAACCGGAAGAACGCACTCTTTGCCGGTCACGACGCTGGTGCCGAAAACTGGGCTGTCATCGCCTCGCTGATCGAGACCTGCAAGCTGAACGGCGTGGATCCTCAGGCTTGGCTGGCAGTGACCCTCGGCGCCATCGTCGCCGACCACAAGCAGAGCCTGATCAGCGAACTGCTCCCTTGGAACTTCGCTGCCAAGGTGTGACCGGCACATCGCTTACACCGCACTTGAGACGATCACGGCACATGTCCTTCGCCATAGTTTCGCGAGCATCGCCAATGATCTTGGTCTTATACCGGAACTCGGAGACTGTGACTCGTAGCGGCTTCCCAAATCAGCCTTGGGCTGATTCAACATGGCGAACCAAGGAGGTTTGCCATGCCCATACCGCTTCGGAATGATTTTGATGCGCGCACGTGCAGGGCTGCCGCCAGGCAGTCCAAGGACGGCCCGCAGGCACGACGGCTTCTGGCGCTGGCGGCGATTTACGACGGCGCCACGCGGACGGAAGCGGCAAGGATCGGCGGGGTGACGCTACAGATCGTTCGCGACTGGGTGATAAAGTTCAACACGCATGGGCCGGACGGTCTGATCGATCGCAAGGCGCCGGGACAGCCGTCCCGGCTCAATGACATGCATCGAGCGTCTCTGGCAGCGATCATCGAAAAGGGACCGACGCCGGCGATCCATGGCGTGGTGCGCTGGCGGATCGTCGATCTTTGCCAATGGCTGTACCAGGAGTTCCGCGTCAGCGTCGCCAAGCAGACCCTGAGCCGCGAACTGCGCGCCATGGGCTATCGCAAGCTTTCGGCCCGCCCGCGCCATCATGCCCAGGACACCGACGCCATTCCTTCTTTTAAAAAGACTTCCCAGCCCAGTTGGCAGCGATCCGGGCGGCGCTCCCTGCCGGCACGCCAATAGAGCTGTGGTGGCAAGATGAAGCTCGGGTCGGCCAGAAGAACGGGATTACGCGTCGCTGGGCCAGACGCGGAACACGGCCTTCGGCGCCAAAGGATCAGCGGACGAGTTCGGCCTATATCTACGGGGCGATCTGCCCGGCCGAAGGCAAAGGCGCGGCGCTCGTCCTGCCGCGATGCAACACCGATGGAATGACGCTGCATCTCATTGAGATCGCTGCCACCGTGGCGCCGGGCGCCCACGCCGTCGTGCTGCTCGATCAGGCTGGATGGCATGGCTCGGACGCGCTCGTCGTCCCGTCCAACATCACCCTCATGCCGCTGCCCTCGAAATTTCCGGAGATCAACCCGGTCGAGAACGTCTGGCAGTTCATGCGCGAGAACTGGCTGTCGAACCGGATCTTCAAATCCTATG
>JBEBXE010000226.1:0-5722 GCA_040391705.1 Aerobium aerolatum
CTGGGCGAAGACGATATAATCCGGATCGAGGACGAATTCGGACGGAGTTGATCCGTCATCGCTCCCGATGGTCGCCTGCAATAAATCCTGCCTGAACTGCTGAAAGTGAAAGCCGCAATGGACGGAAACGTGTTTCTTCTGCATCCCAAGCGCTTTGGCGACAGTCGCGGCTGGTTCACCGAAGTCTATAGTGAGGCGCGGTTTGCCGAGCTGGGGATTCCGTACCGTTTCGTGCAGGACAACCACTCGCTGTCCGTTCCGGCCGGCACCCTGCGCGGCTTGCATTTCCAGACGCCGCCGTTCGCGCAGGCCAAGCTGGTGCGCTGCATTCGCGGCCGCATCTTCGACGTTGCGGTCGATATTCGTAAGGGATCGCCTACCTATGGTCAGTGGACCGGTGCGGAGCTGTCGGCGGAGAATGGCGACCAGCTGCTGATTCCGGTTGGGTTCGCGCATGGTTTCGTCACCCTGGAGCCGTCGACCGAGGTGACCTACAAGGTCTCCGATGTCTATTCCCCGGCCAACGATGCGGGCCTGCGCTGGAACGATCCGCAGATCGCCATCGACTGGCATCTGCCCGAGGGTCTCGAGCCGACGCTCAGCGACAAGGACCGGATTCAGCCGTTGCTGGCCGAGTTCGACAGTCCGTTTGCCTCAGACGGGTCCCCATTGAAGCTGGTGGAAGTGTGAGCCGGTTGCGATGACCAGAATTCTCATCACCGGCGGCACCGGGCAGGTTGGCACCGAACTGACGCGGCAGGCATGGCCAGCTGAGACCGAGCTGGTGCTGCCAACGCGGCAGGAGCTGGACCTGTCCGACGCTATGTCGGTGCGGGCTTACGTTCTGGACGGCGGCTTCGACGTGGTCATCAACCCCGCCGCCTACACCGCCGTCGACAAGGCGGAAAGCGACTGCACCGTAGCTTTCGGCGTCAACGCAATGGCCCCCGCTGCTCTAGCGGATGCGACGCGCACGCTGGACATCCCGCTTGTGCACGTCTCCACCGATTATGTGTTCGACGGGTCGAAAGACGGCCCGTATGACGAGAGCGACCCGATCGTGCCGATCAACGTCTATGGCGCGTCGAAGGCTGCTGGCGAACATGCCGTGCGCCTCGGCAATCCGCGCCACGTCATTCTCCGCACGGCGTGGGTTTTCTCCGCCCATGGCAACAATTTCGTCAAGACGATGCTGAAGCTGGCCGATCGGCCGCAGCTGCGCGTGGTGGACGATCAGCACGGCTGCCCGACGGCGGCCGCCGATATCGCGCGCACGCTGGCCGCGATCACGCTGCGGATGATCGAAGATCCCGCCGCGCCGGTGGGGACGTTTCATTTCGTCAATGACGGCGCAACCACGTGGTGCGATTTTGCCCGCGAGATATTCCGGCAGGAGCGTGACAATGGCGCCGCAGTGCCGGAGGTCGAGGCGATCGGAACTGCCGATTATCCGACGCCGGCCCGGCGTCCGGCAAATTCCGTCCTGTCCGTGGCGCGTTTGGCCAGAGACTATGGTATCAAGCCCCGCCCCTGGAGCGAGGCCCTGCGTGAAACGCTGGCCACGCTGCGCACCGAAAGATCGAAAGGCAGCCTCTCATGAAAGGCATAATCCTGGCGGGCGGGTCTGGTACCCGGCTGCATCCGGCGACGCTGGCGGTCAACAAGCAGCTGATCCCGATCTACGACAAGCCGATGATCTATTATCCGCTGTCGGTGCTGATGCTGGCGGGCATCCGCGATATCCTGATCATTTCCTCGCCGGAATATCTCGACAATTACCGGCGCTTGTTTGGCGATGGCAGCAAATGGGGAATGAACATTTCCTATGTTGTGCAGCCCAGCCCCGATGGTCTCGCGCAGGCATTCACGCTGGGGGCCGAGTTCATCGGCGACGACTCCGTCTCGCTGGTGCTGGGCGACAACATCTTCTTCGGCGCGGGCCTGAGCGGCTTGCTCGACACGGCGCGCGCCCGGACTGACGGGGCGACGGTGTTCGCCTATGAGGTCGATGATCCCGAGCGTTATGGCGTCGTCGAACTCGATGCCGGCGGGCGGGCGATCAGCCTGGAGGAAAAGCCGCAGCAGCCGAAATCGCGCTTCGCGGTGACGGGGCTGTATTTCTACGACAATAAGGTCGTCGACTATGCCCGCGCCTTGAAGCCGTCGGCGCGCGGCGAATACGAGATCACCGATCTCAATCGTATCTACATGGAAGCCGGCACGCTGTTCGTCGAAAAGATGTCGCGTGGCTACGCCTGGCTCGATACCGGCACCCACGACAGCCTGCTGGAGGCAAGCGAGTTCGTGCGCACCATCCAGCATCGTCAGGGCACCCATATCGCCTGCATCGAGGAGATCGCGTATCTCAACGGATGGATCTCGAAAGAGATGCTGGTCGAGTATGGCCACTACTATTCCAAGACGGCCTATGGAAAATATCTGCTGAAGCTGGCCGACAGCGGCGCGTCAGGCGCGCTCTGATCTGGCTGCGGCGGCATTCTCTGAACGGATGGAGTTGATATGCGTATTCTCGTGACAGGCGGAGCGGGTTTCATCGGGTCGGCACTCGTCCGGTATCTCGTTGGCGAGATTGGCGCGGACGTGCTGACGGTGGACAAGCTGACCTATGCCGGTAATCTTGAATCGCTGAAGTCGATCGAAAACGCGCCGAATCATCGCTTCCTTCAGGCGGATATCTGTGATGCCGCAGCCATGCAGGAGGCGGTCGACAGCTTCAAGCCGGACCGGATCATGCATCTGGCGGCAGAAAGCCACGTCGACCGTTCGATCACCGGCGCAGGCGATTTCGTCCAGACCAACGTCATAGGCACGTTCAACATGCTGGAGGCGGCGCGCCGGTACTGGGGCCAGTTGCCTGCCGACCGCAAGGATGCGTTCCGTTTCCTGCATGTGTCGACGGACGAGGTCTACGGCTCGCTCGGCGAGGACGGGCTGTTTACCGAAACCACGGCCTACGATCCGTCGTCGCCTTACTCGGCTTCGAAGGCTGCGAGCGACCATCTCGCCACGGCCTGGCAGCGCACCTACGGCCTGCCGGTGGTGCTGTCGAACTGCTCCAACAATTACGGCCCCTACCATTTCCCCGAAAAGCTGATTCCGCTGATCATCCTAAACGCGCTCGAAGGCAAGCCGCTGCCGGTTTACGGCAATGGCGTCAACGTACGCGACTGGCTCTATGTCGACGACCATGCCAGAGCGCTGCATCTGATCGCGTCGAAGGGGCGCGTCGGGGAGAAGTACAATGTCGGCGGCCGCAACGAACGCCGCAACATCGATGTGGTGAAGCGGGTTTGTGAGATCATGGACGGCTTGCGCCCCGAGGCCGCGCCGCACGACAAGCTGATCGAGTATGTGACGGACCGTCCGGGTCACGATGCGCGCTATGCGATCGACGCCACCAAGCTGGAGAATGAACTGGGCTGGAAGGCGCAGGAAGATTTCGAGAGCGGCATCGAAAAGACCGTTCGCTGGTATCTCGACAACCAATGGTGGTGGAACCCGCTGCGCGGTGAGGTCTATGCCGGCGAGCGGCTCGGCGTTCTGGAGACGCCGGCGAAGGGTTGAACCTGCAACTGGCGATCAGAACAGCTTCAGGCCGTGCTTGCGATAAAACCGGATGGCCGATTTGCCGAATTCGCGGACATGCCACCAGCCTTTGCGCGCGGCGTGGCCGCCGGCGTGGGTGATCCTGACCGTCGGAACGTAGGCCGTCGGCGCGAGGCGGCCTGAACGAAGCGACAGGTCGAAGTCTTCGAAATAGAGGAAGTAGGCGGGGTCGAAACCGTCAAGCTTGCGCAGCACATCGCCGCGAAACAACATGAAACAGCCGCTGACGATCGGCGGTGACCAATAAATCTGGTCGCCAGTCTCGGCGCGCATTTCATACCGCGCCAGCCGGCTATCGAACCATGCCCGGATCGCTTGCGGTGCAAACCCGCGCAGCAGCAGATCGAACAGCGCAGGATAGCGCTTGCACAGGTATTGTCGGGTTCCGTCGGGCCAATGCGCCATCGGTGTCAGCAGACCGCAGTGCGGGTTCGCGCGCATGAACTCCAGCGCCAGCCGCAATGCGTCCGGTTGCATTTCAATGTCGGGGTTGAGGATCAAATGGAACTGGCCCGTGTTCGGCAGTGCCAGATTGTGGCCGCGTCCGAAGCCGATATTGCCGTGCCCTTCCAGGACCGTTACGTCCCAGTCAGCCAGCTCCCGCCGGGCGATCTCGCCTGCGCCGCTGTGTGGTGAATTGTCGATCAGGATGATGCCGACATCCGCAACGTCGAAAGACCGCAGCGCCTGCCGCAGGCTGGACAGCGTGCCGCGCAGTTCGGCTGGGTCGGACCGATAGGTCACGATGGAGATCGTCAGCAGCCGGCGCGGTTCACCATTGCCTGTGTCGGCGGCCATCTACTTTCTGCCCATCCGATTGCGAACTCCGTGCCAGATGCCGAGCGCCATCATTTTTGCGTGGGCGAGGCGCTGGGGCACAAACACCGAGAAGAACAACGCCTGACGAATCACCCGCCAGACCAGCACCACCCGCCACTGATTGGAAATCCACTTCTGGCGGCAAAGCCAGATGGCGTTGCGCGCATGATAGTAGTGGCGCAGCGGGCTGTGAACCGGAATGCGCCTGTCGCGGAAGTCGACCCATTCGTCGCCCAGCGTGTGCTGCATGCGCGCCGGAAATACGCCGTACGACAGGTAGCCCTTGTCACGGGCGCGCAAGCCCCACTCGATGTCGACATAGTCGATGAACAGCTCTTCGACCATTGGGCCGACCGCATCCAGCACGTGCATCGGAATCAGGCAACCGGAGGCGATGAGGAAGTCCGCCTCGACGGTGCCGTTCGGATCGGTGCAGGCGCGCCGCCTGAGCTTCATCCCGTCGAGGTAGACGAATGCCGCCGCCTCGCCCTGGCGCTGATCGAGATAGCTCGGCCCGACCGCCGCGACGCGATGGCCGCGCTCAGTGAGGTCACGAATCGCACCGAGAAGCGTGTCCACCATGTCGGGCGCAGGCACGCTGTCCTGGTCCATCAGCAGCACTAATTCGGCGCCTTTGGTGCGGGCGTGGTCGATGCCGACATTTTGCGCATGGGCGATGCCGTAATTGTCGCCGAGCTCGATCAGTTCGGTCGACGTCGCGGCCAGCAGTGCAGAGAAGTCGAAGCGCGAACCGTTGTCGATGATCACCAGATGGCTCAGCTGCGGACGTACCGCGCGCACCAGCGCCTCCAGCATCTCTGCCGAGGGGTGATAGGTGACGATGACGCCGCAAACATTTGCCGCGTCATGCGACCCTGTCGATGTAGTCATGAATCAGGCAATGCCGAAATCGAGGAAGTCCTGCAGGTGGCCGATGGTCGAGATCACATGACCGTCGTCGGTCACCCAGCGCCGTGTATAGGCGATGTCGGTCGGATCGTCGATCGCGGTCATGTCGACCAGCACGATCTCCAGATTGAACTGCACCATCTCGATCTTCTCGGCCCCACGGATGAACTGCGACACGAAACTCTTCGCATAATCATCGTAATAGGCAAATTGCGGTCCGAGTGCGGCAGCCAGCGCCGCGCCGCTGAGGATCGGGCCCGGCAGCGGTAGCGTCGGCAGTGTCGTCGCGTCGGGCGTGTCGATGCCCCCGGCAACGAAGGTCGGCCCGCTCGGCGTCACGTCGATGTCGGGCTTGTCGCTGGTGATG
>JBEBXE010000227.1:0-5705 GCA_040391705.1 Aerobium aerolatum
TACTATTCGTCAGTTTCTTTTCGGTGAGATCGCTCTAACTCTCGCCTGCAAGCCTGGGCTGCCATCAGGATTGCCTCGGAATGCGTCGGGTAGGAATGGACCACTTCGGCCAGCGCGGTCATGCCCATGCCAAGGCTCATGATGACGGCCATTTCATTGATCATCTCACCGGCCCGCGAGGCGACGATGGTCGCGCCCAGGATCGTGTCGGTGCCTTCCGCGACGTGGATCTTGCAGAAACCAGTGTCCTGCCCGTCCATGATGGCCCGATCGACATCCGTCATCATCACGGTGAAGCTCTTGATCGGAATGGATTGCCGGCGTGCTTCCCAGACATGCGCGCCGATATGCGCGATTTCCGGATCGCAATAGGTGCACCAGGGGATGATCGCGCTGCTCTGCCGCTGTTGGCCCTGCATCAGCGCGTTGTTGACGGCCGCTCGCGCGGAAAATTGCGCCGCATTGGTGAATTTCAGCGACAGGCAGACATCGCCAGCCGCATAGACATCCGGATTTGTGGTTCGCAGGAAGTCGTCGACCTCGATGCCCTGTGCCGGGTCGAGGGCGATGCCGGCTGCATCGAGATCCAGCATCTCCACATTGGGTGTGCGCCCGACGCAGGCCAGAATCTCGTCGGCTCGGACCTCACCCCGCACCTCGTTGTTCATGGTCTCCAGCACCTTGGCGCTACCGTCTTGCCGTGCGGCAATGACGGAGGTGTTCAGGCGAATTTCCACGCCGTCGCGCGCCATCGAGCGAGACAGGATTTCGGCGGCATCCCGTTCCTCGCGCGGCAGGAATTTCGGGTCATTCTGCACGATCGTCACATGCGAACCCAGCCGGCAAAAGGCCTGTGCCAGCTCACAACCGAGCGGGCCACCGCCCATGACGGCAAGGCTCTTCGGTAGCGCCCCCAAGTCGAAAATCGTGGCGCTGGTGCGATAACCGATCGCCGCGAGCCCCGGAATGTCGGGGGTTTTCGGGCGCGCCCCCGTGGCGACGAGCGCCTTTTTGAAACGGAGAAGCATGTCGCCGATACGAAGCGTGCCTGCGTTTTCGAACCGGGCCTCGCCGAAGAAGACGTCGACGCCAAGCGCCGTAAAGTCTTCAGCCGCATTATATGCCGAGATGCGCGTCCGGATTCGGCGCATGCGCGCCATGACCGTATGGAAATCGAGGGCGGGTTCATCCGGTATGGGCGCACCAAACTCATCGACGTTCCGCAAGGTGCCATAGATTTTGGCGGTGCGGATGATCGCCTTTGACGGCACCGACCCAGCATTCAGCGAATTGCCACCCAGGCGGTTACGCTCGATGAGGGCAACGGCAAAGCCGTTCTGCGCCGCATATTCCGCCGCTGCCAGACCGGCCGGTCCAGCCCCGATGATGGCGAGATCGTAGACGCTGCGTGGTTCGGGGTTCGTCCAGTTGTGCGGCCGTACACGCCGAAGAAAGATGCTTTCGTGGTCGGGCTTTGCCCGTGGCGTGGTGTTTTCCATCTCTACAGCCATCCGCCTTCGAATCCCGCACGCCTGAGGCCGTTGCGGACATAGTCACTGCCCCGGATGATCTCCCAGATCATTCCGGTGCGATGATTTTCGAGCATCATCGCCAGCAGGCCCTGGTCGAGGCCATACCAGCCTTCCGAGAGCCAGCCGCCGGCACTGAAGCAGAGCGTCGGGTTGAAGCCGCTTGAGAATCTGTCTTGTTCGCAGACCTGCGGGTAGTGTTCGAGCAGGTGGCGCGTGCCGGCGAGCGCGGCGTCGGCAGCAAAGGGCAGCGTTGCGAGCATCGCCCAGGGGGCGATCGTCCCGTCGTCCGGCCCATAGGGCACGCCGCGCGACATATAGCCGAAGAAGCGGCGATCTCTGCCATTTTCGCGCAATTCCGGTGCCGACGGGCCATCGCCGGCCGTCACGCCCCAGAAATCGCGGCTATAGGCCTTGAACCCGTAGGGATTGCGTTCGCCATATTCGCGGTGAATGGCGATGGCGCTTTTCGTATTCTCGACATAGTCGCTGGACTTTTCCCGCATGAACGCGTCGCGAATGCCGCGGAAGTCGAGCCACGCATGGGAAAACAGATGCGTAAACAGCGGGCCGGAATAGAGAACATCGTGGCCCAGCAGGTTCTCCCACTGATAGGTCAGGCTCCATCTCTCATAGCCGCTTTGGGTGAGCGGGAAGGTCGGCGATCCAAGACCCAGAACGTAGAGGATCGTGGCTTCGTTGTAGCCTTCCCAGCCATAGTGGAGAAAGCCGCATTCCGGCTTCCACCCCTGTGAGAGCCCGGAGCTTCCGTCCTGCGCCCAGCGCCAGTCGACGCGGCGATAGAGCGCGTCGGCGCGGTCGCGAATTTCGCTCTCGTCGTTATCGCCGTCGAAATAGCGTCCGGCGACCAGGATGCCTGCGATCAGCAACGCGGTGTCGATCAACGAGAGTTCACACTGCCAGACCCGCTTGCCCGTCTGCATGTCGAGGAAGTGATAGTAGAAGCCCTTGTAGCCTGTCGCGTCTGGCGCAGTGCTTTGTGTGCTCTGGGAAAAGAACCGGAGAACCTTGAGCGTTTGGGTTGCCGCATCGTCGCGCGACATCCAGCCGTTCTCGACCGCAATCGGATAGCAGGAGAGCGCGAAGCCGACGACGGCGATGCTGCAGGGCGATCCCGGCCGCGACGTATCCGCAACGAGGCCGGTGTCGGCATCGGCGTAGTCGATCAGATAGGTGAAGGCGGCGCGCTGAAGCCGCATCACCAGCGCATCATCCGAAAGCTGCGCCCGGGCGTCCATCATTTGCTCGTAAAATGAATTGCCGCGACCGATTGCGGCGGCATCGTCACGTCAAGACTGAACGTGCCGTCATAGCTGTTGACCGCAAGCGGTTCCGTCCGGAGTTGAGACAGTTCCTTGAGTTCATTGACGGTCTCAGGGCTGAGATAGTCGGGCTTGCCCATCTGCTCCCAATGGCGTTTGGGATTGGCGTGATCGAGGTCGATCCGTTGGATCGACGCATTCATCGTGGATGGCGCAGATTTGAGCGTAAAGGAAACCTGCTGCGTTGCGATCGGATGACGCGGCAGGGCAAAGTTCGTCAGCACGAGGGTAGAATGCGGGTCGCCGCGCACGAACCAGGCATCGACGGTTTCGTGGCTGCCTTCGACCGGCAGCATCTGCGTCCCCAGTTGATGCAACAACTGAAAGGCGCGATAGGCCGGCTTGGCGATGCCGTGGATGTTCAGCAGCCCGAACCCGCCATGGAAGGGCACCGAGGGGAAATAGTTCTCCTCGAAAATGTCCGAAAACGTCCAGTAGCTGTAGCCCTGAACCAGTCCGTTCGCTTCCAGGATCGTCTTGACGATGAACGCGGCGGCATAGGGGTCGTCGTGCATGAAATCGCGCGGGTTCGACGAGGTGCACCACTCGGTATAGTAGAGCGGCAGGTCGCCAGCCTGCTTGCGTGCGATGCGCGTTTCGTCGCGCAAGGCGCTGCGCCGGCTCGCGGCCAGTTGCGCTTCGGTGTCGTCGCCCGGCTTGCCAAAATCGTCGGTCGGATAGTGATGCGTGCTGATGAAATCGACGGGTAGCTCGTTCGAGCGGCAAAAATTCAGGAAATCCTCGATCCACGCATTGGCGGCCGTCGCCGGGCCGCCGACTTTCAAGTGCGCGTCGACGCCTTTGATGGCCTCGACGGTGTAACGGTACAGCTCGAAATAGTCGCTCTGCCTGCCGCTGCCAAACGCCGTCAGGTTCGGCTCGTTCCAGACTTCAAAGAACCATGTCTGCACCTCGTCGAGGCCGTAGCGCTCAACCCAGTGGCCTACCAGTTTGCGGATCAGCACCGACCATTGCGCATAGTCTTTCGGCGGCGTGACATTGGCGTTGTAATGAAAAACCGTTTGACTGCCCGAAGCCAGAACGGTCGGCATGAAGCTCAATTCGACGAACGGCTTCATGCCGATCGAGAGAAGGAAGTCGAAAATCTGATCGGTGTTGAAGAACGAATAGAACAGCGTGTCGCCTTCGCCGATGAGGGTTCCCATGTCGTCGCTCAGAATGCCGTGGAAGCGCACGTGGCGCATGCCGAGTTCGTCATGCGCCTGCTTCAGTTGCGCCTGCCAGTCAGCGCGCAGGCCAGTCGTGGCGTGGCAGCTGCCGACGGTATGTTCCCAGAAATGGGGAAGCTCGCGCGCAGCTGCGGTGAGGTCGGTTGAAAACGTCACGGTCATATCAGCCGTTCCTTGATCCGCAATGCTTCGTCATCGTCCTCAACCGTTTGTCGAAAATCCGGGATAGAGCGTCATGCCGCCGTCGACGAAAAGCGTGGAGCCGACAACGTAATCGGACTCGTCGGAGGCCAGCCAGACGGCGGCGCGTGCGATGTCTTCAGGCAGGCCGATCCGCCCATAGGGGATCAGCGTCAGCAGGCCCTTGAGTGCTTCGGGCGTGTTCCAGGCCGAAGTGTTGATCGGCGTCTGGATCGCGCCCGGCGCAATCCCGTTGACGCGGATGTGCTGAGGCGCCAGCTCTTGCGCCATGCTTTCCATCAGCAGTTTGATGCCGCCTTTGGACGCTGCGTAGTTCGCATGTCCGGCCCACGGGATCACCTGATGCACCGAGCTCATGCAGATGATCTTGCCGGCGGCGCGCGACACGGACGGCACGATGCCGCGCCGCAGAAACTCGCGCGTCGCTGCCTGGGCGCACAGGAACTGACCGGTCAAATTGACGGAAAGGACAGTGTTCCACTGCTCCAGAGACATCCTGGTAAACGCAGCATCGCGCTGCAGGCCGGCATTGCTGACCAGAATGTCGATCGTGCCGAATTCGCGCACGGCGCGGTCAAACATGCCGGCGACCTGATCCTCCACGGAAACGTCGGCTTTAAGCGCGATTGCCTTGCTGCCGGTTTGCCGAATTTCATTGACGACGGCATTCGCGGCATCGTCGCCGTTGACATAATTCACCACCACATCGGCTCCCGCCCGACCAAGAGCGATTGCGACGCCATGGCCGATGCCGGAACTGGCCCCGGTCACGAGGGCTTTTTGGCCGGCCAATGGCTTGTGATCGGGCATCGGGGCTTCCTTCCAACGAAGACGTCGTTGCAACGGCGGACTTCGGTGAAACGCATGGAAGACAAAAAAGCTCCGGCCGGCTTTGTGACATCGCCGTAATGTCCAAGGGTCTGTCGCGTGCGATCGTCCACGCTTCTGCTCGCCTCGTCGAAGGATGATGTATTCGCGGGAAAGTACGGGGTGTGCTAGAGACGCCGGAGTATCTCTGATGGGCCGAGTTGTTCAATGCTGAGCGTTTATCCACGACCCACATCTCCGGAAGTGCAGCCGATTTGGCTGGATCTTCATGATCCGACGCCGGCGGAGTTGGCGCAGGTCGAAAAGATGGCTGGCGGCGTCCTGCCGAGCCGCGAGGATCTCAGCGAGATCGAACGCTCAAGTCGACTTAAGGTGCGCGACGGCGTGCTTTCCATGAGCGTGCCGATGGTCACGCGTGTGAAAGGCAGCGCTCCGCAAGTCGCACCTGTCGGTTTCATCCTGTCGCGCAAGCGCCTGGTCACTGTTCGCTTCGCGCCGCTGAAGGCCTTTGACGCGGTTGCCGGGCGGTTTCAGGACGACGGGGCGTGCCCGACTTCGAGCCTGGAAACATTCGTCGGTCTCTGCGACGAGATCATCGACCGCCTTGCCGACAG